>JAICXL010000027.1 GCA_025980475.1 Nocardioidaceae bacterium | reverse complement strand
CTCGAGGGCGGGGTGTTCACCTCCGACCTGATCGAGACCTGGGTCGACTACAAGCGCACCCAGGAGATCGTGCCCGTCTCGCTGCGCCCCCACCCGCACGAGTTCGAGCTCTATTTCGACCTGTAGCCGGAGCCGGTTTCCCAGGTCCAGGGACCAAGCTGCCTCTCCGCACGGGTTGCAACGTGTGCGGAGAGGCAGCTTGCCGGTTGATGTCGCGGGCACGGGTTCGGTCGTGCCCGTCGTACCCCCCCCGGGTCAGGCCTGCGGGACGAGTGCCCCGCAGAGGGCAGGATCGGTCGCCTCGCTCGGCAGCGACGGCGCCAGGTCGCTCGCAGGGCCGTCGATGGTGCCGTCACCGTTGTCGTCGGCGCCGTGGATGACGATCACGGCCTTGCCGTCGGTGATCGCCCTGGCGACGACCTGCGTGACCTTGATGTGGCCGCGGGCGTACTGCAGGTCGCCGCCCGGTGCGGTGTCGTAGCGGTCGATCGCCAGGGTGCTGGCCGGGCTGGTGTCCCCGGTCTTGGTCAGCGACACCACGACGGGCCCGTACGCCGGCCCACCCTCGGTCGTGGTCAGCGTGCCGCTCCCGTCGGCGTCGTCCATGGCGGTGGGGCACTCGTGCCGCGCCTGGGCGCCGAAGTGGATGTGGGCGGCGTGCGGGAAGTCGGGGAACAGCCCGTAGGCGCCCATGGTGACGTCGATGCGGGTTCCGTGCACCTCCACGAGCGCGGAACCACCACCGTGGACGCCGTTAAGCGCCACCGGCCTGAGCTGGGCGAAGGCGTCACCGGCATCGGCGGTGGCGCTCGGCATGGTGAGGGCGAGCGGCGTGGCGACGGCGCCCGCGGCGGCGATCCCTAGGATGACGCGATGGGACTTCTTCATGGTTGCTCCTGACTCCTGAGGACCCGAGCCCTTGGTGGGTGGTCAGGAGTTCGGAGCCGACCCCTCGGTGGATTGGGCGGTGGCACGGTGAGGTTGTTGCGCGCGGCCCACCTCGGGCCGACCGTGGCCGTGACCCTGGTGGTGGCACTCCTGGCCAGCGCCGACGACCAACCCGTGCGGATCGCCGCCATCGTGACCGCGGCGGTGTTCACCGGTCAGTTGACCATCGGTTGGGGCAACGACCTCGTCGACCTCCGGCGGGACCGCCAGGTCGGCCGGCTCGACAAGCCACTGGCCAGTGGCGACCTGTCCCGTGGCCTGGTGGTCCGGAGCCTCGTCATCGCGGCAACCGCCTGTGTGGCCCTGTCGTTCCTGGCCGGTTGGCGCAGCGCCCTCGTGCACCTGCTCCTCGGCGTCGGCGCCGGCCACGCCTACAACCTTCTCGCTAAGGCCACGGCGATGTCGTGGCTGCCCTACGCCGTCGCCTTCGGCAGCCTCCCCGCGGTGGTCACCCTCGCGGGGAGCTCACCGCACTGGCCGCCCGGCTGGATGGTCGGCACGGCGGCCGTGCTCGGCGTCGCCGCGCACCTCCTCAACGCCCTGCCCGACCTCGAGGAGGACCTGGCCACGGGCGTGCGCGGCCTGCCCCACCGGCTCGGGCCGCGGCGCGCCCGACTCGGCGCCGTCGCCCTGCTCGCCGCCGGATCGGCCGTGGCCGTGCTGGGCCCGTCGGGTGCCCCGTCCGCCTGGGGCCTGGGCACCCTGGCCGTCGTCCTCGCCCTCGGGGGCGTGGCGCTCGTGGGGCGCGGGCGGCTGCCGTTCTACGCCGCCATGGTGATCGCGCTGATCGACGTGACCCTGTTGACCGTGGTGGGCCTCGCGGGATAGTCCGGGCTAGGCGTTGCCGCCGCCCGGATGCGGGACGGGCTTGAGCGGGTCGTGGCCGAGGTCCATCAGGTGGTGGCGCCACTTCTCGTCGCCGGCCTTCGGCTCGAGCTCGGGACCGCGCTGGCCGCGAACCTCCCGGACCACCTTCTCCATCGCCTGCACGTCGTCCTCGGTCAGGTCGGTCCGGCGCTTCCCGAGCACCCCGAGCACGCGGCGGCCCAGCGAGGGCCCGGCCTGGTCGGGCAGCGCCTCGGTCTCCTCGCCGGATCCCTCGGCACGCAGCCAGTCCTCGAGCTCACGGGAGGTCATGTTCACGACCGTGTGGAAGTCCTGCCACAGCTCGTCGCTCACCTCTGCCCGGGGCATCCTCACAACTCCTTCAACTGGTCATAGCCGAACTGCAGCGAGTCGGACAGGGCGACCACGCTGAACGCGGCGGCCCAGGCACGGGCCACGCGCGGGGCGAGGGCCAGGGCCGCGACGTACGACGTCGACACCCACGGCGCCAGGCAGAACGGGCAGGAGATCAGGTCGCCGATGGTGTGCTGGGGGTGGCCCGGCCTCGGGCTCTCGTTGACCTCACCGGCACCGGCGTTCTCCTCGAACTCGGTGAAGGGCGCCCGGATCGGCGTGGTCACCGCGTCCTTGGCGAGCAACCGGGTGAACTTGAAGGTGGCCAGCCCACCGAGGGCGACGTCGAGCAGCCGTATCCGGCCGGGCAGCTGCTTGCCGGTCATCCGGCCGTAGAGCGCGGTCGCCCCGACGCTCGCGCCGAAAACACCGAGCACGGTGGCGAAGCTGGCGATCCGGTCCGGCTCGCGTGGTGAGTCAGCCATGGTCCTCCTCGTCGTTCGGTCCCGCGCGGTACCCGGCAAGCACTCCGGCAAACAGCGACGGCGCGCGGCCCCTGAGCGGCTCGTCGTCTAGTGTCGGGGCGACCAACCGAGGAGGATTCCCGCGTGACTGACCCGTCGCTCCCTGCTTCGGCGCCGCCCGCGGACTGGTACCCGGACCCGGGCGGGCAGTGGGACTTCCGCTACTGGAACGGGCACAGCTGGACCGCCCACGTGAGCCGCGCGGGGACGGCGTACGTCGACCCGCAGACGGCGCACCTGCCGACGGGGCCCTCGGGCGAGGCGGCCGCGCCGGCCCAGGCCGAACCGGCGCAACCGGAGCGGGTGGAGCACGAAGGCCTAGTCGGCCACCTCCACCGCGAGCACCGCGAGGAGAAGGCCGAGCGCACCGAGGTCGAGGAGCTCGTCCACCGAGCTGCCGACGGTGACGACGAGGCCGTCGGCGCCCTGCCGGAGGCGGTCGCCAGGGTCGAGCCCGGGTGGCTCGAGCGGCATCGCACCGCACTCCTCGCCGAGGCTGTGCGCCTCGCAACCGGTGACTACCTGCTGGACGTGGCCGAGTCGACCAGGTTGCGGCGGGTCGCGGAGGCGCTGCACACGTCGCTGGAGGACCTTCGCCAGCATCAGCCGGATGCCTTCGACGCGCTGGTGATCGGGCAGGTCAATGACGGCAGGCTTCCGGTGGTCACCGATCCGCCGATCCTCACCAGGAGGGGCGAGAAGGTGCACGGCGTCTTCCGGGCCGATCTGATGACGGAGGTCACCCGTCACGAGCTCCAGGGCAGCAGCAGCGGGGTCAGCATCCTACTGGGGATGGGCATGCGCTACCGCGCCGGTGCCGGCCGCGGTCACAGCGAGGTGGTCGGCTCCGAGCTGGTCGGGCAGGACTCCGGCATCCTGGCGGTGACCTCCGCCCGCAGCGTCTTCAGCGGGCAGCGCAAGACCCTGGAGTTCCGGCACGACCGGCTCGTCGACCTGCAGGAGTACGCCGACGGATTGCTCTTCAACGTGTCCGCAAGGCAGACCGCGTCGCTCTTCCGGTTCCACCCCGGCTCCTCGCCGTCGCTGGCCGCCGCCCTGGTCATGGGCGCCCGGCAGCGGGGCCGGCCCCCGAAGGCCTAGCTCCAGAACACCCGGTCGACCACCGCCCGCGCCTGCCGGGCGGCCCGCAGGTAGTCGTTGACCATCGTGTCGCTCTCCCCCGGCTCGTAGCGCAGCACCCGCGCCACCGCGCTGCGCTCCCGGACGTCGCGCGGCAGCTGGTCGGAGGGCCGCCCGCGCACCTGGACGGTGGCGTTGCGCGCGCGGCTCGCGAAGAGCCATGCGGCTGCCAGGGCCCGCGCGTCCTGCTCGCCCACCAGCTCGTGCCGGACGGCGACCTCGAGCGTCTCCAGCGTCCGGGTCGTGCGCAGCTCGGGGATCCGCCCGGCGTGCTGCATCTGCAGGAGCTGCACCGTCCACTCGACGTCGGCCAGCCCGCCGGGGCCGAGCTTGAGGTGCGTGGCCGGGTCTGCCCCGCGCGGCAGCCGCTCCGCGTCGACGCGGGCCTTGATCCGGCGGATCTCCACGAGGTCGGCGGAGGAGAGCCCCGCCGCGGGGAAGCGCAGCGGGTCGACGGTCGCGGTGAACTCCTGCCCCAGCTCTGCGTCGCCCACCACGACACAGGCCCGCAGGAGCGCCTGGGCCTCCCAGGGCGCCGACCAGCGACTGTAGTAGGCGGCGTAGGACTCCAGGCTGCGGACGAGTGGGCCCTGCTTCCCCTCCGGGCGCAGGTCGGTGTCGACCACCAGCGCCGGGTCGGTCATCGGAGCGGCGAGCAGGCGTCGTACGTCGTTGGCGACTGCCTGCGCCATCGAGGCGGCGAGCTGCGGATCGGCGCCCGGCAGCGGCTCGTGCACGAACATCACGTCGGCGTCGCTGCCGTAGCCCAGCTCGTGACCGCCGTAGCGGCCCATCGCCACGATCGCCATCCGCGTCGGCATCGCCGTGCCGCGCTCGGACTCCTGCGCCCGGACAGCGGCGACGAGGGTCGCCTCGAGGGTGGCGCTGGTGAGGTCGCTGAGCGCGTAGCCGACCTCGGCCACGCCGAAGGGCTCGCAGAGGTCGGCGACGCTGACCCGCAGCAGCTCGCGCCGACGGATCGCGCGCACCGCCTGGACGGCCTCCGCGGCGTCGTCGCGGCGATCGACGGCGGCCAGCATCTCCGCCTGGACCGCCTGCCGGGTCAGCGGCTCGAGCCGCTCCTCCTCCCCCAGCATCAGCACGCCCTCGGGCTCCCGCTCCAGCAGGTCGGTCGCGTAGCGGCTGGTCGCCAGCACCTGCGCCATCCGCTGGGCGGCCAGGCCTTCGTCGCGCAGCAGCCGGAGGTACCAGTGCGTCGAGCCGAGGGCGTCGGAGATCCGCCGGAAGCCGAAGAGGCCGGCGTCCGGGTCCGGCGCGTCCGCGAACCACTCCAGCATCGCCGGCAGCAGCGCGCGCTGGATCGCCGCGCTACGGGAGACCCCGGCAGTCAGCGCCTCGAGGTGACGCAACGCCGCGTCCGGATCGACGTACCCGAGTGCAAGCAGCCGCGTCTTCGCCGACGCGGGAGTGAGCCGGGTCTGGTCACCGGGGATGCGGGCGACCGCCGCCAGCAGCGGGCGGTAGAAGAGCTTCTCGTGCAGCCGGCGCACCTCGCGTCGGTGGTGGCGCCAGGCCTTGTCGAGCTCCTCCTCGGACTCGCCGAAGAAGCCCAGGGACCGGCCCAGGCGTCGCAGCGCCGCCGGATCCTCCGGGACGACGTGCGTGCGGCGCAGCTGGTGCAGCTGGATCCGGTGCTCCAGCGTGCGCAGGAAGGAGTAGGCCTCGCGGAGCTGCTCGCCGTCGTCGCGGCCGACATAGCCGCCCCGCGTCAGGGCCGCGAGCGCCGTCAGGGTGGAGCCGGACCGGAGTGTCTCGTCGCTGCGGCCGTGCACCAGCTGCAACAGCTGGACGGCGAACTCGACGTCGCGCAGCCCACCCGCGCCGAGCTTGAGCTGCCGCTCCGCCTCGTGGGCGGGGATGTGCTCGAGCACCCGGCGGCGCATCGCCTGGACGTCCTCGACGAAGCCCTCCCGCTCCGCGGCCTGCCAGACCATCGGCCCGACCATGGCGACGTAGCGCTCGCCCAGCTCGAGGTCGCCCGCGACCGGCCGGGCCTTCAGCAGCGCCTGGAACTCCCAGGTCTTCGCCCAGCGCTCGTAGTAGTGCCGGTGGCTCTCCATCGTCCGCACCAGCGGCCCGGCCCGGCCCTCGGGCCGCAGCGCCGCGTCGACCTGCCAGATGGTGCCCTCGGCGGTGTGCTCGGAGCAGACCTGCATCAGGTTCGCCGCCAGCTGGGTGGCCGCCCGGGTGGCCACCGATTCCTCGACACCGGGCTCCGGCTCGTGCACGAAGACCACGTCGACGTCGCTGAGGTAGTTGAGCTCGTGGCCGCCGCACTTGCCCATCGCGACGACCGCGAGCCGCACACCGGCCGCCGTCTCGCCGACACGCTGCCGGGCGATCGCGAGCGCAGCCTCGAGAACGCCCGCGGCGAGGTCGGACAGCTCTGCGGCGACGTCGTCGACCAGTGCCCGCTGGGCCAGGTCGCGGGCGGCCAGCCGGAGCAGCAGCCGGTGGTAGTCCACCCGCAACGCGTCGACGGCCTCGTGGTCGGGCAGCGCGGCGACCGGTGCGTCGGCGGCCGGGTCGGCCCCCACCGCCTGCAGCAGCCCGGCCCGCAGCGAGAAGGCTGTCGGACGGGTCGTGGCGATCGCGGGGTCGGCCAGCTCCCGCCAGTGCCCGGGGTGGTGCAGCAGGTGTGCGGCAAGGGCAGTGCTCAGTCCGAGGACGGCCAGCAGGCGGTGCGCCGTACCCTCGTCCGCGACCAGCGTGGCCAGGAACGCGTCCCGGTCGTCGACCGCGTCGGCGAGGTCGACCAGCCAGGAGAGTGCCTGGTCGGGATCGGCGCTGCGGCCCAGCACCGGTGCCAGCGCCTCACCGGCATCGCCGAGCAGGGCCAGCCGCTGCAGCGCGCGGTCGGTGTCCTGGAAGCCGAAGCGCACGATCCGGCTGCGGATCGTCTTGTACGCCGGCCGGCTCACTGCACGCCTCCGCCGGTCACGCCCACGCCGGTCACCCTCAGAGCACCGGCAGCATCCGGTCGCGCTCGAAGGCCGAGACCTGGCCGCGGTACTCCTCCCACTCGGCACGCTTGTTGCGCAGGAAGAATTCGTAGACGTGCTCGCCCAGCGTCTCGGCGAGCAGCTCGGATCGCTCGGCGATCACGATCGCGTCGTGCAGGCTCTTCGGCAGCTGCTCGAGGCCCAGCGCCTTGCGCTCCCGGTCGTTGAGTGACCAGACGTTGTCCTCGGCCTCGCGGGGCAGCTCGTACTCCTCCTCGAGGCCCTGCATGCCGGCCGCGAGGACCACGGCGAAGGCGAGGTAGGGGTTGGCGGCCGCGTCGACGGTGCGCAGCTCGATCCGGGTCGACTGGCCCTTGTTGGGCTTGTACATCGGCACCCGCACCATCGCCGAGCGGTTGTTGTGGCCCCAGCAGATGTACGACGGGGCCTCCCCGCCACCGATCAACCGCTTGTAGGAGTTCACCCACTGGTTCGTCACGCAGGTGATCTCGCTGGCATGGTGCAGGATGCCGGCGATGAAGTGACGTGCGGTCTTCGACAGCTGGTACTCCGCACCGCCCTCGAAGAACGCGTTGCGGTCGCCCTCGAAGAGCGAGACGTGGGTGTGCATGCCGGACCCGGGATGGGTCGTGAACGGCTTGGGCATGAAGCTGGCCCAGACCCCCTGGCTCAGTGCGACCTCGCGGACGACGGTGCGGAAGGTCATGATGTTGTCCGCGGTGGACAGCGCGTCGGCGTAGCGCAGGTCGATCTCCTGCTGGCCGGGGCCGCCCTCGTGGTGGCTGAACTCCACCGAGATGCCCATCGACTCCAGCATGGTGATCGCCTCGCGGCGGAAGTCCGAGCCCATGCTCTGCGCGGTGTGGTCGAAGTAGCCGCTGCGGTCCACCGGGACCGGCTCCTCCCCGGACTTCGGCCTCCCCTTGAACAGGTAGAACTCGATCTCGGGGTGGGTGTAGAAGGTGAAGCCCTTGTCCGCGGCGTTCTGCAGCGTCCGCTTCAGCACGTAGCGCGGATCGGCGTAGGACGGGCTCCCGTCCGGCATCGCGATGTCGCAGAACATCCGCGCGGTCGAGGGTGTCTCGCCGCGCCACGGCAGGATCTGGAAGGTCGAGGGGTCCGGCTTGGCGAGCATGTCGGCCTCGGTGATCCGGGCGAACCCCTCGATGGCGGAGCCGTCGAAGCCGATGCCCTCGGCGAGGGCCCCCTCGAGCTCGGCGGGCGCGATCGCCACCGACTTCAGGTAGCCGAGCACGTCGGTGAACCACAGCCGCACGAAGCGGACGTCGCGCTCCTCCAGTGCCCGGAGGACGAAGTCTTCCTGCTTCCCCATGGGGCAACTATGGCGTATCCGCTGTTACACGCGGGTTACGCGACCCCGGTCACTCGAGTGCGGCGAAGGCTTCGGCCAGCGGCCGCCAGGCCGCCTCCAGCTCCTCGTGGGCCCCTTCGATGGCCTCGACCGCCGCGTCGACCACGCCGTCGGGGTAGAGCGCGCGGTCGTTGGCCGCCCAGGGCGCGACCACGTGCTCGTCGGCCTCCGGGTGCAGCTGGACGCCCCAGACGGTCGGCGCGAAGCGCGCGGCCTGCAGCTCACCGTCGCTGGTGCGGGCGAGGGGTACGGCGCCCTCGGGCAGCTGGTCGACCACATCGTTGTTCCACTGCACGCCACGCTTGGGCATCCCTGCCTGGCGCACCAGGGGGTTGATGTCGGCGGCCTCGAGCCAGCCCAGGTCGGTGAGGCCGAGCTGCTGCCCGCGGGGGTTCCTGCCGACCGAGCCGCCCAGGGCGACCGCGGCGAGCTGGTGGCCCAGGCAGATGCCGAAGGCCGGCACCTCGTTGTCGGCGGCGTCGCGGAAGAGCGCCTTCACGTGGGTCAGCCAGCCGTACTGGGCGTCGTCGTTGGCGCCCATGTGCCCGCCGAGGACCACCATCTGCCCGTGCCCGCTGAGGTCCGCCGGCAGGGGGTCGCCGGCGTAGGGGCGGCGCACGTCGAGCCGCGACCCCGCCGCCGCCAGCCACTGGCCGAACCACGCGGGTGGACACTCGGCCTCGTGCTGGACCACGAGGATGCTGCTGCTGGGCCTGGTCGTCACAGCCACAGCATGCAGCACCCCCGTTCAGTTGGGCCTTGCGGCCCGGTCAGTTGGGCCTTGCGGCCGGGCGAGTCACGTCTTCTGGCCGCTCAGCCGGTGATGGAGTGGTTGGCGACGAACATCCCGTCGGGGTCGACCGCGGCCTTCACCTGTTGCAGCCGCGCCCAGCTGCCGGCGTCGAAGCCGGTGGCGGCGTCGACGGGGACCTCGGCGAAGTTGAGGTAGCGGCCCCCGGTCGCAGCGCCGGCCATGGCTGCCATCGCACGGTCGGTGTCGGCCCGGCCGAGTGCGGCCATCTCCGGAGTCGGAGCGATCCCGACGAAGTAAGCGACGAAGTCGGCTTCCAGCTTTCCGACCGCCCCGGCGTCCCCGGGGGAACGCCGTAGGGCACCGCCGAGCTGGCGCAGTTCTGCCATCAGGAGGCAGGTCTCGGCGTCGGGACCCACGGCGTCGAGCAGTGATTGCAGCGTCGCCTCGTCCAGCTGGTCGAGGAGCAGCCCGTCACCCACCGCCGGGGTCGGGCCCTCGGGATCCTGGTGCATCCGGATCAGGCTGGGTGCCGGGACCCGCTGCCAGGTGTCGACCTCGGGCTCCAGTGCCCGGAAGCCGGCGACGATCTCCTCGGCGTGGTCATCGTCGGCGAGGACGGCGCCGTCGAAGATCACCAAGGATCGGCCACGGATCTCCTCCGGGATGAAGGGCAGCGGCGGGAACCGCATCGCGCGCAATGACGAGCTGATCTCCTCCGGTGCGGTCGGTGCCCACGCGTTGAAGTGCCGGAGCACCTTCTCGTAGTGGATGAGGTCCCATATCATCGTGCCGGCATAGGCATCGGCGATCGGCAGTAGGCCGACCTCGATCGCGGTGACCACGCCGAAGTTGCCGCCCCCGCCACGAACCGCCCAGAACAGATCGATGTGGTGCTCGGCGTCGACCCTGAGCAGCTCGCCCTCGCTGGTAACCAGCTCCACGGCCCGGATGAGGTTGCAGGCGAGGCCGTGCTTGCGGCCGTACCAGCCGATGCCACCACCCAGCGCAAGACCGGCGATGCCGACGTCCGGCGAGGAACCGTGCAGGCAGACCATCCCGTGCTCGGCGGCCGCGGCGACGACGTGTTCCGACAGCGCGCCGGCCTCGGCACGGGCCGTCTGCGTCACCGGGTCGACAGTCACCCCGGTCAGTGCGGTCGTGCGCAGCAGCACGACGTCGTCGAGGTTGCGTGCCGACAGCGCGGCGGCCCCGTGGCCGGTGCCCTGCGGAGCGACCCGCAGGCCGGCCGCCCTGGCTCCGCGGACCACGAGCTGGACTTCCTCGACCGTGGTCGGCACCGCGACTGCGGCCGGCTGCTGCTGGGCGGCGACATTCCACGGCATCCGGACAGCGTCGAAAGTGGGGTCACCGGGGAGCGTGACGAGACCGCCGCACGCCTCCTTGAGCCGGTGAACGGCGGTGCTGGCCTCGGTGGTGGTTGTTGGGGCGAGAGACGCATCGGGCGTGTCGAGGGACATGGCATCCTTCCGGGTTCTCCCGAGAAGTGGACTGGTCGGCGCGGGCGCGCGCGGCGCACCGGTTTCGCGCTCCCCGAGGAGGCTGCCGCCACCCATTGAATACGTGCGGCGCGCGAGCCGGCGGACCTTCTGCCAATTGGTCTGGACCAGCGCGGCCTCCGCGGGCCACGAGGCCCAAGTCAACGGGCCGCGAGGCCCAAGTCAACGGGGTGCTCGACGTCACCGCGCGGCACGTGCCGCTCGAGGTCGTCCAGCCATGCCTTGGCAGAGGCGTCCGACGGCATCCGCCAGTCGCCGCGCGGCGACAGCGAGCCACCGGCCGAGACCTTGGGGCCGTTGGGCAGCGCCGATCGCTTGAACTGGCTGAAGGCGAAGAACCGCTGGATGAACACCTCGAGCCACCGCCGGATGGTGGCCAGGTCGTACTCCTTGCGGCGGGAATCGGGGAAGTTCGGCGGCCACGCACCCGTGGACGCGTCCGACCACGCGTGCACGGCCAGGAACGCGATCCGCGAGGGCCGGAAACCGTAGCGCAGCGTGTGGAAGAGGTTGAAGTCCTGCAGGTCGTAGGGACCGATCGTCCCCTCGGTGCTCTGCGGCCGCTCGCCCTCACGGGTCGGCACCAGCTCGGGGGTGATCTCCTGGTCGAGGATCTCAGAGAGTACGACGTTGACGTCCCCGGTCGGGTCCCCAGCACCGGCACTGCCGAACTGTCCAGAATCGATTACCCATCGGATCAGGTGCTGGATCAACGTCTTCGGCACGCCGGTGTTCACCGCGTAGTGGGACATCTGGTCGCCGACGCCGTACGTGCACCACCCCAGCGCCAGCTCGGAGAGGTCGCCGGTGCCCAGGACGATGCCACCGCGGTGGTTGGCGAGCCGGAAGAGGTAGTCGGTGCGCAGGCCGGCCTGGACATTCTCGAAGGTGACGTCGTAGACCTCCTCGCCGTCGGCGAAGGGGTGGTCGAGGTCGGCGAGCATCTGCCGCGCGGCCGGCCGGATGTCGAGCTCCTCGAAGGAGACCCCGAGCGCCTTGCAGAGCCGGGTCGCGTTGGACTTCGTGGCGTCGGTGGTCGCGAAGCCCGGCATCGTGTAGGCAAGGATGTCGGTGCGCGGCCGGTCGAGGCGGTCCATCGCCTTGGCCGCCACGATCAGCGCGTGGGTGGAGTCAAGGCCCCCCGAGACGCCGATGACCACCCTGGGCTGACCGATGGCCGACAGCCGCTTCTCCAGCCCGGAGACCTGGATGTTGTAGCCCTCGTAGCAGTCCAGCGCGAGCCGCTCGGGGTCGTCGGGGACGAACGGGTAGCGGTCGACCTTGCGGCGCAGTCCGAGGTCCCCGGCCGGAGCGTCGAGGACGAAGTCGACGAAGCGGAAGTCGCCGGCCTCCACCGCCGACTGGTGCCGGTTGTCGTCGAAGGTGCCCATCCGCAGCCGCTCCTGCCGGATCCGGTCGAGATCGACGTCGGCAACGGACCGGCGCGGCCCGTCCGGGAACCGCTCGGTCTCCGCGAGCAGGTCCCCGCACTCGTAGACCAGGGTCTGCCCGTCCCAGGACAGGTCGGTGGTGGACTCCCCCTGGCCGGCGGCGGCATAGAGGTACGACGAGAGGCACCGCTGGCTGGCACTCCGCACGAGCAGCCGGCGCTCCTCCGCGCGCCCGATGGTGATCGGCGAGCCGGAGAGGTTCGCGAGCACGGTGGCGCCGGCCAGGGCCGCGGACGCGCTCGGCGGGATCGGCACCCACATGTCCTCGCAGATCTCGACGTGCAGCGCGAGGTCAGGCAGGTCGGACGCGCGGAAGACCAGGTCCCGGCCGAACGGCGCCTCCTGCCCGGCGACGACCACCGTCTCGCCGACCTGGTCGTCCCCGGCGGCGAACCAGCGGGCCTCGTAGAACTCGCGGTAGGTCGGCAGGAACGACTTCGGCACCGCGCCGAGGATCAGGCCGCGGTGCACCACGACCGCGCAGTTGAAGAGCCGGTTGCCCTTGCGCAGCGGCGCGCCGACGACGAGCACGGGCATCAGGTCGGTGGAGGCCTCGACGAGCGCCCTGAGCGCGTCGTCCACGGCGTCGAGCAGCGCGTCCTGGAGGAAGAGGTCGTCGATCGCGTAACCGGTCAGGCACAGCTCGGGGAAGACGGCGACCGCGACTCCCTGCTCGTGGCAGGCCCGCGCCTCGGGGAGCAGGCAGGCGAGGTTGGCGGCCGGGTCGGCGACCGTGACGGGGACCGTGCAGGCGGCGACGCGGGCGAACCCCTGGGCGTAGAGCGAGTGGAAGTCCACGTGGCCAGTCTGTCAGGGCTCGAGCAGGTGCCGGTAGCGGCGCCGGTGGGCCGGCGCGACGATGCCGGACAGCATCAGCGCGATCTGGGCACGCACGAACGCCTCGACCGTGTAGATCGGGGCGAAGTGCCAGTCCTTCAGCGCCCAGCCGTGCGCCAGCAGCATCAGGTCGTAGACGACCAGGTCTGGGTCCAGCGCCCGCATCAGACCACGGTCGACACCGTCGGCGAGCGCAGCTCGCAGCGGCGCGGCGGTGGCCACCTCGAGCTGCTTGATGCGCTCGCGCCCCGCCGGGCTGAGAGTACGGCTCTCCCGGTAGGTCAGGAGCACGGCGTCGCGGTCCAGGTCGATGATCTCGACATAGCGGCGGAAACCGGCCGCCAGCCGCTCGACCGGGTCGTCGCCGGCCTCCTCCATGGCCGGCGCGAGCTGGTCGCCGAAGGAGTCGAGGATGTCCAGGACGGCGGCGAGCAGGATCTCCTCCTTGCCGCCGAAGTACTTGTAGAGCAGGCCGACGCTCACCCCTGCCTCCCCGGCCAGCGCCTGCATCGACATCTCGTGGTAGCCGGTGCGCTGCATCACCGCCACTGCGGCGTCCAGCACCTGGCGCCGGCGCGAGTCCCGGCGTACGGACCGGACGGCGTCCTCGACGTCAGGCACTCGCGCCACCGCCGAGCACGGCCTTGCCGACCAGGTCCTTGAGCACCTCGGTCGCCCCGCCGTAGATCGTCTGGACCCGGGCGTCGACGAACGCTCGGGAGACCGGGTACTCGCGCATGTAGCCGTAGCCACCGTGCAGCTGGAGGCATCGGTCGGCCACGCGCACCTGCAGCTCGGTCGTCCACCACTTGACCGCTGCCGCGCGGGCCGCGGTGAGCTGCCCGGACAGGTGCTCGCGCACGCAGTCGTCGACGAAGACCCGGGCGGCGTCGAGCTCGGTGGCCAGCTCCGCGACGAGCATCCGGGTGCCTTGCAACGCGGCCAGCGGGCGGCCGAACGCCTCCCGCTCGCGGACGTAGGACACCGTCTCCTCGAGCACCCCCTCGGCGGCGCCGACCGCGCCGAGCGCGAGCGAGAGTCGCTCCTGCGGCAGGTTGCGCACCAGGTAGCCGAAGCCGTCGCCCTCCTTCCCCAGCCGGTTCGCGATCGGGACGCGGGCGTCGGTGAAGGAGAGCTCCGAGGTGTCCTGGGCGTGCAGGCCGATCTTGTCCAGGTTGCGGCCGCGGGCGAAGCCGGGCGTGCCGGACTCGACGGCCAGCAGCGTGAGGCCGTGGTGCCGGTCGGGAGACGTGCGGCAGGCGACCACGAACAGGTCGGCGTTCTGCCCGTTGGAGATGAAGGTCTTGGCGCCGTTGACCACGTAGTGATCGCCGTCGGGGACGGCACTGGTGCGGATGCCGGCCAGGTCGCTGCCGGCGCCGGGCTCGGTCATCGCGATCGCCAGCAGCGTCTCCCCGGACACCACGCCGGGCAGCCAGCGCGCCTGCTGCTCCGGCGTTCCCAGCCCGGTCAGGTAGGGCAGCGTCACGTCGTTGTGCACCGACAGGGCCACCCCGAGCGCCGAGGCGCCGGCCCGGAAGGTCTCCTCCACCAGGATCGCGTGGTAGCGGTAGTCGCGGACTCCGGGTCCGCCGTGCTCCTCCGGCACCGGGAAGCCCAGCAGACCCAGCTCCCCCGCCTCCCGGAAGAGCCAGCGCTCGATGGAGCCGGCGTCCTCCCACTCGTCGAGGCGGGGCAGCACCCGCTCGCGCAGGAAGCGGCGGACCGTCTCGCGGAAGGCCTCGTGCTCCGCGGTGTGCTCGATCACGGTGTCGGTCGGGACGGTGCGGAAGGGAACTGCGGCGGCCGCTTCTCGCGCAGCGCGGCGACGCCCTCGACGACGTCGGGGCCGAGGAAGCCGAGCATCTCGTAGGCGGCCGACTGGTCGAAGACGGGGCCGGCCTGGCGGATCCAGTTGTTCAGCGACCGCTTGGTCCAGCGGATCGCCAGCTGCGAGCCCCGGGCCAGCCCGTCGGCGACACGCAGCGCCTCCTCGAGCACCTGCTCGCGCGGGAGGGCCTTGCTGACCAGGCCGATCCGCTCCGCCTCGCGGCCGTCGAGCATCTCGCCGGTGAGCAGGTAGTAGCGGGCCTTGGCCATCCCGGCGAGCAGCGGCCAGATGATCGCAGCATGGTCGCCGGCCGCGACCCCGAGCTTGACGTGACCGTCGCCGAGCTTCGCGTCCTCGGCACAGATCGAGATGTCGGCGAGCAGTGCCACCACGATGCCCGCGCCCACGGCGACGCCGTTGATCGCCGAGACGATGGGCTTCTCGCAGTTGACGATGTTGTAGACCAGGTCGCTCATCTCCGAGAGCATGTGCGAGACGCGGGCGTGGTCGCCGGCCATCCGCTCGACCATGCCGAGGTCGCCGCCGGCGCTGAACGCCTTGCCGGCCCCGGTGACGACCGCGACCCGGGTCTCGGGGTCCTCGGAGATGTCCCGCCACACCCGGGCGAGCTCGCTGTGCATCTGCTCGTCGGTGGCGTTGTACTTCTCGGGGTTGTCCAGGGTCACCAGCAGGACCCCCGGGTCGCGGCGCGCGAAGCTGAGCTGGCGGTAGTCGTCGAACTGCATGGGTCTCCTCGTCAGGGGGTCTCGAAGGCCGCGATCTCCTCCGCGGCTGTGTCGCGGGCCTTGTAGTGCACCTTCTTGCCGGTCGCCGTCAGCGGCAGCGCGTCCACGAACCGGTAGCCGCGCGGCCGCTTGAAGTCGGCCAGCATCGGGTGCTCGCGGCAGTGCCGGTCGAGCTCGTCGGCGGTGACGGAGGCGTCGGCAGGCACGACGTACGCCACGATCCGCTGGCCCCAGGTGTCGTCGGGGACGCCGACCACGATCGAGTCGGCGACCTTCGGGTGCTGGTTGAGCGCCTCCTCGACCTGCACGGGGTGCACGTTCTCTCCGCCGGAGATGACCATGTCGTCCTTGCGGCCCACGATCGTGACGAACTCCTCGTCGTCCCAGGTGGCCAGGTCGCCGATGTAGAGCCAGCCGTCCTGGAACTTCTGCGCGGTGGTCTCCGGGGAGTCGTAGTAGTGGAAGGACCCCTTCATGGAGCGTACGGCGACCTCACCCACCTCCTGTCCGTCCTTCGCGACGGTCTCGTCGGGCCGGGCCAGCCGGTCGGGGAACATCTTCACCACGAGCACGTCGTCGTCGGTGCACGCCCTTCCGGCGCTGCCGGCATGGGCGGGCAGGTCGGTGGGCCGAAGGAAGGTGTTCCAGAACGCCTCCGTGGTGCCGTAGCCGTTGAAGATCCGCGGCGTGAGCACCTGCTGGTAGCGCAGGCACGCCTCGCGCTCCAGCGGTGAGCCCATCGTGACGATCCCGCGCAGGCTGCCCAGGTCGCGGGGCCTGGCCTGCTGTGCGGTGGCCAGCATCGCCAGGCTGGTCGGCGCCCCGGTCAGGTAGGTCAGGCCCAGCGACTCGACCAGGTCGAGCGTCCTCTCGGGGTCGAAGGCCCGCAGCGGCACCGCCTGGGCCCCGACGTAGAGGCTGGGGCTCGGCCCGCCGGCGTGGATCCCGCCGCGGTGGAACCACGGCGTGAGGTTCATCGTCCTGTCGTCCGGGCCGAGCGGGAAGTGCATCGCGACGTCGTGGGCGGTGAGGATCTCCGCGACGCTGTTGAGCGGCACGCCCTTGGGCATCCCCGTGGTGCCGGACGTGTAGAGGCGGGTGGTCTCGTCGTACGCGTTGTGCGGCGCCTCCGGCGGTGCGCCTCCGGGGACGCGCAGCTCGTCGAGGCGTACGGCGCCCGGCAGCGGGGCGCCCGGTCCCACCGCCACCACGAGCGCAGGGATGTGGCGGGCGGTGCCGATCGCGGCCTTCGCGACCTCGGTGAGGTCGGTGTCGTAGACATAGGCCTTCGGCTTGCTGTCGTCGAGCACGAATGCGGTCTCACCGCTCGCGAGGCGGAAATTGATCGGAGCGCCGACCGCGCCGAGGATCTGGGTCGCGAGGTAGACCTGGGCGAACTCCGCGGAGTTGAACAGCTGGTAGACCACCACGTCGCCGGGCCCGGCCCCGGCGTCCGCGAGGCCGACGGCGAGCTCGTCGACCTCGCGGCCGAGCTCGGCGTAGGTCCAGCTGCGCCCGGTCAGCGGGTCGTGCAGAGCAGGGTTGGCGGCATAGCGGTGCACATTGCGCCGGAAGCCGGCCAGGTACGTGAAGTGCTGCTCGAACGCATCCCGATATGCGTCGCGGTCGTAGCCGGTCATGCGTGTCTCCTCGTGTGCAGTGCGGCCGTCTCAGCCGGCCATCGTGAGCCCTCCGCTGACGCTGAGCACCTGGCCGGTGATGTAGCCGGCCTGCCCGGAGGCGAAGAAGAGCACGGCGGCGGCCACCTCCTCCGGCTGGGCGAGCCGGCGGAACGGGATCGCCTTGACGAGTGCCTCGCGGAGCTTCTCGTCGTGCGCGGCGAAGAGCGGGGTGTCGGTCGGGCCCGGGCAGACCGCGTTGACGGTGATCCGGTGCCGGGCCATCTCGCGGGCCAGCGACTTGCTCAGCGCGATGACACCGCCCTTGGCACCGGCGTAGACCGCCTCTCCGGAGCTGCCGACCCGGCCGGCGTCGCTGGCGATGTTGACCACCCGGCCGCCCTCGCCGGCCTCGACCATGCCGGGCAGGAAGGCGCTGCACATGTGCACGTGGCCGAGGTAGTTGATCGCCACGATCCTCTCGGCCACGTCGGTGGGCGTGTCCAGGAACGGCAAGGTGCGGTCCCAGCCTGCCGCGTTGACCAGCACGTCCGGCGTGCCGAGCTCGGCGGTCACGCGCTCGCAGAGCGCGTCGACGCTGGCGCGGTCGGCGACGTCGACCCGCATCGCGGTGATGAGGCCACACCCGCTCGCCGTCTCCTCCGCGCCCTTGACGTCCAGGTCCGCAGCCACCACCCGGGTCCCCTGACCCACCAGGCCCGTCGCGATCGCCCGGCCGATCCCGGATCCGGCTCCGGTCACCACTGCCAGCTGCGCCATCCACCCTCCCGTGAGTGTTCGTTCAGCTGCAGTGAACGATCATTCACTCCCGCCTGTCAAGGCCCTAGGGTGAAGCCATGCGCGAGCCGCCCGCCGATGTGACCGCCGACGACGTGCTCACCGCCCTGCGCGCGTTCTGGGAACTCGACGTCGACGCCGCCGAGCACCTGCCGGTCGGCTTCGGCGCACACCACTGGGCCGCGTCCTCGAGCGGCCGCCGGGCCTGGTTCGTGACCCTCGACGGGCTGCTCCCCCGTCACTCTGTGGAGTCGCTGGAGGCCGCCTACGCCGGCGCCGCCGCCCTCGCCCCGCGTCTCGACTTCGTGCTCGCCTGTCTGCCACGTGCCTCCGGGGACTTCACCGCCCCCTTCGCCGACGGCGCACTCAGCGTGGTGCCCTGGCTGGGCGAGGCCACGGAGGCCGGCGAGGACGTCCGCACGACTGCCGGCATGCTGGAGCGGCTGCACGCATCCTCCCTGGCGGACATCCCGCCGTGGGAGCCGCTGCTCGCCGACCCCACTGCCTTCGCCGACGGGATCGAGGCTTCCCTGCACCAGCCGTGGGACACCGGCCCCTACGGCGAGGCTGCCCGCCAGGCCCTCGACCAGCAGATCGGAGACATCCGCCGTTGGGCCGGGCGGTACGGCGACCTCGCCGCGATCGCTCTCGACCATCGGGACAGGTGGGTGCCCACGCACGGCGAGCCCGACCCGGGCAACCAGTTGGTCGCCCACGGCCGCCGCTTCCTCGTCGACTGGGAGTCGCTGAAGCTGGCGCCACGCGAGCGGGACCTGTGGGCGCTCGGGCCGGGGTGGGAGTCGTCGTACTCCGCCAGGGCCGACCGGGACCTGCTCGAGCTGTTCGACCTGCAGTGGCGGCTCGACGAGATCGGCTGCTTCGCGACCTGGTTCTCCGCGCCGCACTCCGGCAGCGAGAGCGACCAGGTCGCCCTGCAGGGGCTGCTCGACGAGCTCGAGAGGGCGTGACGACCGACACAGGAGCCATCGGCGCGCGACGGGTCTAGCGTGGAGCCATGAGCCAGCAGGACGAGGTGGCAGCGCCGTACGGCAGTGGTGCCAGTGCGCCGGGGGCCGCCGCGATCAAGCGGATCCGGACCCACCACCTGGCCGAGCTCAAGCAGCGCGGCGAGCGCTGGACGATGCTGACCGCCTACGACATGTATGCCGCGCAGGTGTTCGACGAGGCCGGCATCGAGGTGCTGCTCGTGGGCGACAGCGCGAGCAACAATGTGCTCGGCAACGAGACCTCGCTGCCGATCACCGTGGACGAGCTGTTGCCGCTGACCCGGGCGGTGTCGCGGGCGGCCAGTCGTGCGCTGGTCGTGGGCGACCTGCCGTTCGGCTCCTACCAGGCGTCGCCCGAGCAGGCCTACCAGACCGCCGTCCGGTTCATGAAGGAGGGCGGCGCGCACGCGGTGAAGATGGAGGGCGGCGCGGAGATGGCGCCGCAGATCGAGCGGATGACTACGGGCGGCATCCCGGTGATGGCGCACATCGGCTTCACCCCACAGAGCGAGCACGCCCTGGGCGGCTACCGGGTGCAGGGCCGCGGCGACGCGGCGACGCGCATCCTCGAGGACGCGCACGCCGTCGAGGCGGCCGGTGCGTTCGCCGTGGTGATGGAGATGGTGCCCGGTGACGTCGCGGCGCAGGTCACCAAGGAGCTGCAGATCCCGACCATCGGCATCGGCGCCGGCGCCGAGTGCGACGCGCAGGTGCTGGTGTGGCAGGACGCCTTCGGGCTGCGGACGGGCCGGATGCCGCGGTTCGTCAAGCAGTACGCCGACCTGCACGGCGTCCTGCTCGAGGCGGCTCGCGCCTATGCCGAGGACGTGCGCACCGGCGCCTTCCCCGGCCCGGAGCACACCTTCTGAGGCCCTACCCCCACCCGAGGTCGTGCACGCCGAGGACGATGGTGGGCAGCCAGACGACGAAGCCCACCAGCGGCAGCAGCGGCACTCGGGCGGGTCGCCGCATGAACCACGCGCAGGCGATCGCGAAGAGGACCAGCCACATCACGACGAAGAGCAGGGTCACGAACCACGGGGCCACGTCGGCGGTGGCGAGGTCGAGGAAGAGCAGCATCGCCAGGCCACCCATGCCGACGAACGACCAGCGGTAGGGCCGGGCGACCGGGCCGCGGGGCGGGTTGGGCGCGTCCATGGCGACATTGTGGCCGCCGATCCGGCTGAGTTCCCGCGGCGGGGCGGTGAAGTTGCCTAACCTGCAGTCACGTCTCGACGATGAGGGGGATCCGGATGACGCGCGCAGGCTCGCTCCTTGCGGTGCTGGTGGCGATCGCGAGCGGTGTCGTCGTACTCCTGCCGGCCGGAGCTGCCGCCGCCGACGCCCTCGTCCCCACCAGCCTGGCGCTGAGCGGACCGGCCAGCGCCCGGATCACCACGCCCGCCACCCTGAGCGTGAGCCTGGCCGCCACTCCCCCGGGCGCCGATTCGCAACCGTTGGCCGGGCAGCCGGTGGACTTCCAGCGATGGGACGGCGCCAGCTGGGTGACCGCGGCCACCGCCACGACTGCCGACGACGGCACCGCCACGGCGTCGGTGGCGATCACCGGGCCGGCCAACCGCTTCCGGGCCGCCTACGCCGGAGACGCGACACATGCCTCGAGCACCTCCGCGACGGTCTCTGTGACCGGCACCAGGTTCCCCACGGTGCTCACCCTCGCCGGCGACGACAGCGTTGTCGACGAGCACACCGCGCACCTGACGATGACCTGGCGGACCGACACGGGCCGGGCGGTGCCGGGCACCGTGCGGGTCTTCCAGCACGTGCGCAACGGCCGATGGAAGCTGCTGCGCCGGGTCGCCGTCGGGGCCGACGGGCAGGCGCGGATCGGGATCCGGCCACGGGTCGACACCTGGTACCAGCTGCGCGGAGGTCGGGGGCCCTGGTGGCTCGGCGACACGTCGAACACCCATGCCGTGGACAACCGCCCACCGATGCGCCCCGTCGTACTCCCCGCCGACGCGCCGCGGCCCGAGCGGCTGCCGGCCCAGCGTCGTGCCGTCGGCGCCGGCGCGAACATCACCGTCAGTCGGATCCCGAGCGCGGTGTGGCGGCAGATGTCCGGCATCACCTGGCACCGAGGCTGCCCCGTGGGTCGGGCCGGCCTGCGGCTGATGCACGTCAACTACTGGGGCTTCGACGGGTACCGGCACCGCGGGGAGCTCGTGGTGAACGCGCACGCCACCGGCCAGTTCCGGGGCGCCTTCGCCGACCTCTATGCGGGGCGGTTCCCGATCCGGGCGATGTACCGGGTCGACCGGTTCGGCTACTCCTCCCGCTCCGGTGGCGGCAATGACTACGCCTCGATGCGGCACGACAACACCAGCGCGTTCAACTGCCGATGGGTGACCGGCAACCACGGGGTCCGCTCGCCGCACTCCTACGGCTACGCAGTCGACATCAACACGTGGGAGAACCCCTACCGGTCGCGCGTCGGGCTGCTGCCGGACGCGTGGTGGATGGCACACTCCGACCCGCGCTACGCGTGGCGGTCGTCGACGCACGCGGTCGTCCGCATCATGGTGCGGCACGGCTTCCGGTGGACCTACGGGCTCGGCGACACCCAGCATTTCGACGCCTGAGCGCCGTGGTTCCGGGGGCCGTCTCCCAGGGGAGGGCGCCGGGCGCATCAGGTCCGGCGTGCCCTATCCTTGGCGGGCGGATGGGCTGGCCGGGCGACCGCGACGGAGGCGACTCCGCCGAGGAAGGTCCGGGCTCCACAGGGCAAGGTGGTGGGCAACACCCACCCGGGGCGACCCGCGGGACAGTGCCACAGAAAGCAGACCGCCGCCCTCGGGGGCGGTAAGGGTGAAACGGTGGTGCAAGAGACCACCAGCGCGGCGGGTGACCGTCGTGGCTCGGTAAACCCCACCTGGAGCAAGACCAGACAGCGAGCGTTCGAGGGCGGCCCGCCCGAGCTCGCGGGTAGGTCGCACGAGGGCGTCGGCAACGGCGCCCCTAGATGGATGGTCGCCAACCGTGCCGTCGTGAGGCGGTACGGCGAACAGAACCCGGCCTATGAGCCAGCCCATCCGCAATAGGCCTCTGACCTGCGGTTTTACGTTTTGGTGGCCCCTCCAGTCCGCACACAGTCCGCAAGATTTCCAAGCACCAGGTCGACCGCGTCCCGGGTTCGGTCCTCCGAATCGGGCCACAGGTGGCTGTAGGTGTCCAGCGTCTCGGCCGCGCTGGCGTGCCCCAACCGGGCCTGCACGGTCTTGACTGATTCCCCGTGCCGGATCAGCAACGAGGCGTAGTAGTGCCGCAGCGCGTGCGACCCGGTCCGCGGCGGCAATCCGACCTCGGCGACCACCGGTCGCCAGATGTGCCCGAACGCTTGTCGGGACCAGGGACCGCCGTCGCGGTGGAACACGAGCCCGGCGAACTCGCCGCTCTGTAACGCCGGGAACCTCGCCAGGTGCTCGGCCAGGGAGTCGACGACGACCTGGGGCAGCGGGATGCTCCGCACGCTGGCCTTGGTCTTCGGTGGCCCGAAGGCCGGGCCGCGGCCGGGGACGGTGAGCACCTGCCGGTCCACGGTGACGGTGCGGCGCAGGAAGTCGAGACGGTCGACGGTGAGCCCGAACAGCTCTGACTGCCGCATCCCGGTCCCGGCGGCCAGGGTCACCATGGCGCGCAGCTCCGCGGGCATCGCCTCCCTGATCGCCAGCGTCTGCTCGGTGGTCATCGGGACCACCCGCCGCACCTGCTCGTTCTTGGGCAGCTTGGTGGACTCGCACGGGTTGGCCCTGATCTTCCGGTCCACGACGGCGGCCGCCATGATCGAGAACAGGATCGCGTGCACCACACCGGCGGTGGATGCGGCCATCGGGCGGACCTTGGCGCCGGGGTCGCCCAGCGTCAGCCGGGCGACCCAGGCCTGGATCTCGCTCGGCATGATGCTGGCCAGCTGGCGGCTCCCGAAGGCGGGGTAGATGTGTCGGCGCAGGTGGCTCTCGTAGTTGTACCGGGATGACGCGCGCAGTGGCTGCATCGCCATCCACGCCTCGGCGTGGTGCCGCAGTGTCTCCTTGCCGACGCCGGGATCCACGTGGTCGCCGCGGACGACGCTCGCCATCTGTCGGTCGAGCCACTGCTGGGCGTCGACCTTTCGCTGGAAGTGCTTGGCGTACTCGCGGCCAGCCTCGTCACGGTATCGGGCGCGCCATTGGCCGTTGGCTCGCTTCTGGATGTTGGCCATGCGATGGCCTCCTTGCCTCGTTCTGTGTCGTCATCGCCCGATCCACTGGCGACCGTTCGGTTCCCAGCGCCTGTTGGCGTCGCTCTCGGCCACCAGTGGGTCGGCGAACCTGCACGCGGCGGCGAGCACCGCCGCGAAGTCTTCGGGCAGGTGGTTTCCGAACTGTCCCAACCCCTCGCGGTAGGCGGTGTACGCCTGGCCGCGCAGGTCTGCCAGGTTCCCGATGGCCTCCGAGAGCGTCACCAGGTCGAGCTCACGGAAGGCGGCGGTCCTCTTCAGGGCCTCGCGCATTCCCGGCAGCGTGACGCGGTGGGCGCCGGTCAGCGTGTAGACGTCGGCGAAGTCCCGGACTCGGGTGTTGGCTTCGCCGAGCAGGATCGCGGTGGCGATCTTCTCGGCGAGCACGGTCTCGATGGGATAGCCGAGGAGCCGTACCGGTTCCTGGTCGGGCCGGAGCGCGGGGAGCTCGATCGTCTTCGGTCCGGGGGTGACCGGGTCGCCGAAGTTCACATCGATCCGGAGTTTGACGTGCGCCGTGGCGATGCGGGCGTCGAGCACGACCCGCACGCCGTGGTAGAGGGTGTCGTCGCGGATCATCTGGGTCGCCACGGTTTCGGGGAGGAACCGACCCCATCGTCGGGGTCCTGGATCGAGGCGATCTCGGCCACGCGCGCTGCGACTGTCTCGGCATCGTTGGCCAGGTTTCGCGCGAGGGCATCGGCATCTGCGGTCGGTCGTCGCTGGCCGTATGCGGCCAGGAGCACACCGCCCTTGAGGACGAAGTCCTCGGCGTAGGGCGATCGGCTCAGCCGGGACAGCCAGCGCTCGACGACATATCCGGTGAGGTACTCCTGGGTGCCGCGCCCGTCGCGGCGGGCGCGGTTCTGCAGGTCGAGGTAGGCCCGGCCGGCGGGTGTGGCGCGCGTGGTCCTGCTCATCGGGCAGTCACGACATCGATGGCCCGGCGCATCGGACCGAGGACATCGAGATCGGTGGCGTAGTCCAGCAATCGGCCCGGCCGGGCACCGCGACGAGACAGATAGCGGTTGAGGGCGGCGTGGGCCAGCGGCTCGCCGAGCCGGTGCCGCAGGCGCATCAGGTCAGCGACCGTGCGCTCGGCGTCGTACACCCTCACGTGCTCACCTGGAGCTGCCTGGACGCTGCTCAGCCCGAGCTCGAAGGTGCGGGCGTTGAAGCGGAACACCTTGGTGGGTGGGTGGTCGATCCTGGGCGGGTGGGCCCCGCCGGGAACGGCGACCTGGACCTGCACCGGCAGCTCGTCGGTCAGGTCATGCACGGCCGCTGCCGACACACAACAGACGATCGCGCTGGGAGCGCGGTAGGCCAGGGCCAGCAGGTCCGGGTACGTCGCGGCTGGGGCATCGGCCTTGCGGAACACGCCCCGGGAGAGCTCGACGATCGCGCCGGCATCACGCCATCCGTAGAGCTCGCGCGGGTGGGCGCCCAGCCCCAGGACGGTGCCAGAGGTGAACGTGTTCGGCAGCTCGGCCAGATCCAGCATGGATAAGAGTCTCACACGAATCCGCCGTCCGTGTGAGGCCTATATCCATCGGTCGGACCCACCCTGAGGTTGAGCCGCACGTCCAGGTCAGCGCGCATGGCCCGGATTTCGCGGCGCGGCCTGCGCGTTGCGGCACTGCTCCTCGACCCAGTCGAGGACGTCGCTGAGTCGGTAGCGGACGTGGCGGCCGACGCGGAAGCTCCGGGGCCCGGTTCCGATGTGGCGCCAGTAGCGCAGGGTGGCGTCGGTGCTGCGGAGCATCTCGGCGACCTCGGGGATGGTGAGCAGCTTGTCCCCGACGAGCTGCGTTTGGCCGGTCGTCTGGGTGGGCCGTTTCGTGGTGGTGTCTGACATCACTGTCCTCCTTGGGACGCGGATCGGATGGGTCCATCGGATGGGACTCTCACCTCCATAAGTCGCGGTGAACCCTCTCCTCGACCAGTTGATCGTGACCAGCCGGTTGCTGTTGCTCGTGGCCGGCTTGGATCGCAGCGGGCACCGTCCCCATGGGTCATCAGAAGGAGATGCCCCTTCCGGGTTCTGGCCGCCTGCTCGGTGGTGGCTGGTGTCCTGGTCGCAGATCGTCGAGGCCGGGTGCGACGGTTCCGGCACGGCGCTTCTGCGCCTGCGCCTCGCGCTGGCGCTGCTTGTGCTGCTGGTCGTGCTGGTGGCGCCAGGTGTCGTGTTCGTTCTGCAGGCGTCCGACTGGCAGGGTGCGGATGGCGGGCTCGTGCTCCAGGGCGTGCACTCGGGCCCGGGCATCGCGCAGCTGTTCGCGCAGCTGGGCGGCGTGGTGTTCGGTGTGGGCGAGGCGCCCGGCGGGGTCTTGGATGTGGGCGAGCCTGCCGAAGCGGGTCAGCTCGACGGGCTCGGAGAGCAGTTCTGCGTCGAAGGCGGCCCTGGCTTGGTCGGCTTGCTGGGCTGCGGAAGCCGCGGCGTGGTGCAGCGGGGCGTGTTCGGGGTGGTTGTCCTCGGCGATCCGGCGGGCGCAGCTGGTCAGGGCCTCGCGCACGCGCGGGGTCAGGGCGAGGTTGAGCACATTGGTGGCGAGGTCGTCTGCGTCGGTCGGTAGCCCGGGTAGGACGGGCTGCCAGGCCTCTGCCCAGGCGTCCAGATCGCTGCGGGCGCGGCGGACGGCGCCCCGGTGGAGTCCGAGTGGTCCGGTGCCGTCTGCGATGGTCTGCGCGGCCGCCCGGACGGCCGGGTAGTCCTGGGTCCAGCGCTGCTGCAAGTCGGACCCGATGCGGGCCGCGTCGCTGCTGACGGCGGCCTCCGACCGATCGGCCGTCTCTTGGGTGGCTGCGGCATGTTCGCGAGCCTCGCGGACGGCCCGACTGTGTTGTTCGAGTCGTTGGTCGCGCTCGGCGCGCAGCGGCACGATGGCCGCGAGTCGGTCGCGCTGCTGCTCGGCGGTCGTGAGTTGGTCGGCCAGGTCTTGTTCGGTGCTCCAGGCGGCGTACAGGTCGACCAGTACCCGGTCCAAGGGTCGATGGGTGGCGTACCGGGAGGCTTCCTGGGCGGCCCGCGCGGCCGCGTGGGCGGGGCCGAGGTCGGCCCGATCGCGGGTGAACGCCAGCACCCACTGCGCGCGGGCGTCGTCGACGGTCTCGGCGACAAGGTGGGCGGTGTTGTCCTCCCGGCCGCGGGTCATCGCCACGTACGCCGCGGCGGCGCCGGTGTTCTCGCCGAGCAGCAGGTGCGCGGAGGTCACGGTCTCACCCTGAGCGCCGTAGACGGTGGCGGCGTAAGCGAGTTCCACATGTTCGCGGACGTAGGCCGCTGAGAGTTCCCGCTGGCCGCGACCCTGACCGTGCTCGGGGCCACCGGTCACGGTCAGGCCACCGTCTGGGTTGATGGCGGTGACCGTCCAGGTCTCCCGGTTGGCCACGTCTGCGTCGCGGTCGTTGCGGCGGGTGGCGACGCGGTCGCCGACCCCGATTCGCTCTCCAGCGTTGGTGGCCACCGCGTGGGCGTCGTCGACTCGCCCGGCGGCGACCAGCCGGTCGCGGATCGCGGCGTTCAGCGCGGCGACCTGCTCGCGGGTGTCGGCCACCACCAAGACACGGTTGGCAGCGTTGTCCGGCTCACCACGGCGCTGACCATCGTGTGCACCGCTGGTGAGCTGGGTGGCGGACAGGTCGGCGAGGGCGTGGGTGCGTTCGGTCTCGCTGGGATGCAGCTGGATCTGGCCGCGGGCGAGCAGGGTGTCGAAGACCCGGTCGGGGTGCTCGCCGGTGCGCATGGACAGAGACAGCGCAGCGTAGGCGGGGTCGGTGAACCGGTGCACTGCGCCCAGCGACAGGCACGCCTCTGGGGGCGCCCAGCGGGTGGCCAGGTCCAGGACGCCGCCGCGCCCGACGGCGGGCAGCTGGTGCCGGTCCCCGACCAGTGCCACCCGGACGTGGTGTTCATCGGCGATGGTGAGCAGGGCGCGGGCGGTGTCCTGGTCCAACATCCCGGCCTCGTCACAGAGCAGCAGATCCCCCGCTGCCAGCACCGCCGCGTGCGCGGGACCTGCGTAGGTGGTGCCGGTGTCGGGGTCCGCCTCACCGGGGCGCAGCCGGCGCCAGGCCCCGTCGGCGTTCCAGCGGAAGCCGTGCTGATGGACCAGCCACGCCGCCGACCACGCCCGGCCGCCGACCTGGCGGGCGGCGACCTCGGCGGCCTTCCGCGTCGGGGTGACCACCACCAGCCGCCGCCGCTGCCGGTCGAGCGCTGCCCGGGTGGCGGCCAAGGCGGTGGTCTTCCCGGCCCCGGCAGCCCCCTCGACCACGACGAGCCGGCGTGGCCCGGCGAGCGCGGCCACCACCGCCTGCTGCGCCGGATCCAACCCAGACTGGTATGCCGGCGCCGCGTCGCCCGCGTGCGGGGCCGGCACCACAGCCGGTCGGCTACCGCGGGTGGTGTGGGCGCGGGCGATCATCCGGGTGGTGATGTCGTCCTCGACGGCGAGGACCGCCGGTGAGGTCAGTGCGCGGACGTGTTCGGGCACGGCCCGCACCAACTCCTCGACCCCCTCGGTGCCGGTCCCGCTGGTTTCGCCCGCGGTGGGCAGCAGGGGGACGCAGGCGGCCAGCGTGCGGGCGGTCAGGTCCTCGGCCAGCTCGATCCGCACCGCCGCGGTGGTGATCAGGCCGGTGCTGGCGATCAGCTGCTCGGCCTGGCCGCGGATGTCGGCGGTGTTCCATCCCGACCGCTTCGCGGCCAGCCGGGACAGGATCGTGGCGACCGCGGCGTCACGGTCCAACTCGCCCACCCGCGGCACCGCCACCGGTACCAGCGGCAGGGGCTGTCCAGCCGAGCGTCCTGCGGGGCTGGGGGTCGGGTCGGTGTAGCCGAGGGCGTGCAGTTCGGCGACCCAGCGGGCGGTCAGCTCGGTGCCGTCGGTGGGGATGAGCTTGCCGGGCCGGTCCTCGGCCCAGGCGCGGGCCCGCCAGGACAGCTGCAGCGGTCGGCCCGGTTCCTGACCGGGGTTCGCGGCGCGCCATTGGGCTTCGTACCTGTCGATGTTGCGGGTGATCTGAGCGGCCCGCGCACTGAACGCCCCCACGTACGGTGCGAGCTCGACGACCTCCCCGGTCTCCGGCTCGACGGTGTAGCCGTGGGCGGCCAGCGCGGCCCGGAACCCAGGGTTCGTTGCCACGCCGGCGTGGCCGATGCCGTTGATCGCCTCGATCCCATCGCGCACCCCGACCGTGTGCAGGCCGCGCCACTTGCCCTCGGCGAAGACCCGGGCATTGACCTGCAGGTGCAGGTGCCGGTGCGGATCCACGGCGCGGGAGGTGTGGTGCCGCACCACCGCCGCCTCCAACCGTTGCACCGGGACCTGGACCTGTCGACCCCGTGGACCCACCCGGGTGGTGGCGTGCTCGGCCAGCCAGCCGATGATCTGTTCCGCCGCGGCGTCCTGGGCGGCGTCGTAGGCCGCGGAGATGTCCGGGTGCAGCGCCGCGGCCAGCGACCAGGACTTCGGGCCGTTGACCACCACCTCCACGAACCGGACCCCAGCCACGTCGGTACGCAGCCGACCCTTGGCCGCACCGGTGGCTGGGTCGCAGCCGCCCACCCACGCCTCGTAGGCGTCACCAGCCAACCTTCCCCCAACGCGGACACCGTCCGGCGTGGCGAGGTAGTGGTCGGCCAGCCCGGTGCCCTCGGCCAGGTAGTAGTCGTCGGCCCGGCCGTGGTAGGCCTCCACATAGTGGCGCGCCGAGGCCGCCGAGCCGCGGTAGATTTTCAGACCACCATGCATTTCCAAAACCGCCAAACAACAACCAACAAATGCCCTTGAAATGCCGAATCGGGCCGCCAGAAGGCGGCCCGAAGCCACTACCATTCGTAGCACCGGTTCTGGATGCAGTAAATAGGTGAACCCAGTTATTTCACGTTGACTGTCGTTGGAAACGTGATTCGAGGTCTTGGCGTGTATCTCTGAGGCCTGGTGAAGTCTTCGAGTAGGTGACTCCCGTGCGCGGCGGGCCGGAAGTCAGAGCTACTGCTGCCACGTGTCGTCGATCTCGGCACCGGTGCTCGCATCGAGGAAGAGCCACTATACGCACTGAGTTTGCGGGGGCGGCGAGGGGCTCAGACCGGTCGACGGGGGGCAGGACTGCCAGTGGAAAGACCAAACAAGCTCGTCGTTCGCCGTGTATGCCTTCGGATCCCCGGCGCCGACGGGAAGCGTGAGATATCCAAGTTCGACCGCGACATCGCTCGGCGGCACACGAACGCTGGAGCCGTTTAACTGAGCGTATGCCTGCCATGCGGCGTCTGCGCCAATCCCCGCAGTCGCCGTCGCGCTTGCTGGAACAAATGTCTCTGGAATCGAACTATCGATGACAATCTGGTCCCCAGCCGCAGCCGCCACCGGTTGAATCCCGGAGCGGCTCAACGCCGGATGGTGACCGCTATGATCGCCTCCCGCACGCTCAAGCACCGTAGGGGCGGCAACTATGACAGCGACTGCAACGATGGCCGCAGCCACGACAGGGCCCTTCTGCATCGCCATCACCCTTTCGCTAGTTTCGGCCGTCCCAGGTCGACACGATGGAGTTTGTTTTTACGTACGCATACTGCGAGCAGCCGCTCTGTGAGTACCCGGAAAGTGACTTGGTTCCCCATGACCCGGCGACGGCAGTCTGCCATTCGATCGCGTGCGAACTCGTGCCCATGTTCGCAGGGAGGCTTGATGATCCCATGATGCGGCTGGTGCAGTTGCTTCCTCCGTAACTAGTTTCAGCAAGTGCGAAGCCTGTAGGGATCGACAACTCCTGCTGGCTGGAATTCTTCGTGACACATGAGGAATATCCACCGCCGGTGCCGCAGTCATCGACGTCGTAGTAGTAGCCGTAGTAGGCGTTCACGAGGTGGACCCTGAAATAGATGTAAGTACCCCCGGAATCAGTGCCGCAGCCGTATTTGTGCACGGTTCGGGTGCCGATGGCCCAGAACCGGCAGTATTGGCTCGCACTAAGCGCATCGTTGTAGAGGTGAATTGTGCCCGCCTGCACGATGTAACTGCCGCTGACGATCGCGATCTAGTCCGAGTCTTGATCTGGTTCTTGTGAGCCTTGGGTGGTGCAGACGGTCCCGGTCTTTCGCATCTGAACTGGCGCCCGGACACCGATCGCCGAGGATGCCGTCCATTGAGCGCCGACCCAATCGTGATTCGCCGTCGAGGGACAGGAGGCCGCGCTGGCCGCGGGGAAGCTGAGCGCCTGCACCGATGAAACGGCGAATACAACCATTAAGACCATTGTTGCAAACCGTCGCATGGTTCACCTTCTTTGCGGCGCGGTGCCTGACGACAGGCTGGCCCTCCCCTACCGGGCATCGCAATAGCCCATCTGGGTGAGTGGGAGCTTGTCACTAATCGCCCAGCGGTCGGTTGCTGCATCCCGCAAAGATGAGACGCAGCGCAAGGCTAGGTGGTTCCGCGCCTATCGGTGATTGGCCGGGGATGATGTCCCGTTACCACTGCTGTCGCACTTTCCGACTGCTGTGACGCCCCGACCTACTCAGGCGACCTTGCTCCCGTACCGCTGTCGAGCGGCCTCGCCGGAGGTGCCCAGGAAGGTCCCGATTGCGGACCAGGAGATGCCCGCTTCGCGGGCGGCGCGCACCGCGTCGATGACGTGCCGTTCGGCCTCGGAGCGCTGGGTGACCGCCTCGCGGAGGAGGGCGACGGCATTCGCGTCGAGCTCGTGCGCGGGGTCGGGTTCGAAGTTCTCGAACCTCGCGGCGAGCTCGTCGGCGTGGGCAAGGATTTCGTCTACAGATCGGGGGATGGTCATCACCGGGAGGAACTTCTCGCGGGCCAGCATCGCGTGCACGATGACGTGCAACTGTTCGCCTTGGACGTAACCGACTCCAAGATAACTTGCCGAACGTCCAGTCGCAAGGCGCATCGTTCGCCGAGCACCCCGCGAGAACCGCCCCGGGCACTCCTTATTGACGCACCGTCAGTCCGCAGCCAGTCCGCAAGAAGTTCGAAAACGGCCAACAGCAGCCGTCGAGCTCAAATGGCGTTTCTGCAGGTCAGAGGCACAATTCCAACACTGACCGATCCTGGCCAACCACGCGGGGCCGATTCCCGGCCTATGAGCCAGCCCATCCGCCGCCCCCGGGGCCTGGGCCAGCAGGTCGAGCTGATCGATTCCTGATCGCCCAGTCGATGCGCGCGAACACAGCTCTACGCTCCGACGCCGTAGCGGAGCTCCTCGATCGAATGTGTCCTTGGCGGGCGTAGCTCTCGCTCGATCGCGTCCGCGGTGGCGTCACTGATCACGATTCTCGGCTCGCGTGCGGGACGGCCGACGAGGAGATCGGCTCGCAGCTGGGTCGGCGGGTGGCTCGAGTCGATCCGCCCGAGAGTTCGGCGTGCGTTCCAGCGCAGAGGCACATACCTGTAAAGGCATGCACGGCCACGGCCACGGCCGCGAGGTAGACCACCACCGAGAGCAGTGTCCCACGTCGTTCGCAGGGCGCATGGGCCAGCACCGAGTCGAAGAGCTGGCGCGTCGCACGGTCCGCGCGGGGATCCAGAGCTTGGCGAAGGCGCGGGCGCGGTGCTTCGGGAGAGGGATCGGCGTTCCGGCCGCATCCCGGGCACCAGCGGACGAAGTGGGACCGAGTGCCGTGCTAACTGAAGCGCAGGGCATCCGCAGTGGGGGCTCAGCCCGCTTCAGCTGCATCCGAGGAGGGATCCGACGGCCTCCTGGCGGGGAGGTGCCTGCCAGGCG
>JAICXL010000028.1 GCA_025980475.1 Nocardioidaceae bacterium | reverse complement strand
GCTAGGTGGCTGGCGTGATGCACTCACCGCCTCGCGCGAACACCCGGGGCGCCGGAGGTCCCAGGGGGGCACGGTCGCCAGCCCGCAGCACCGGCCACCCGCCTGCGTGGTCAGAGGCGGCGGTCGAAGAGCTCCCTGAGCTCGGTGAAGTGGCGCTCGGCGGCTGCTGCGTCGTACGGCGCGGTGTCGGCCATCGTGTAGCCGTGCATCGTCCCGGGATAGACGGTGTTGCTCGCCGTGAGGCCGGCCCGGTCGAGCGCCTCGCCCAGCCTGGCAACCGCCTCGGGCGGCATCGACCGGTCGTTCGCGGCGTGCCCGAAGACGAACTCCGCCCGCGCGTCGCCGAGCGTCCGGTGCGGGCTGTCATCGGCCTCGGTGGCCAACCCGCCGCCGTGGAAGCCGCCCACCGCGGCCACCGTCGGGTCGAGGCCGGCGGCGCGCACGGCGAGACGCGCCCCCATGCAGTAACCGGTGGTCCCGACCGGACCGGGAGTGACCCCGTCGAGGCCGCGCAGGACGGTCAGGTAGGCCGGGACGTCACGCTCCAACTTGTCCACGGTGAGCCCCCTGACGCGTCCCATCGCCGTGCGGAAGAAGGCCTCGCGCTCTCCCGGGTCACGCAGGTCCGCCGTGGGGGCCAGCTGGTCCGCACGCCCGCTGCGGTAGAAAACGTTCGGCGTCAGGACGAGGTAGCCCCAGCCGGCGATCCGCCCAACCATGTCCTCGAGCTGTGGCCGCAGGCCGATCGCGTCCATGAAGAACAGCACGCCGGGGTGGCCGCCGTCGTCGGGGCGGCCGACGAGGGCCTCCGCCGTGCCGTCGGGCATCTGGGTCTCGATCCGCTCCACGCTCACCCGGCCGACGGTAACCCGCCGCGTCCGGCCCTGCTCACCCCGGTTGGTGCCGGCGGATCGACCACCGGTGGTGCGGACGCCGGGCGGCATCCGCGGGCGCGAGCACGAGGCCGTCGATGACGCGACGCTCCGGCACCGGGTCGGTCTGGCCGAGCCGTTCGCCGACCAGCCCGGCGAGTCGGCGCCCGCACTCCCGATAGAAGTGCAGCTGCGTCCGCCGGCCGAAGACCTTCCAGCCGAGGGCGACGACGGGGCCGAGGGTCGGTGCGCTCTCCGAGTAGGCCTTGATCACCAGCTCGACGCGGCCGGACTCCTCGTCCTTCTCCACCTCGTAGGACATCCGGCCCCGCTCGAGGTGGCCCTCGAGGGTCTCGTAGGCCCATCCCCAGACGCGGCGGCCATCACGGCGGTCGTCGATGACGTCGGTGATCCGCACGCCGAAGTAGAAGCGGAGCATCAGGAACCTGCCCTCGAGCAGCAGGTCGCGCCCGAGCAGTGGCGCGCGGGGGTCGTAGACGGCACGGATCAGTGACGGGTCGGCCATCTCGTAGGCGGCGACCAGGCGGCAGGCCGTCTGCCACGGGCCGTCCGGCTCCGGCGGGCCGGGCTCCTCGGTTCCGAGCCGCGCCCGCGAGCAGTCGTGGTGCCAGGTGTCGTCGACCTCGGCGGGGTCGAAGTTGACCCGGCGCTCCCGCTGGGCCGCCAGGACCGGACCGGGGTCGAGGCGGTCGAACAGCCGGACCGTGCTCATCCGCGCCGCTGCAGCGCGTCGCCGACGAGCCAGAGCGTCGGTGGCCAGAGCCCGACGAAGAGCGCCCGACGCTCGGCATTGCCCCGCTCCTCCTGGTCGACGCTCTTGGCCCGGATCCACAGGCCCAGGCACAGCCCGATGCCCCCCATCGACATCAGGTGCAGGTGGGGGCCGCGCAAACCGGCCTTGTGCATGGTCTCGATCACCATCGGCTCGCTCCATCTCGGTTCCGTCGCATCCGTACCGGCCACCGGGGTACCCATCGCGACGACATTGGTGCCTGCCCCAGGAGGAAGCACGCATGGCACAGCATTCCCTCTCGCCGCCGGCACTGGTCTTCCGGTGGCTGGTAGGGATCGGCCTGGTCTCCTGGCGCTACCTGTGGTCCACGACGCCGTTGCACCGCACCGAGTCCCACGAGCCGCTCCCCCAACTGCCGCCGCCCTTCCCTCCCGGCTTCCCGACCGAGCGGGTTCAGTCCTGGGAAGCAGGCGTCGGGTCGATGTTCCATCGCCTGTTCCGGGTCCGGGTGGCCGGGGCCCACAAGGGCGCGATGGCGCTGATGGGCACGGTGACGGCGGACCTGGGGCGGCTGGTCCCCACGGAGGTCGTCCGCGTGCACAAGGGTGACGCCTCCGACCGCCCGCTGCGACAGGGCGACGAGATCGTCGTCGACATGCCGGGTCCGTGGAACGGCCCCGTGCGGGTGGTCGCCGCCGAGCCGGGCCGGCTGCAGCTGGCCACGCTGGCAGGGCACCTGGAGGCGGGCCAGATCGAGTTCCGGGCGTACGACGCCGATCCGCACCTCGTCTTCGAGGTCGAGACCTGGGCCCGGCCGGCCACCCTGATGGTGCACCTGCTCCACTCCCACCTGCGGCTGGCCAAGGAGATCCAGCTCAACATGTGGGTGCGATTCTGCCTCGCGGCCGCCCGCGCCGCCGGGGGCAAGCCGGCCGGTGGCGTCGAGATCCGCACGACCGTCACCCCGGCGCTGTTGCGCCAGGACAGCTGAGGGGCAGGACGAGACGATGCCCGCTCTCGCACCCCTGGCAGACCCGCTCGCCCGGCTGGGCGGCAGCGCCCTGGCCGGCGTCATCCGCGCGATGGCACTGCGGCCCGCCGCCAAGCCGCTGCACCCGCGCGGATCGGTCGTCGACGCGCGCCTGGTCCACCGGATGCCCGACCGTCCGACCGGGGTCCCGTGGCTGGACACCCCAGGAGAGGAGCAGGTGCTGGCCCGGCTCTCCCGGGCCGTCGGCCTCCCCGGGCCGCTGCCCGACATCCAGGGCATGGCCCTGCGCGTCCCACTGGACAGCGGAGCTGGCGACCTGCTCTTCGCCTCGACCGGGCTCGGGCCGGCGACCCGGTTCCTGCTCACCCCGGCGCGACACCTTGATGGCCGCCCGTTGACCACGCTGCTGCCCTACCGCACCACCCGGGGACCCCTGCTGCTGGCGCTGCGCGCAACGGCCGCAGGCCGCTTCCAGCTGCTGGTCTCCGGGTTGACGGGCGGATGGTCCGTGGCCGGGGATCTTGTCCTGGGGCAGGGCACGACCGATGCCCTGGTGTCGTTCGACCCGGTGCGCAACGAGCTACCCGGCCTGACGAACTACCGGTGGGTGCGCCAGCTCCGGGCGCCGGCATACTCCGTGGCCAGGGACCAGCGCAGGGCCCCGTCAGATCCGGCGTCCCGAGGGTGACCCAGCGCCGTCGTCAGGACGGCAGCCGTCGCTTCGCGACCACGTGCTCGGCCACGTCGCGCAGCTTGACGTTCAGGTCGTTGGAGGTGCGGCGGAGGGTGCCGAAGGCAGCCTCCTCGTCCAGGCCGTACCTCTCCATCAGGATTCCGAGGGCGATTCCGATCCGCTGCCGGGTCAGCAGCGCGGTCTCCAGCCCGCTGATGTGCTGGGCGGAGCGCAGCGCGTTGGCAGCATGGTTGGCGTAACGGGGGGCCCGGGTCAGCGACTCGTCGTCGGTGAAGGCGCCCAGGCGGCTGCTGTAGAGGTTGAGCGTCCCGAGCCGTCCCACGCCGGTGACCATCGGCAGGCTGAGCACCGAGCGCAGGCCGAGGTCTGCGACCCGGGGACCCCAGGCGGGCCAGCGCCCGTCGCGGCCGATGTCGCCGCTGCGCGACCACGCTCCACCGGAGTCTGTGCTCGGCCCCTCACCGGTCTCCGACTGCAGCGACTCCGAGCGCTCGGCAAGCACCGAGGTCGCACCGAGGGCACGGAACTGCCTCCTGGCCAGCACGGCCAGGCTGACGTGCTCGGCCTCGGGCATCAGCTCCTTGGCGCGCCCCAGGATGGCCCGGACCGTGGGCTTCTCGGCCAGGTCGGTCATCAGTTCGTCGATGACCGACCGGACCCGGTCGACGGTAGGGGGATGCACGATGTCTCCTCGGAAGTGCCACGCCTCCTCCTGGCGGCGGTACGTCAGCGGGCGGGGGGCCGGCCACGCGCGGGGGCCGGCACACGAGGGGTCGCCGGGCGCGGGCGGCGTCGGCCTCGACCCGGCTGTCAGCTGGCGAGCTCGCGCCGCTCGGCACCGCCACCGACCTCGACGCGCCGCGGCTTGGCCTTCTCGGCCACCGGGATCGTGATGGTCAGCACGCCGGCCTCGTAGTCGGCTGCGAGCCGGTCGGCGTCCAGCGTCTCGCCGAGGAAGAGCTGGCGGCTGAACACCCCGTGGGTCCGCTCGTCGACGACGCGCTCGGCGGGCTCGCCCACCGGGGGCTTGCGCTCCGCTCGGATCGTCAGCACGTTCTGCTCGACGGTCAGGTCGATCGTGTCGGGGGTGACGCCGGGCAGGTCGAGGTGCACGACGAAGGTGTCGTCCTCGCGGTAGGCGTCCATGGGCATGACCGCCGGGCGGGCTCGCGTCCCGAGCATCGCCTCGGTGAGTCGGTCAAGGTCACGGAACGGGTCGGTGCGCATCAACATGGGAGAGCCTCCTTCGAGTCCATACCAACCGCCACAGACAATCTGTGGTGGATACTTGAGATTTTGCCGCGCGATGGGAGAATGTCAAGGGCAAGCCCGGGCCACCCTCCGGAGGTGATCAGATGGCCATCAGCCGAGTGGCGGCGTTCGCGATCCTCGGACTGTCCGGCGACGCCACCCACGACCAGATCAGCCGCGCCTACCGGCGGATGGCCCGCGAGGTGCATCCCGATCGCTGCGCCGCACCCGACGCGGCCCGCCGGTTCGGGGAGCTCCGCGAGGCCTACCAGCAGGCGCTCCGGCCCGAGCCGGCCGACGCGGCAGCATCCGTTCCAGCATCCGCTCCAGCACCGGCTCCCGAAGGCACGGCGAAGCCACCCCGGCCGGGTCCGGCGCGGAGGCTCGCCACGGACCTGCCGCCGACGAGGAGGCCCGACATCGTGGCCGGCCCGGTGCTCATCGAGCCGCCGAGCGGGGACCACCGATGACTGACCTGCCAGCGGACCGGGCCCTGTTCTCGATCTCCGTCGCGTCGGAGCTGACCGGTGTCGCGCCGCAGATGCTGCGAACTTACGAGACCCGCGGGCTGCTGAGCCCGGGACGCACCCCGGGCGGAACCCGGCGCTACAGCCGCAACGACCTGGCTCGCGTCGACGAGATCACCGTCCTGCTGGCCGCGGGACTCAACCTGGCCGGCATCGAGCAGGTGCTGCAGCTGCGCGCCGAGACCGATCGACTCCGGGACGAGCTGGGCCGGCTGCGCACCCGCGGGCAGGCGTGATCGCGCGAGGCGCGCTCAGAGCTCCGACTGCACCCCGGCGAGCAGCTGGCGGGCCATCACGATGCGCTGCACCTGGTTGGTGCCCTCGTAGATCTGGGTGATCTTGGCGTCGCGCATCATCCGCTCGACCGGATAGTCATGCGTGTAGCCGTAGCCGCCGAGGACCTGCACCGCGTTGGTGGTCACCTCCATGGCAACGTCGGAGGCGAAGCACTTGGCCGCGGCACCGAAGAAGGTCAGGTCGGCGTCGCCTCGCTCGGAGCGGCCGGCCGCGGCATAGGTGAGCTGCCGGGCCGCCTCGACCTTCATCCCCATGTCCGCCAGCAGGAACTGCATCCCCTGGAAGTCCGCTATCGGCTTCCCGAACTGCTGCCGCTCCCTGGCATAGCCGAGCGCGTAGTCCAGCGCTCCCTGGGCGACACCGACGGCCTGCGCCGCGATCGTCACCCGGGTGTGGTCCAGGGTCTGCATCGCCGTCGCGAAGCCGGTGCCCTCCGCGCCGATCATCCGGTCGGCGGGGATCCGCACGTGGTCGAAGTAGACCTCGCGGGTCGGGCTGCCCTTGATGCCGAGCTTCTTCTCCGGCGCCCCGAACGACACGCCCTCGTCGGACTTCTCGACGACGAACGCGCTGATGCCGCGGCTGCGCGCCTCGCGGTCGGTCACCGCCATCACCGTGTAGAACTCGCTCACCCCGGCGTTGGTGATCCACCGCTTCACACCGTCGAGGACGTAGAAGACACCCTCGCTGGTCTCCTCCTTCACGGCGCGCGTCTTCATCGCCACCGCGTCCGAACCGGCGTCGGGCTCGGACAGGCAGTAGGAGAAGCCGCCGTCCCCCTTGGCGAGCTTCGCGAGGTACCTCGCCTTCAGCTCCTCCGAGCCGGCGATCATCAGCGGCAGCGAGCCGAGCTTGTTGACCGCCGGGACCAACGACGCCGACATGTCGGCACGGGCGACCTCCTCGATCACGATCACGGTGGCGAGCGCGTCCGCACCGGCACCGCCGTACTGCTCGGGCACGTGGGGGGCGTGGAAGTCCGACGCCAGCAGCGCGTCGGCCGCCTCCTCGGGATACCTGGCGTGCTCGTCGACGTCGGCCGCGAACGGGGTGACCTTCGCGTCGCAGACGGCGCGCACCGCCTCGCGGATCGCCCGGTGCTCCTCGGACAACGCGAACAGGGGGAAGTCGCTCATGGTTTCGATCCTAAGTCGGCGAGCACGCACCGATTAACGTGAGGGGCATGAGCTCTTTCACGTGGCAGCACCCCGACCACATCCGCTTCATGCTGGAGGACTGCGACACCTGGGCGGTCGTCGGGCTCTCCGGGGATCCGTTGCGGACGGCGTACGGCGTCTCTGCGTGGCTGCAGGCCCGGGGCAAGCGGATCGTGCCGATCCACCCGGACGCCCCGACCGTCCTGGGCGAGCAGGGCTACCCGACGCTGGCCGAGGTGCCCTTCGCGATCGACGTCGTCGACGTCTTCCGGCGCTCGTCGGCCGCCGGCCAGTTCGCCGACCAGGCGGTGCAGGTCGGTGCGCGCGGCGTGTGGCTGCAGCTCGGCGTGGTCGACGCCGAGGCCTTCGAGCGCACCACCCGCGCCGGCGTGCCGATGGTGATGGACACCTGCCCGAAGATCGAGTGGCCGAGGCTGGACCGCCGCTCCGCCTGAGGGTCGGGCCCGTCACAGACGACCCCAGGCGACGCCGAGGGCCAGCATCGCCTCGGCGACGTCGATGAACCCGGCGATGTCGGCGCCGACGACGTAGCTGCCGGGAGCCGTTCCTCACCAGCGACACCGCATCGGGGTCGGTCAGCTCGTCCTGCGTCGCGCACGGCAGCGCCACGTCGCAGGGCACGTCCCAGATCCGGCCCCGGCCACGTAGGACGCGTCGGCGCGCCCCTCGACGTACTCGGAGATCCGCGCCCGACGAACCTCCTTGAGGTCCTCGAGGAGCGCGCGGCCGATGCCCTCGCCACGTTGCCGGAGCCGGAGACCACCCCCGCTTGCCGTCGAAGGACTCCCCCAAGCCGGTGGCCCCCTCGCGCACCAGCGAGCCGCCCTTGCCGCCCGCTGGGGGTTCCGGCGCAGCACGAGGTCGACGATGGGCCGGAGTCGGGAGTCGAGGGGGCCACCCGCCTGGGTTAGCCATGTCCGAGCGACCGCCCCGCCGGGCCGCCGTACGCTGGACCGGTGGACCTGCAGGTGCGCCCCGGCCCCGGCGTCCCGCGTGGCCTGACGGTCCCTGCGGGTGAGCTGGTCGAGCGGTTCTCCCGGTCCCCCGGGCCCGGCGGGCAGTCGGTGAACACCGCCGACAGTCGCGTGGAGCTGGTGTACGACGCCTCCTCGTCGGCGTCCCTTAGCGAGGCCCAGCGCCGACGGGTGCTGCGGAACCTCGACGGGCGACTGGTCGACGGCACCCTGGTCGTGACCGCCTCGGAGCACCGATCCCAGCATCGCAACCGGGTCGCCGCCCGGGAGCGGATGGCCGACCTGCTCCGCGAGGCCCTCGCGCCCCCGCCGCCGAAACGCCACCCCACGAAGCCGACCCGGGCGTCGCAGCGCCGCCGCGTGGAGGAGAAGAAGCAGCGCGGCCGGACGAAGGCGCTGCGTGGACCCGTCCGCGGCGACTGATCAGAAGCCGAGCCGGTGCGCGGCGTCCCGGCGGACGGCCTTCCCCTTCTCGCGCGCGGTGTCCCGCAGCTCGGCCTGGAAGTCGACCATCCGCCGCTGCAGCTCCGGGTCAGTCGCAGCGAGGATGCGGACCGCGAGCAGACCGGCGTTGCGGGCGTTGCCGACCGCCACCGTGGCGACCGGGACACCGGTGGGCATCTGCACGATCGAGAGCAGCGAGTCCAGGCCGTCGAGGTGCTTCAGCGGCACCGGCACCCCGATCACCGGCAGAGGGGTGACCGCGGCGAGCATTCCCGGCAGGTGCGCGGCCCCCCCGGCACCGGCGACGATCACCTGCAGCCCGCGGCCGGCGGCCTCGCGGCCGTAGCCGAGCATCTCCTCGGGCATCCGGTGGGCGGAGACCACGTCGGCCTCGTGGGCGACGCCGAACTCCTCGCACGCCTCCGCTGCCGCCTTCATCACCGGCCAGTCGGAGTCCGACCCCATCACGATTCCGACCCGGGGCCCGACCCGTGCTCCGTCGCCCGCTGCTTCACTCACTGGTCTCTCCCAGGTCTCCGCGGAACCAGGCAGCGGCGTGCCGGGCCCGCTCCAGGCAGTCGTCGAGGTCGTCCCCGTAGGCGTTCACGTGCCCCACCTTCCGGCCCGGCCGCGGCTCCTTGCCGTAGAGGTGCACCCTCAGGCGGGGGTCGCGGGCGAGCGCGTGCGGGTAGCCGTCGTACAACCGGCCGGTCCGGGTGGGACCGCCCAGGATGTTCACCATCACCGTCCACAGGGTTCGTGCGTCGGGGACGCCCAGAGGCAGGTCCAGCACTGCTCGCAGGTGGTTCTCGAACTGCGAGGTGACCGCGCCGTCCTGGCTCCAGTGGCCAGTGTTGTGCGGCCGCATCGCGAGCTCGTTGACCAGCACCCGGCCGTCGGTCGTCTCGAACAGCTCGACGGCGAGGATCCCGGTGACGTCGAGCTCGGTGGCCAACCGCATCGCGATCCGCTGCGCCTGCAGCGCCAGCTCGGGGTCCAGGCCGGGCGCCGGGGCGACCACCTCGTGGCAGATGCCGTCGATCTGCGTCGACTGCACGACCGGGTAGGCGGCGACCTGGCCCGAGGGCGACCGGGCCACCAGCGCGGAGAGCTCGCGCCGGAAGTCCACGCGCTCCTCGGCGAGGATGCGCACGCCGCCCCTTCCGGCTGCCTGGAACGCAGGGGCGCACTCATCTGGCGACGACACGAACCAGACGCCCCTGCCGTCGTAGCCGCCCCGCGTCGTCTTCAGCACGCAGGGGAAGCCGAACGCCGCGACGTCCTCGACGGCGGACACGACCGCACTGCGGGGGCACGGCGCCCCCAGGGCACCGAGCCGGTCACGCATCAGAGCCTTGTCCTGGGCGTGCACGAGTGCATCGGGACCGGGTCGCACGGCAAGCTCCCGCTCGAGGGCGTGCAGATGGCCGGTGGGCACGTGCTCGTGGTCGAAGGTGACCACGTCGCAGCCCTTGACGACGCGCCGGAGGGTGGCGAGGTCGGTGTAGTCCCCGACGACCTGGTCGGGGACGACCTGGGCCGCCGAGACCCCTTCCGCCTCGGCGAGCAGCCGCAGCGGGATGCCCATCGCCGCCGCCGGCTCCGCCAGCATGCGGGCGAGCTGGCCGCCGCCGATCACGGCGACAGTCGGGGCGGGAGTCGCATCGGTGGGCGCGGGCACGATCCGACCCTATCGAGCCCTCCGACCGATGCCCGCTACGGTGTCCCTCGTGCGACGGTTCACCAAGGAGCAGCTGCTGGGCTTCCGTGGCGCGACGCTGCCGGACCTGATCGGACCGGACCTGCGCCTGCTCTTCGTGGGCATCAACCCCGGCCTGTGGACCGCCGCGGTGCAGGCCCACTTCGCACACCCGGCCAACCGCTTCTACCCGGCGCTGCTGGCCGGCGCGGTGATCGAGCGGCCGATCCGCGCTGCGGACGGGATGACCGAGGCGGACAAGGCCTACTTCACAGGTCTCGGGCTGGGCATCACCAACCTCGTCCCCCACGCGACCGCCCGGGCCGACGAGGTCACCGCCGCCGACCTGCGCGCCGGGAGGAAGCGGCTGACCGCGCTGGTCGAGGACTGCCGCCCGCGAGTCGTCGCGGTCGCCGGCATCACCGCCTACCGGCTGGCCTTCGGTCGCCGCTGGGCAACGCCGGGGCCGCAGCCGGAGCCCGTCGGTGAGGCCGAGCTGTGGGTGGTGCCGAACCCGTCCGGGCTCAACGCCCACGAGAACATCCACAGCCTCGGCGCCGCCTACCGCGCCGCTGCCCTGGCCGCCGGCGTGGTGTAGCGGCTGGCCTAGCGGGCGCTCTCCCGCAATGTCGACCCGCGTGCGCCACGGACGGCCAGCGCGCCGCTGGCGACCGCGACCACCAGCAGCACGGCGGCGGTGCCGGCGGCGACGAGCAGCAGCCACGGCCACTCCACCGACGCCACCAGGGCGGGGGTGTGGATGTCCTCGACCGTGCCGAGGGTGACGGTGCGGAGCACCACGTACTCCGCAAGCGCCCCGGCCGTCACTCCGGCCAGGGCCGCGCTGCCCAGGACTGCCAGCAGCTCGGTCGCGACCGCACCGAGCACGCTGCGGCGAGCCACCCCGACCACGCGCAACGCGGCCGCGTCGCGCCGCCGCTCGGGCAGCTGCACGGCGGTGCTGACGAGCAGGCCGGCGAGCGCCATCACCAGCACGAGCACGGCGACGACGGCGTACAGCCTCAGCGCCAGTGCGTAGGCGCCGTTGTCGAGCAGTCGCTGCACGGAGGCGCGGGTGGTCTCCACACTGAGCCCGCGGGCAGCGAGTGCGGCGCGCACGGGGGCCGGTGTCGCGGCATCCGCGAGAACGCGGCTGTCGAAGAGCTGCTCGAAGACCTGCCGGTCGGAGAACAGCATCGTGTAGTCGATCAGGATCCCGCTGGGGCCCAGGAACGGCACGCTGCGGGCGGTCAGCACGGGCCGCACCGGGACCTCCCCGCCCACCGAGCTGCCCTGGATCGCGCGCGCCTCCGACCGGCGCAGCGGCCCGAGCGCCTGCACCCCGGCCACCACCGGGCGCCGCGGCGGCACCGCCGCGGTGGCGAGCGCCACCTGCACCGCGCGGCCGTGGGAGTCGACCGGGACGACCAGCCCCCGGGCGCCGGTCCGGAGCGGCCCTACGGCCGCGGCCGCCGCTGGATCCGCATCCGGGGCCGGCACCCAGCCGGCGTGGGTGAGCGGGACCGGCCGGCCGTCCGCGGTCAGCTGCCCGACGGTGATCGTGCCCCGCAGCGCGACCGGTGCGGCGACGTCGGCCCCCAGGGCGAGACCCTCGAGGCGGCAGCCGGCACGGCAGTACGGCGTCGCCACCGTGCGCGTCGAGACGCCGGAACCGAACGGGCCGAGATAGGCGCTGGTGCGCTCGGCACCCCGGGTGAGCAGGTGCAGCTCCACGGTCAGCCCGTCGACGTCGGTGCGGTCGGCCAGCGTGAGCCCGATGCGCCCTCCGGTGACCTCCGGGCCCCGGCTGTGCGGACCGACCAGGCGCGCCACCTCGGCCGCCGAGGCGCCGGGCGTCCACAGGTCGGGCCAGCCGGTCACCCGGGGAAGGCGCGGAGTGTCGGCAACGACGTAGAGGCCGGAGGAGTAGCCCACGGTCCCGGCGGCCATCAGCCAGCGCCCGTGCGGGTCGAGCCGGTGGGTCAGCGCGACGGTCTGGCTCAGCGGCAGCGGAGACCGCCAGACGGTCGCGGCCGGTGCCCGGGTGGCGGCGACGCTCTGCCGCCAGTGCGCCGCCGCCGAGTAGACGCCGGTGGCGAAGACGCCGATGGCCACCGCAGCGGTGATCGGCAGGATCACCAGAGTGCCCTCCCGACGACGGGCGATCGCCCGCACCGCGACCAGCACCGACAGCGAGCGGGCCGAGCGCCGGTGGGTCCACCAGCTGGCGACGGCGGCGGCCCCCCGGGTGGCCGCCAGCCCGGCGGCGACGGCGAGCAGCACGGGCAGGACGAGGTCAGCGAGGTCCGGGCTGCCGGGTCGCCGCCCGGAGAGCTTGCCGGCAAGCACGGCCACGACCACCGCGAGCAGGCCGAGCTGGGCCAGCAGCACGACCCGGCGGGGAGCCCGCGGGCGCCGCACGCCGGTGAGCTGGTCCGCCAGCGACACGCGCAGCACCGCGCCGACCGCGACCGCGGCGACCAGGAGGGCGGCGAGCACCATCACTCCACCGGCGAGCAGCGCGGTCCACGGGAACGGCACCGGGAGCCCGGGCACCAGCCACCACCGGGTGAGCAGCACCGCGAGGCCGGCCCCGACGGCGGCGCCGACGGGCACCGCGAAGAGCACCAGCAACACCGGCTCTGCCATGCCCAGCAGCCACCGCTGCCGGGTCGTGGTGCCGCGCAGCGAGGCCAGTGCCAGCTCGGGCAGCCGCAGCTCCGCGGCCGCGGTGAGCAGCCGGAGCAGCAGGGCCAGGGCGACGAGCACGAGGCAGAGCACCGCAGGGGCGATCGACCGCTGGGCCGTGCGCTGCTGGGCCTGCACCTCACGGGCGATCGCCGGCAGGTCGTTGAGCCCGCCGGCCGCGACCCGTCCCCGGGCGTCGCTGAACGTGCGACCGTGCACGCCGCGGGCCGTGGCGACGGCGGCGGCCAGGTCAGCCACGGACAGTGTCGGGGCGACCGCGAGCGGCCGGTCGACGCGGACCTGCCAGTCCGCGGCCGCGAGCCGGACGAAGGTGGCCGCCGGGGTGACCAGCGGCGCCGGCTGTGCGGGGCGGTGGCCGGTGGTGATGGAGTCGTAGGTCGGGACGCTCGCCAACCGCCCGACGTCGAACCAGAACCGGTCCTGCCGGGGCGGCACCCGGTAGGTGCCGACGACACGGACCAAGCCGGCCGGTCCTACCGAGAGGCGCCGCCCCACCCGCAGGCCGTGGTCGCGCACGTCCCCGGCGAGGACGAGCGCCTCGCCGGGACGCGAGGGGCACCTGCCGTTGACGACCAGGTGGGCGCACGCGTCCGACTTCGCCAGCAGCATCAGCTGCATGCCGTCGACCGGAAAGCGCTGTGACTCCAGCTGCACCCGCCCGCGGGCGAAGGGCCCGCTGACGTGGTCCGCGACGGCGAGGCGCGCCGCGCGCTCCGCGGCCGAGGGGCCGCGCCGCAGCGTCGCCGACGGGTCGAAGGTGAAGGTCAGGCCGGTGCTGTCCACCGGCGCCTCGGCCAGGCGAGTCAGCAGGTAGGACGTGGTCACCGCCGTGGAGAAGCTCGGCGCCAGCACCGCCGAGCCGATCGCGAGCGCGGTGAGCAGCACCGAGCCGGCGGAGAGCACGGCCCGGGCCCGCAAGCCGCGCAGCAGGGTGCCCAGGGTGGTCACCAGGTCACTCGTCGGCGTGCTCACAGGACGCCCTCCTCCCGGAGCAGCGCCGGACGGCTGGCCCGTTCGCGGACCACCCGGCCGAGACCGACCACCAGCACGACGATCCCCAACGCAACCAGGCTGCCGGCGACCAGCAGGAGCGGGCGGGCACCACCGTCGGGGGCCACCGCGTCGGCGGGCACGGTGAGCAGCCGCAGCCGCGCGAGCAGCAGGCCGACCGCCAGCCAGGAGCCCAGGCCGACGCCGACCGCGGCCGCGGCTCCGCAGGCCAGCAGCTCCACCCGTACCGAGGAGCGCAGCCGTTCGAGCGGGAGGCCCGTGACCCGCAGCGCAGCCGTCTCGGAGGCCAGCTCGCGGCGCTGGCGGGCGACACCGGCGAAGAGCGCGATCGCCGTGACCAGCAACGCACAAAGGCCAGTGAGCAGGGCGGCGCCGCCCCGGGCGGCGCCGCTGGCCGCAGCCACCCGGCGATGCACCTGCGCGAGGCGCACGGGCGTGCCGGGGAGCCGGGACAGCATCGTTGAGGGCGTGTCGGCCCGGGCCAGCACCAGCACCTGGGCGGCGGGCGAGGTGGGCAGCGCGCCGGCGAGCGCCGTGCCGAGGTCGGCGAGGACACCCCGCGTCCCGACGAGCGGCAGGGCCGCGACCCGGCCACGCGGAGCGGCGGACCGTTCGGTCCCGTCGGGGCCCTGCACCCGCAGGGCTCCGACCGTCCTGGAGGTCGCCCCGGGTGCGCGTCCCGACGTGGTGCCGGGTGTGCCGATCGCGGGCACCGGACGCGACGCCCGCACGGGGCGGAGGCCGCTGGGCGGGTTGGACAGCGAGATGGCGGCCGGCAGGCCGAAGACCCGGAGCAGGTCCAGCCCCCCGAAGCCGAGGGAGCGCATCGAGAGGGTTCCTGTCGCGTCACCGGCGACGTCGATGGTCAGCGCAGTCGGCACGCACCCGCGCGAGCAGCCGGGCAACCGCACGCGGGCCGCCACCAGCCCGTGGCCGTCAGGCCGCGTGCCGACGGTGCCGGTGGTCACGTAGTCGGCGGCGGTGACGTAGTCGACCCGCACGGTGAGCCAGGCGGACGGACGGCCGGTGACCCGGCCACGCAGCCCGAGCACGTCACCCCGTGCGACGGAGGGACTGCCGTGCGCCCGACCGGCTCGGACACCGGGTTCGTGGCCCAGGTCGGGGACCAGCCGCGCCACGGCAGCCGCCCCGGTGCCGGCGAGCACGGCTCCGGAGACGCGGGCCAAGCGCGGGCTGTCGACCAGCACGGTCCGCCGACCGCCCTCGCCGGGCGGCAGCACGACGGCCGCCATCAGCCAGCGGCCGGCGGGATCGAGCCGGTGCGTCAGGGTGAGGGCCCGGGCGGCGCCCACGCCGTCGAGGGGCACCTGCACCGGTGCGCCGGCGCGCACCCGGGCCGCCTGGTCGACCCAGTCGTACGCCGATGCGGCCGCCGTTGCCGCGACCGTGGCGGTCACCGCGGCGGCGACCAGCAGCGCGAGCGGGGTGAGCGAGCCGGCGCGCCGGGCCAGCCGCCGGGTCGCGAGGAACACCCCGGTCCGGGAGGCGGCGGAGCGGGCGACGGCAGCCCTCGAGGCGCCGCGGAGCAGCCACACCAGCACCTGCCCGAGGGCGAGGCCGAGCAGGGCCGGGGCGGAGTCGACCAGCCAGCGGGGAGGGACCGTCGACTGGCGTGCCGCGAAGACCGCGTAACCTGCGGCCGCCAGCGACACCAGCCCGGCGAAGGTGGCCGCGCTCGACGAGGCCCGCGGCCGGGCCACCCGGCTGACCTGGTCGGCAAGGCGCTCGCGCATCCCGACCGCCAGGGCGACCGCGACCGCGAGCGCACCGAAGCCGGCCACGACGAGCAGCACCAGCCCGCCTGCCGCCACCGACCCCGGCCAGAACGCGGCCGCGACGCCGAGGCCGACCAGACCACCGGCGACGAGCGCGAGCACGGGCTCGGCCAGCAGCTGCCCGACCAGACGGGCCCCGCCGAGCCCGCGCAGGCGAGCCAGCGCGGCATCGTCCCGCCGCTCGGCCGCGACCGACCGGGCGGGCGCCACCAGCGCGACCGCCCCGAGGAGCACGAGCGGAGCCGCCAGGGTCGCGTCACCGGCGACCCGCCCCTCCGCGAGGCACGCCGTGACGCTGGCAACCAGGGCCGCCGCCAGGGCCGCCACCGGAGCCAGCTCGCGACGCCTGGCCCAGGCGCCCCGGAGGGTGCGGGTCATCTGGCCAGCCGGCCCTCGTCGATCACGTGCTGCCGGTCGCAAGCCTCGACCAGCTCCAGGTCGTGGGTGGCGACCACGACGACCGCACCCCGGTCCGCCTCGGCGCGCAGCTGCTCCATCACCAGGCCGCGACTGACCTGGTCGAGCTCGCTGGTCGGCTCGTCGGCGAGCAGCACCTCGGCCCCGGCAACGCAGGCGCGGGCGCAGGCGACCCGCTGCATCTGTCCACCGGAGAGCTCCTCGACCTGCCGGTCGCCGAGGTCCGCGATGTGGAAGCGCGCCAGCTCGGCCTCGGCCCGCTCGTCGGCCTCTCCGGGGGCGACCCCGCGGGCTCGCAGGGCGATCGAGACGTTCTCGCGTGCCGACAGGATCGGCACCAACCCGTAGACCTGCAGCACGAAGGCCACCTCCGGGCGCGGGTCGCCGTTGCCGCGCCACATCGGCCGCCCGGCGTACGCGGTCAGCCCGCGGGTCGGCTCGAGCAGCCCGCCGGCCACCGAGAGCAGGGTGGTCTTGCCCGAGCCGCTCGGCCCGGAGAGCGCCGTGACCTCGCCGGGGCGGAAGCAGACCGTGACGTCGTTGAGGAGGGTGCGCCCCGCGGCGTCGTACGAGACCCCGGCGAGCTCCAGCGCGCCTGCCGCGCCCGGGCTCACCGGAGCCCCTCGGTGTCGTCGGCCCGCGAGACCACGAGCCTGCCGCCGTCAGTGGGCTCGAAGCGCACCAGCGTGCCGGCCGGCCACTCCACGGCGAGCTGGGCCGGCAGGTGCAGCATCCCGTCGGCACCCACCACGGCGTAGTCCGAGCCGTCTCGGCCCTCGGCGCCGACGCGGCCGCCCTTCATCGTGATCGTGCGCGGGAACGTGGCCGCCACCTCGGGCTGGTGGGTGACCACGACGATGGTCGTGCCGAGGTCGTCGCCCAGGTGGTGGATCAGCTCGACGACCTCGTCGCGGTCGGCGTGGCTCAGCTGGCTGGTCGGCTCGTCGGCGAGCAGCAGCTGCGGGCCGGTGGACACCGCGCAGGCGAGCGCGAGCCGTTGCCGCTGCCCGCCGGACATGGTGGCGACCACCTGGTCGATCGCGCCGCCGAGCCCGACCCGGTCGAGCAGCTCGGCGCCGGACATCGCCTCCCGGCGCTCCTCGGCGGAGAGGGCCAGGCGTGCGTAGGCGAGGTTCTGCCGGGCGGTCGCGTAGGGCAGCAGGTTGCGGGTCGCGCCCTGGAGCATCGTGCTGACCCGTCGGGAGCGGATCCGGGCGAGGTAGCGCTCGCCCATCCGCGAGATCTCCTCCTCGCCGAGGAAGATCCGGCCGGCCGAAGGACGCTGGATGCCGCCCAGCAGGGTCAGCAGCGTCGACTTGCCGGATCCGGACGGACCGAGGAAGGCGACCCGCTCCCCGGGCTCGATCTCGAGGTCGACGCCCTGCAGCGCGACCACGTCGTGGCCCTCGAACGTGCGGTAGAGGTGCACCACGCCCTGGCAGCGCACGGCAACGCCACCCTCCCGCTGCGCCACTCTCCAGGCCTCCCTCAGTGCCTGGGCCGGGTGCGGCGCACCGTGATCGGCTCGATCTCACCGAAGCCCCGCACCGCCCGCGCCGGAAGCCGCCTGGTCTCGAACTCCGGCGGCGGGAGCAGCTCCGCGGTGTGCTCGTCGATGATCACGCGGTTGCGCCGCGCGACGGTCGTGAGCCGGGCGGCGAGGTTCACCGACGGGCCGTAGACGTCGCCCATCCGGAGCACCACCGGACCGGTCGCGAGGCCGAGGCGCACGTCGGGCAGCCGGTCGTCGCCGCCGATCACCGCGACGATGTCCAGGGCGATGTCGATGCCCTCCTCGACGGTGTCGGCCAGGAAGAGCACCGAGTCGCCCAACGTCTTCACGACACGTCCGGCCCTGTCGGCGACGACATCGTGGCAGCGGGACTCGAAGACCTCGACCAGGTCACCGATCTGCTCCTCGTCGAGCTGGTTGGTCAACGCGGTGAAGCTGACCAGGTCGGCGAAGCCGACGGTGGCCTCCGCCACGTGCTGGTCGTCGTCGTGGTCACCGAGCAGCTCGATCCGCGAGACGGCGGCGGCCAGGTGCCGGCGCCAGGCATAGACGAGCAGCGACTCGAAGCCCGGTCCGATCCTCTCGACCATGTGCCGGGCCTCCTCGAGCCGGCTGTGCTCGGTGGCCAGCTGCTCGATCTCGGTGGTGAGGATGGCCACCTCCCAGTCGGCGAGCCGGGCGACGGTCTGGCCGACGGCGCGGGTCATCCGCACGATCGTGTCGAGGTCGAAGCCCCCGTGGGCGACCGTGCCGCCGATCGACGCCAGAGCCTCGGCGTCCGCGGGCCCGAAAGCCGGCTCGTCGCCGGGGTCGGGGAATCCGAGCGCCCTCCAGAGCCGGCGGGCGTCCGCGGCCGCGAGGCCGGCCTGCTCGGCCACCTGCTCACTGGTGAGGCCGCTGTCCTCCCCCAGGATGGCGCGCTGCAGGTCTGCACGGGTGGTCGCCACGGTCAGATCATGTCATGCGCCGGAGCGCCCCGGCCGCACGTGCACCACGTCGCCGGCGCCGATCCGCCGCTCCCCACCGGCGGTCTCGAGCACCAACCTGCCGTCGGCGTCCACGTCGACTGCCCGACCCTCCAGCGCGCCCTGCCCGGGGAGCTCCACCCGCACCCGGCGACCGAGTGTCCGGCACAGCTGGAGGTACGACGACCGCACTGTCTCCGGCTCACCGTCGGCCGCCGCCCACGCCCCGACGCGGGTGGCCAGCTCGTCGCCGACGGCAACCAGGAGGCCCGTGCGGTCGGGCTCGCCGATCCCCTCGAGCGCCAGGGACGTGGCCGTCCCCACCGGCAGCTCGCGGGCGACCTGGCTGGCGTTGAGCCCGATCCCGACGACCGCCGCGGCGCGGCCGCCGGCCTCGACCCGCTCGAGCAGGACGCCGGCCAGCTTCCGGTCCCCCCAACGGTCGGAGCAGAGCACGTCGTTGGGCCACTTCAGTGCCACGTCGGCAGCAAGGCCGGACGCGCAGCGTCGTACGGCGCTGGCCACGGCGACCCCGGCGAGCAGCGGCAGCCACGGCCACCTCCCGACCGGCACCCCGTCGGGCACGAGCAGGAACGAGACGGTCAGCGAGCTGCGCGCCGGCGTGACCCAGCTGCGGTCGAGCCGGCCGCGACCGGCGGTCTGGTGCTCGGCGGCCAGTGCGAGGCCCGCCGGCTCGCCGGCCCGGAAGCGGGCGGCGACGTCGGCATTGGTCGAGGCGGACTGCTCGACCACCTCGAAGCGCCAGCCGCCGGCGGCGACCAGAGCCGCCCGGTCGAGTGGCGGGCGGCGAACGGGGGGGCCGGGCCGGGACACCGTCACGGGCACTAGATTGGCGCAGGACCCCAGCAGGATGCCAGCCGAGGAGACCAGCCCGAGGAGGCCAGCACGGTGACTGCACAGCCAGGCGAGGGCACCGAGGTGCCGAGCGACATCGACATCCACTCCACGGCGGGCAAGCTCGCCGACCTCGACCGGCGCATCGAGGGGGCCGTTCACGCCGGCTCGGCCAAGGCGGTCGAGAAGCAGCACGCCAAGGGCAAGAAGACCGCACGGGAACGGATCGAGCTGCTCTTCGACGAGGGCAGCTTCGTCGAGCTCGACGAGCTGGCCAGGCACCGGTCGACGTCGTTCGGGATGCAGAAGAAGCGCCCCTACGGCGACGGGGTGATCACCGGCTACGGCACCGTCGACGGCCGCCAGGTGTGCGTGTTCTCCCAGGACTTCACCGTCTTCGGCGGTTCGCTGGGGCAGGTCTACGGCGAGAAGATCTGCAAGGTGATGGACCTCGCGATAAAGACCGGCTGCCCGGTCGTCGGCATCAACGAGGGTGCCGGTGCCCGGATCCAGGAGGGTGTGGTCAGCCTTGGCCTCTACGGCGAGATCTTCCGGCGCAACGTGCACGCCTCAGGCGTGATCCCGCAGATCAGCCTGATCATGGGCTCGTGCGCGGGCGGCCACGTCTACTCCCCCGCGGTCACCGACTTCACCGTGATGGTCGACGGCACCTCCAACATGTTCATCACCGGCCCCGACGTCATCAAGACCGTCACCGGTGAGGACGTCACGATGGAGGACCTCGGGGGCGCGCGTGCCCACAACACCAAGTCCGGCAACGCCCACTACCTCGCCTCGGACGAGGAGGACGCGATCGACTACGCCAAGGCGCTGCTGTCCTACCTGCCACAGAACAACCTCGACGAGCCGCCGGCCTGGCCCGAGCCGGCCGACCTGGAGGTCAACGACCTCGACCGGCAGCTCGACACGCTGATCCCCGACTCGCCGAACCAGCCCTACGACATGAAGACGGTCATCGAGTCGGTGGTCGACGACGGCGAGTTCCTCGAGGTGCACCCGCTGTTCGCGCCCAACATCGTGGTCGGCTTCGGCCGGGTGGAGGGCAAGCCGGTCGGCGTGGTCGCCAACCAGCCGCTGCACTTCGCGGGCACGCTGGACATCGACGCCTCGGAGAAGGCGGCCCGCTTCGTGCGCACCTGCGACGCGTTCAACATCCCGGTGCTGACCTTCGTCGACGTCCCCGGGTTCCTGCCCGGGACCGACCAGGAGTGGAACGGCATCATCCGCCGCGGCGCGAAGCTGATCTTCGCCTACGCGGAGGCGACCGTCCCCCTGGTCACGATCATCACCCGCAAGGCCTATGGCGGCGCCTACGACGTGATGGGCTCCAAGCACCTCGGCGCCGACATCAACCTGGCCTGGCCGACAGCGCAGATCGCGGTGATGGGCGCCCAGGGAGCGGTGAACATCCTCTACCGCAAGGAGCTGAAGGCGGAAGCCGATCCGGAGGCCCGCCGCGCCGAGCTGATCGAGGACTACGAGGACCACCTCGCCAACCCCTACATCGCCGCCGAACGAGGCTATGTCGACGCCGTGATCACCCCGCACGAAACCCGCGTCGAGGTCATCCGGGCGCTGCGGCTGCTCGCCACCAAGCGCGAGGCGCTGCCGCCGAAGAAGCACGGGAACATCCCGCTGTGAGTCACCCGACGACGGAGCAACCCGCAGCGCTGCGCATCGTCACGCCGGACGCCAGGCCGGAGGAGGTTGCCGCGCTCGTGGCAGTGCTCTCGGCGATCGGCGCACCGGGCACGGAGCCGCCCGCGCCGCGCTCGGCCTGGGGATCCCCGGCTCGCCAGGTCACCCGCGTCCATCCCCACGGCCCGGGCGGCTGGCGGGCCAGCGGCCTGCCGCGCTGAGCGCCATGCCCCCGCCCCTGCCCCGCCTGATCCTCGCCTCGGCCTCGCCGGCCCGCCTGAAGACGCTGCGCGGCGCCGGCCTGGACCCCGAGGTCGTGGTCAGCGGCGTCGACGAGCGCGCCGTCGAGGTGACCGAGCCGTCGTCGTACGCCCTGAAGCTGGCCCAGCTCAAGGCGGTCGCGGTCGCGGCGGACAACCCCCGGTCGCTGGTGGTCGGCTGCGACTCCGTGCTCGAGCTCGACGGCGAGATCCTCGGCAAGCCCGCTGGCGAGGAGGACGCGGTCGACCGCTGGAAGCAGATGCGCGGGCGGACCGGCGTGTTGCACACCGGTCACTGCGTGGTCGACACCCACCGCGAGGTGTGGCTGGGCCGGGCGGCGGCGACCCAGGTGCGGTTCGCGGCCGTCACCGACGACGAGATCGCCGCCTACGTCGCCACCGGCGAGCCGCTCGCGGTCGCCGGCGCGTTCACGATCGACGGGCTGGGCGGGGCCTTCGTCTCCGGTCTCACCGGTGACCCGCACAACGTGGTCGGGATCAGCGTGCCGCTGCTGCGGCTGATGTTCGACGAGCTCGGCTTCGTGTGGACCGACTTCTGGGAGCACTGACCGCAGCCGGGGAGATCACCGGTCGAGCTCGGCGGCCATCGCGTCCGCCAGCGCGTGCTCGCGGCCGCCGCCCTCGCGGCGCAGCCCGTCGATCACCCCGGTGCGGTCCTCGTCGGAGCGGTTCTGGCTGAGCTTGGCCTTGCCCTCCACACGCTCCACGAGCATCTCGACACCGACGATCGCCCGCAGTTGCTTGCGCACGTAGTCCTCCGGTGCGTCGGTGACCAACCACCGCTCCGCTCGTGCCTCCTCGTGCAGGTCGGTCAGCCGGGTCACCGCATCGCGCAGCCACCCCGGGTCCTCGTGCACGGTCACCCGGCCCCGGAACTCGACCGCCGAGTAGTTCCAGGTGGGCACCACCTTGCCGTGCTCGGCCTTCGTCGCGTACCAGCTCGGCGAGATGTAGCCCTCGGCCCCCGTGACGACCGCGAGTGCGGGACTGTCCGGGACGATCGCCTTCCAGTGCTGGTTGGCCCGCGCCAGGTGGAAGACCAGCCGGTCGTCGTCCCAGATCACCGGCAGCAGCGTGGCCAGGGGGTAGCCGTCCCGCCCCACGGTCACCAGCTGCGCGGTCCCCACCGCCTGCACCAGGGCCTGCAGCTCCCGGCGGTCCGGCATCGAGTTGAAGTGCGGGACGTACACGGCGCGAATCTAGCGCCCCGCACCGAGCAGTGCACTCGCGCCGTCGATCGAGGCCCCCTGAGGCACCGGTCCCCGGCAGTGTGGGGGCGCCCGGCCGGCCCTACTCGACCGGCAGGCCGAGACCACGCGCGATCAGCATCCGCTGGACCTCCGAGGTGCCCTCGCCGATCTCGAGGACCTTCGCGTCGCGGTAGAAGCGGGTGACCGGGTACTCCTCCATGAAGCCGTAGCCGCCGAAGACCTGGGTGGCGATCCGGGTGCCGGTCACGGCTGACTCGGTGGCATGCAGCTTGGCGATCGCGGCGGCGTGCTTGAAGTCCTTCATCGGCGCGCCGGAGTCCTTCATCCAGGCCGCGCGGTAGGTCAGCTGGCGCGCGGCGTGGAGCATCACCTCGAGGTCGGCGACCTGGAAGGCGACACCCTGCTTGCGGCCGATGGGCACACCGAAGGTCGTGCGCTCGCCGGCGTACTGCACGCAGTGCTCCAGGCAGGCCTGGAGGCAGCCGACGGCCAGCGCCGCGATCGCCACCCGGCCGTCGTCCAGGGTGGCCAGGAACTGCGCGAAGCCGCGCCCCCGCTCGCCGAGCAGGTTGTCCTCGGGAACGCGGGCGTCGACGAAGGTCAACGGGTGGGTGTCGGAGGCATGCCAGCCGAGCTTGTCGTAGGCCTTCTCCGCGGTGAAACCCGCAGTGCCGGACGGCACGATGATCGTGGAGATCTCCGGCTTGCCGTCCCGCTCACCGGTGCGCGCGGTCACGGTCACCAGCGAGGTGATCTCCGAGCCGGAGTTGGTGATGAACTGCTTGTTGCCGTTGATCACCCACTCGCCGTCGCGGAGCTCGGCCTTCGTGCGGGTGGCGCCGGCGTCGGAGCCCGCTCCCGGTTCGGTGAGGCCGAAGCCGGCGAGCCGCCGGCCGGCGACCAGGTCGGGCAGCCACTGCTGCCTCTGCTCGTCGCTGCCGAAGGTGAGGATCGGGTTGATGCCGAGGCCGACGCCGGCCTCGAGGGTGATCCCCATCGACTGGTCGACCCGACCGAGCTCCTCGATCGCCAGGCACAGCGAGGTGAAACCGCCCTCCTCGCCGGTCAGCCCGGAGCCGCCGTACTCCTCGGGGGAGGTCAACCCGAAGAGGCCGAGCTCGCCCATCTTCGCCACCACGTCGACCGGGAAGTGGTGGTCGCGGTCCCACTGCTCCGCGTGCGGGGCGATCTCCTTCTCCGCGAAGTCGCGGACGGTGCGGCGGAACTGCTCGTGCTCGGGACTGAGGTCGAACGCCATGGCCCAAGGTTAACGCATGTTAACCACACTGGCCGAGAACGTTCCTGATCGTCTTCCGGCCCGGTTCCGGGGCGGTCAGCCGCGCACGTGCGCGAGCGCGTCCTCGAGGCAGGCCAGCACCAGCAGCGCCGCGTCGGGACGCGCGTTGTGGCCCATCAGTCCGATCCGCCAGACAGTGGCGGCGTAGGCGCCCGCTCCGCCGCCGATCTCCAGGCCATGGCGCTCCAGCAGGTAGCGGCGCACCGCCGCGGAGTCGACGTCGTCGGGGACCTTGACCGTGGTCAGCTCCGGCAGCCGGTGGCCCTTCGCTGCGAAGAGCTCCAGGCCGAGCTCCTCCAGCCCGTCCTGAAGGATCCGGCCGGCCTCCTCGTGCCGGGCGAACACCTGCTCGAGGCCCTCGTCGAGGATCCGGCGCAGCCCGGCGTGCAACGACGCGACCATCGCCACGGGCGCCGTGTGGTGGTAGGTACGGCCCGGGCCAGAAGCACCACCGACGTAGCCGCCGAGCAGGCCCAGGTCGAGGTACCACGACTGCGGCTTCTCGACCCGACGGCCGAAGGCCCGCTCGTTGATCGTGAAGGGCGCGAGTCCGGGCGCCACGCCGAGACACTTCTGGGTGCCGGCGTAGCCGATGTCGACGCCCCACTCGTCGGCGCTGACCTCGATGCCGCCGAGGCTGGTCACCGCGTCGACGAGGAGGAGCGCGTCGCCCTTGGCCACGCCGAGGGCGGCGATGTCGGAGACGACGCCGGTGGAGGTCTCCGCGTGCACGGCGGCGATCACGGCCGGGGCGGGGTGGGCGGCCACGACCCGCTCCACGTCGACCGGCTGGCCCCAGTCGTGCTCGACCGCGACGACCTCGGCGCCGCACCGGGAGGCGACGTCGCACATGCGCTGGCCGAAGAGCCCGTTGACTGCCACGACGACGACGTCGCCGGGGTGCACGACGTTCACGAAGGCTGCCTCCATGCCGGCCGACCCGGTGGCCGAGATGGGCAGCGTGCGGGTGTTCGTCGTACCCCACACCTCGCGCAGCATGGCGCAGGTCTGGTCCATGATCGTCAGGAAGTCGGGGTCGAGGTGGCCGAGCAGCGGGAGGCCGAGCGCGGCGGTCGCCTCGGGGTAGGCGTTGGAGGGTCCTGGTCCGAAGAGGTGGCGGTCGCGGTTCACCCGCTGCACGTTACCGGTCAGAGGACGGCGCCCGGGTTCAGGATGCCGTCCGGGTCCAGCGCGTCCTTGATCCGCCGGGTCAGCGCCATCACGTCCGGCCCGAGCTGGTCGGGCAGGGCGACCTTCTTCGCCCGGCCGACGCCGTGCTCCCCCGTGATCGTGCCACCGAGCCGGATGGCCGCGGTCATCACCTCGGCGAAGGCCGCCCGTGACCGCTGCTCCGCCTCGGGATCCGCCGGGTCGAAGACGATGATCGGGTGCGTGTTGCCGTCTCCGGCGTGGGCGACGACCGGGATCTCCACGTCGTACGACGCCGCGACGGCGCCGATCGCCTCCAGCAGGCGGGGCAGGATCGGCACCGGCGCGCCGACGTCCTCGAGCAGCAGCGACCCGCGCGCCTCGATCGCCGGGAAGGCCACCCGGCGCGCCTCCACGAACATCTCCGACTCGTCGGGGTCGTCGGTGACGAAGACCTCGCTCGCACCGGCCGCCTCGCAGGCAGCCTGCATCACCGAGACCTCCTCGGTGCGCGCGGAGCCCGGCGCGTCGGACTGGGCGATCAGCAGAGCCCCCGTCGCGCGGTCCAGACCCATCGGACGGTAGTCCTCGACCGCGTTGATCGAGGCCTGGTCCATCAGCTCGAGCATCGAGGGGCGGAGCGTGCGGCGCATCGACACGACCGCCCTCGCCGCCGTGTCGACGGTCGGGAACGACGCCACCAGCGTGCAGCGCCGCTGTTGCGCCGGCACCAGTCGAAGGACCGCCCGGGTGACGATGCCCAGCGTGCCCTCGCTGCCGACGAAGAGCTTCAGCAGCGAGAGCCCGGCGACGTCCTTGATCCGCTTGCCGCCCAGTGTGATCAGGGTGCCGTCGGCGAGCACCACGTCCATGCCGAGCACGTAGTCGGTGGTGACGCCGTACTTCACGCAGCACAGGCCGCCGGCGTTGGTGGCCACGTTGCCGCCGATCGAGCAGATCTCGAACGACGACGGGTCCGGCGGGTACCAGAGACCGTGCTCGGCCACCGCCGCCTTCACCTCGGCGTTCAGCGCCCCGGGCTCGACGACGGCGACCTGGCAGTCGGTGTCGACCTCGATCGCCCGCATCCGCTCCATGCTGATCACGATGCCGCCGTCGACCGCGCTGGAGCCGCCGGAGAGACCGCTGCCGGCACCGCGCGGGACCACCGGGACCCGATGCCGGGCCGCCCAGCGCACCGCGGCCTGCACGTGACCGGCGTCCTCCGCGCGGACCACCGCCACGGGAGTGCCGGCCGAGCTGTCGCGCGACCAGTCGAAGCGGTACTTCTCCACGGCCGCCGGGTCGGTGAGGACCAGGTCGCCGGGGAGTGCGTCGGTCAGCTCGGCAAGGGCGTCCATGTACTCATGGAACCACTTCGGGGCCCCGGGCGGCGGGGCTCTAGACTCCGAGACGGTCGTCGACGAGCGAGGAGCCGATATGCCCCAGGGTGGACCGACGCAACTGCGTCCGCTGCAGAAGGTCCTGATCGCCAACCGCGGGGAGATCGCCGTGCGGGTGATCCGCGCGTGCCGCGACGCCGGCATCGGCAGCGTCGCCGTCTACGCCGACCCCGACCGGGACGCGTTGTTCGTCCGGCTGGCCGACGAGGCCCACGCGCTCGACGGCGCCACCCCGGCCGACTCCTACCTCGACATCGAGAAGATCGTGGCCGCCGCGAAGCGATCCGGTGCGGACTCCGTGCACCCGGGCTACGGCTTCCTGGCGGAGAACGCCGCGTTCGCGCAGGCCGTGATCGACGCCGGGCTCATCTGGATCGGCCCGTCCCCCGACGCCATCGACGCCCTGGGCGACAAGGCCAGGGCGAAGCACATCGCCCAGAAGGTCGACGCACCCCTCGCCCCCGGCACCAAGGACCCGGTCAAGGACGCCGAGGAGGTCGTCGCCTTCGCGAAGGCCAACGGGCTCCCGGTTGCGATCAAGGCCGTCTACGGCGGCGGCGGCCGCGGGCTCAAGGTCGCGCGCACGCTCGAGGAGATCCCCGACCTCTACGAGTCGGCCGTCCGGGAGGCGGTGTCGGCCTTCGGCCGCGGCGAGTGCCTCGTCGAGAAGTTCCTCGACCGGCCTCGCCACGTCGAGACCCAGTGCCTGGCCGACCAGCACGGCAACGTCGTGGTGGTCTCCACCCGCGACTGCTCGCTGCAGCGCCGGCACCAGAAGCTCGTGGAGGAGGCACCGGCGCCCTTCCTGTCCGAGGAGCAGATGACCCGCCTCTACGAGTCGTCCAAGGCGATCCTCAAGGAGGCCGGCTACGTCGGCGCCGGCACCTGTGAGTTCCTCGTGGCCCAGGACGGCACCATCTCCTTCCTCGAGGTGAACACCCGGCTGCAGGTCGAGCACTGTGTCTCCGAGGAGGTCACCGGCCTCGACCTGGTCCGCGAGATGTTCCGCATCGCCGCCGGCGAGGAGCTGGGGTACGACGACCCGGAGGTCGTCGGCCACTCCATCGAGTTCCGGATCAATGCCGAGGACGGCGGCCGCAACTTCATGCCCGCACCGGGCACCCTGACGAAGTGGGAACCGCCGAGCGGCCCGGGCGTGCGTCTCGACGGCGGCTACGTCGAGGGCGAGACCATCCCCGGCTCCTTCGACTCGCTGATCGCCAAGCTGATCGTCAGCGGCCGCGACCGCACCCACGCGCTCGAGCGATCGCGACGGGCGCTCGCCGAGTTCGTCGTGGACGGAATGCCGACCGTGATCCCCTTCCATCGTGCGGTCGTCGAGGACCCGGCGTACGTCGGCGAGTCGACCAGCTCAGGGACGGGCGCTGATTTCAGCGTCTACACCACCTGGATCGAGACCGAGTTCGACAACCGGATCGAGCCGTGGGCCGGCCACTCAGCGGAGGCCCCCGAGGCCGAGGAGCGCCAGCGGGTGACCGTCGAGGTGGGCGGCCGCCGCCTCGAGGTGGTGCTGCCGGCCGGCCTCGGCGGGATCGGCTCGGCGCCGGCTGCTGGCCCGAAGCGGCCGAAGCGCACCGCCGGCAAGAAGTCCGGTGCGGCGGCCTCCGGGGACGCCGTCACCAGCCCGATGCAGGGCACCGTCGTCAAGGTGGCCGTCGCCGACGGCGCGGAGGTGGCCGAGGGTGATGTGGTGGTGGTGATCGAGGCGATGAAGATGGAGCAGCCGCTCAAGGCCCACAAGGCCGGCACCGTCACCGGGCTGGCTGCCGAGGTGGGCGCGACGGTGGCCAACGGCGAGGTGATCTGCGAGATCAAGGACGCCGGCTGAGCCGGGTGTCGGCTGACTGAGACGGCACCGGCGCGCCGCGTCGCCGTCGCTAGCCTCGAGCCATGTTCTCGAAGATCCTGGTCGCCAATCGTGGCGAGATCGCGGTGCGCTCCTTCCGCGCCGCCACCGAACTCGGCGCGCGCACCGTGGCGGTGTTCCCCCATGAGGACCGGGGATCCGAGCACCGGATGAAGGCCGACGAGGCCTACCAGATCGGTGAGCGCGGCCACCCGGTGCGCGCCTACCTCGATCCGCAGCTGATCGTCGGCGCAGCGGTGCGTGCCGGCGCCGACGCCGTCTACCCCGGCTACGGCTTCCTCTCGGAGAATCCCGCCCTGGCCGAGGCCTGCGAGGCGGCCGGGATCACCTTCATCGGCCCGCCCGCCGGAGTGCTGGAGCTGACCGGCAACAAGGCCCGCGCGATCGCCGCGGCCCGGGAGGCCGGCGTGCCGACGCTTCGCTCGGTGCCGCCCGACGGCGACCTCGACGCACTCGCCGCCCGGGCGAGCGAGCTGCGCTACCCGCTGTTCGTCAAGGCGGTCGCGGGCGGCGGCGGTCGCGGCATGCGACAGGTGGACGCGCCGGGTGCCCTGCGCGATGTGATCGCCACCTGCATGCGCGAGGCCGAAGGCGCGTTCGGCGACGCATCAGTGTTCATCGAGGAGGCCGTGGTCGACCCGCGCCACATCGAGGTGCAGATCCTCTCCGACGGCACCTCCGAGGGCACCATCCATCTCTTCGAGCGGGACTGCTCGGTGCAGCGCCGGCACCAGAAGGTCGTCGAGATCGCACCGGCTCCGAACCTCGATCCGCAGCTGCGGGACCGGATCTGCGCGGACGCAGTGCGCTTCGCCCGGTCGATCGGCTACCGCAACGCCGGCACCGTGGAGTTCCTGCTGGGCGAGGACGGCAGCCACCACTTCATCGAGATGAACCCGCGCATCCAGGTCGAGCACACGGTGACCGAGGAGATCACCGACGTCGACCTGGTGCAGTCCCAGATGCGGATCGCGGCCGGGGAGACCCTCGCCGACCTCGGCCTGCGGCAGGAGGAGGTCCGCGTCAACGGCGCGGCGCTGCAGTGCCGGATCACCACCGAGGATCCCGCGAACGGCTTCCGGCCGGACACCGGCCGGATCACGACGTACCGCTCCCCCGGCGGCGCCGGCGTCCGGCTCGACGGCGGCACCACCTACACCGGCGCAGAGGTCTCCGCGCACTTCGACTCGATGCTGGCCAAGCTGACCTGCCGGGGCCGCACGTTCGAGCTCGCCGTCGCCCGCGCCCGGCGCGCCCTGGCCGAGTTCCGGATCCGCGGCGTGTCCACCAACGTCCCGTTCCTGCAGGCGGTGCTGGCCGACCCCGACTTCGTCGCCGGCCGGCTCAGCACCTCCTTCATCGAGGGCCACCCCTGGCTGTCGAACGCCCGGCCCACCGCCGACCGGGGTACCCGGTTGCTGACCTGGCTGGCCGACGTGACCGTCAACCAGCCCCACGGCCCCGCGCCGGTGTCGGTCGACCCGATGACCAAGCTGCCCGGCACCGACCTGTCGAGCACGCCGCCCGACGGCTCGCGCCAACACTTGCTCGCGCTCGGTCCGGAGGGCTTCGCCCACGCCCTGCGCGAGCAGCGGCGGGTCGGAGTCACCGACACCACCTTCCGCGACGCCCACCAGTCGCTGCTGGCCACCCGCGTTCGCACCCACGACCTGCTCGCCGTCGCCGGCCACGTCGCGCGGACCACCCCGCAGCTGCTGAGCCTCGAGTGCTGGGGCGGGGCCACCTACGACGTGGCCCTGCGCTTCCTGTTCGAGGACCCGTGGGAGCGGTTGGCCGCCCTGCGCGAGGCGGTGCCCAACGTCTGCCTGCAGATGCTGCTGCGCGGCCGCAACACGGTCGGCTACACCCCCTACCCGACCGAGGTCACCAACGCGTTCGTCGCCGAGGCGGCCGCCACCGGCATCGACGTCTTCCGGATCTTCGACGCTCTCAACGACGTCGACCAGATGCGTCCGGCGATCGAGGCGGTCCGCGAGACCGGGTCGACGGTCGCCGAGGTGGCCCTGTGCTACACAGGCGACCTGTCCAGCCCCGACGAGCGCCTCTACACCCTCGACTACTACCTCCGGCTGGCCGAGCAGATCGTCGCCTCGGGCGCCCACGTCCTGGCGATCAAGGACATGGCCGGCCTGCTGCGCGCGCCCGCAGCCCGCACGCTGGTCACCGCGCTGCGCGCCCGGTTCGACCTGCCGGTGCACCTGCACACGCACGACACCCCGGGCGGCCAGCTCGCCACCCTGGTGGCGGCGATCGACGCCGGCGTGGACGCCGTGGACGCCGCCTGCGCGGCGATGGCCGGGAGCACCAGCCAGCCACCGTTGTCCGCGCTGGTCGCCACCACCGACCACTCGGAGCGCGAGACCGGGCTCGACCTCGCAGCCGTCAACGCGCTGGAGCCTTTCTGGGAGGCCACCCGCCGGCTCTACGCGCCCTTCGAGGCAGGTCTGCCTGCGCCGACCGGGCGGGTCTATCGCCACGAGATCCCCGGCGGCCAGCTGTCCAACCTGCGCCAGCAGGCGATCGCGCTCGGCCTCGGGGAGAAGTTCGAGCAGATCGAGGACATGTACGCCGCCGCCAACGACATCCTGGGCAACCTGGTCAAGGTGACCCCGTCGTCGAAGGTCGTGGGTGACCTGGCCCTGCACCTGGTCGCCGTGGGTGCGGACCCGGCGGACTTCGCCGAGAACCCCCAGAAGTACGACGTCCCCGGCTCCGTCGTCGGCTTCCTCAACGGCGAGCTCGGCGATCCGCCGGGCGGCTGGCCCGAGCCCTTCCGCAGCCGGGCGCTCGAGGGCCGGTCCTGGCAGCCGCCTGCAGCCGCGCTGACCGAGGAGCAGCGCAAGGCTCTCGCCGGCGACCCGCGCGAGACCCTCAACGAGCTGCTCTTCCCCGCGCCCACCAAGGCGTTCCGCGAGGCCCGGGAGAGCTACGGCGACCTGTCGATCCTGCCCACGGCCGACTATCTCTACGGCCTGCGTGCCGGCGGGGAGCACGAGGTCGAGATCGCCGAGGGCAAGACGCTGCTGCTCGGCCTGCAGGCGATCGCCGAGCCCGACGAGCGCGGCATCCGCACGGTGCTGTGCACGATCAACGGCCAGCTGCGGCCTGTCGACGTGCGCGACCGGTCGGTCGCCGCCGAGGCTCCCGCCCGGGAGAAGGCCGACCCCGGGGATCCGGGCCAGGTGGCTGCCCCGTTCGACGGCTCGGTCACTGTCAGCGTCGAGGAAGGCGCCGAGGTCGACGCCGGTGACGTGGTCGCCACCATCGAGGCGATGAAGATGGAGGCCGCGATCACCGCGCCGCGAGGCGGCACCGTGCAGCGACTCGCGATCTCCGGCACTCGGCCCGTCGAGGGTGGCGACCTGGTCCTGGTGCTGGTCTGACCTGGTGCTGGTCTGATCCGGTGCTGGGCTGATTCCTAGCCGAGGTCGAACCAGGTCGACCGCAGGCCGTAGAGCGCCTGGAAGGTGGCCCCGGAGATCGCCTGGCGGCTCTTGGCCCCCACCAGCACCATCGACAACACCCGGCCGCCGTAGTCGCCGTTGCCGTCCCGTGCGGTGATCTTGATCGTCTGCAGGTCACCGAGGGCCGGGTAGCGGCGCTCGACCACCCGCTCGTCGACCGTGGTGGACCAGTCGTGCACCGGGTTGCCGGCCCACCCGTCGTAGGGGTCCGCCTGGGCCGGGAGGTAGGCCTGCCCGCCGTCGGTCGTCCAGCCGCCGCTGCTGGAGCCGAACTGGGTGAAGGCCGGCTGGCCGGCGTAGGCGAGGTACTGCCCGCGCGTC
>JAICXL010000097.1 GCA_025980475.1 Nocardioidaceae bacterium | reverse complement strand
CTACCTCAACGACGAGCTCGGCGTGGACAACATGCAGATCTCGCCGGGGTTCGCCTACGAGAAGGCGCCCGACCAGGAGCACTGGCTCGGTCCGGAGGAGACCCGGGAACTGTTCCGCAAGGCGTTCGCCGACGGCAGGCGCAAGAAGTGGCGGCTGAACCACTCGCCGCTCTACCTCGACTTCCTCGAGGGCAAGGTCGACTTCGACTGCACGGCGTGGGCGATCCCGCTCTACTCCCTCAAGGGCTGGCAGCGGCCCTGCTACCTGATGGACGACGGCTACGTGTCGACCTACCAGGAGCTGATCGAGGACACCGACTGGACCAAGTACGGTCGCGGCAAGGACCCGCGCTGCGCCAACTGCATGGCGCACTGCGGCTACGAGCCGACCGCTGTGGTGGCCACGATGGGATCGCTCCGGGAGTCGGTGCGCGCCGCGGTAGGCGCATGAACGCCGTCCAGCTCGGGGTCGAGGCGCCCAGCGCCGGTCTGCTGGCCGGGCTGGACGGCCCCGAGGACGTGCGCGCCCTGCCGGCGTCGGCACTGCCCGCCCTGGCCGTGGAGATCCGCGAGGAGCTGGTCCGCCGCGTGTGCCGCACCGGCGGCCACCTCGGCCCGAACCTGGGGGTCGTCGAGCTGACCATCGCGCTGCACCGGGTCTTCCACTCGCCCGACGACGCGATCGTGTGGGACACCGGCCACCAGGCCTACGTGCACAAGATGCTGACCGGCCGGCTGGAGGCGTTCGACACCCTCCGGCAGGCCGGCGGCCTCTCCGGTTACCCCAACCGGCTCGAGAGCCCGCACGACCTGGTGGAGAACTCCCATGCCTCGACCGCGCTCGGCTACGCCGACGGGATCGCGAAGGCCTTCGAGCTGACCGGCCGTCGGGAGCGCCGCGTGGTGGCCGTGGTCGGTGACGGCGCGATGACCGGCGGGATGTGCTGGGAGGCGCTGAACAACATCGCCTCGGCGCCGAGCCGGCCGGTCGTGGTCGTGCTCAACGACAACGGTCGCTCCTACGCGCCCACTGCCGGGCACCTGCCGCGGCACCTGCAGCAGCTGCGCGAGGGCCTGGCCGAGGGCAACCTCTTCGAGGACCTCGGCCTCGCCTACGTCGGCCCGGTCGACGGGCACGACCTCGGGGCGATGGAGCGGGCGCTGAGGGCAGCCGCCGTACTCCACCACCCGGTTGTGGTGCACACCGTCACCACGAAGGGCAAGGGGCACCAGCCCGCCGAGCGGGACGAGGCCGACCGGTTGCACGCGGTCTCGCCCGCGGCCTCACCGGTGGCCTCGGTCGCCGGCACGTCGACGCCACCGCCACCGTCGTGGACCGGCGCGTTCGGCGACGCGCTCGCCGAGATCGGCGAGGAGCGGGCGGACGTCGTGGCGATCACCGCGGCGATGCTGCGCCCGACCGGGCTGCTGCGCTTCGCGACCCAGTTCCCCGAGCGGGTCTTCGACGTCGGCATCGCCGAGCAGCACGCCGTGACGTCGGCCGCAGGGCTGGCCGCCGGCGGGATGCACCCGGTGGTGGCGATCTACTCGACCTTCCTCAACCGCGCCTTCGACCAGGTGCTGATGGACACCGCGCTGCACCACGCGCCGGTGACGTTCGTGCTCGACCGCGCCGGCGTGACCGGTCCCGACGGGCCCTCGCACCACGGCATGTGGGACGTCGGCCTGCTCGGCCTGGTGCCGGGCGCCCGGATCGCCGCACCCCGCGACGTGGAGCAGCTGCGGCTGCTGCTGCGTGAGTGCGTGGCCTGCGACGAGGGCCCCACCGCGCTGCGCTTCCCGCGCGGGCGGAGCAGCGACGTGCTGCCCGCGGTCGACCGGTGGGGGAGCGCCGAGGTGCTCGTCGCCGCCGAACCTGAGGCCGACGTGCTGCTGCTTCCGGTCGGTCCGCTCGCCGGCGCCGCCGTGCAGGCCGCGACGCTGCTGGCCGCCCGGGGCGTGCCGGTCACCGTCGCCGACCCGCGCTGGGTGCGGCCGGTCGACCCCGCCCTCGTGGCGGCCGCCGCGGGATTCCCGGTGGTGGTGACCGTCGAGGACAACGCCCCCTCCGGAGGCTTCGGCGACGCGCTCGCCCGCTCCCTGCGGGACGCCGGCGCGGCCACCCTGCTGCGGACGATGGCGCTGCCCGCCGACTTCATCGAGGCCGGCACCCGCACGGAGGTGCTGCAGGCCCACGGCCTCGACGCCGCCGGGATCGCCCACACCGTCGAGTTGGCCCTCGCGGCCCGTTGAGTTGGGCCTCGCGGCCCGTTGAGTTGGGCCTCGCGGCCCGTTGAGTTGGGCCCCGCGGCCGTCGTACCGCCGAATGAGGTGCTCGTTGGTCGGGTACCCGTCAGGTCGGGACACGATCCATTCGGAGGTTTGCATGGCCGAGGAATCGGAGAGCGAGAGTACTTCAGGTCTTGCCTTTGTGAAGTTCGCGGCGTCCGGCAAGAACCGCTTCGTCACTGGGATCGCTGCCCTGGCCGCGCTGGGCGGCTTCCTCTTCGGCTACGACACCGGCATCATCGGCCAGGCCCTGCCGCACATCCAGCAGCAGTTCCACCCGAGCACCTTCGCGTCGTCCTGGATCGTCGCGGCGATCCTGATCGGCGCGATGGTCGGCGCCGCCGGGGCCGGCTACCTGTCGGAGGCGATCAGCCGGAAGTGGACCAAGTGCCTCTCCGGCTGCGTGTATGTGGCCGGGGCGCTGGCTGCGGCCTTCGCCCAGGACGTGATGTGGCTGATCGCCGCCCGGTTCGTGCTCGGCCTCGCGGTGGGCACGGCGTCCTTCGTCGCCCCCGAGTACATCGCCGAGCAGACGCCGCCGAAGATCCGCGGCGGCACCGTCACCTACAACCAGTTGATGGTGACCCTGGGCATCCTGCTGGCCTACATCGCCGGCTTCCTGCTCAACACGGTCACCTATGACTGGCGCTGGATGCTCGGCATCGCGGTCGTGCCGGGTGCCGCGCTCGCGATCAGCATGGTCTTCGTGCCGCACAGCCCGCGGTGGCTGGTCAAGAAGGGCCGCGTCGACGAGGCCCGCAAGGTGCTCGAGCGCACCCGCAGTGACAGCGACATCGACGCCGAGCTGGAGAACATCCAGGACGTCAGCGAGAAGGAGAGCAACTGGAAGGTCCGCGACCTCTTCCGCGCCAAGGTCCGCCCGCTGATCCTCATCGGGATCGGCCTGGCGGTCTTCCAGCAGTTCGTCGGCGTCAACACCGTGATCTACTTCGCCTCGACGATCCTGCACTACACAGGGGCGTCGCAGGACAGCGCCGTCCTCCTGGCCGTCTACGTCGGGGTCACCAACTTCGTGATGACGATCGTCGCGATCCTCATCATGGACTGGGTCGGCCGTCGCTGGCTGTTGCTGACTGGTACGGCGATCCTCTGCGTGGCGCTGATCGTGCTCGGCGCCTACTTCCAATTCTCCTCGCTCAGCCACGGGGCCTCCTGGCTCGGGCTGGTGTGCGTGATCGTCTACATCATCGGCTTCGCGATCGGCCTCGGTCCGGTGTTCTGGCTGATGATCTCCGAGATCTACCCGTTGCAGTTCCGCAGCCAGGCGATGGCCGTGGCCACCATCTTCAACTGGGGCGCCAACTTCCTCGTCGCCTACTTCTTCCTGCAGGAGACCCAGGCTATCGGCAGGGGCCCGACCTTCTGGATCTACGCCGGCATCGCCATCGTCGCGATCGCGTTCTTCTGGTTCAAGGTGCCGGAGACCAAGAACCGTCCGCTGGAGGACATCGAGCGCGAGGTGGGTGGCGAGGAGCTGGCCCAGGCGGTCGGCGAGGACTGACTCGTCGAGTTGGGAGTTCTGGCCCGTTGAGTTGTGGGTTCTGGCCCGTCGAGTGGGGGATCGTGCACCGCGCCGGCGAAGTGGCGTCGACCAGCTGACGCGGTTGTCGGACCGTCCAAAACCCGGAATTCAACGGGCCACGACCCGGAACTCGTGGGGCCACGACCCGGAAGTGAACGGGCCAAAACCCGGAAGTCAACGAATAAGGAGATGAGCTCTGTCGGGGAGGGGAGTTAGGGTCGCCACTTGTGAGTGACGCGCAGACCGCCTCGGGGGCGGTGCCGGACGGCTCGATGATCCACGCCGCGGGCCTGCGCAAGTCGTTCGGCGCCAGGCCCGAGAGCGCGGTCGAGGCGGTCAAGGGCATCGACGTCGACGTGGCGAAGGGGGAGTACTTCGGCTTCCTCGGCCCCAACGGCGCCGGCAAGTCCTCGACGATGCGGATGGTCGCCGCCGTCTCGCCGGTCACCAGCGGGACGCTGCGCATCCTCGGCCTCGACCCGGCCACCGACGGCCCGGAGATCCGCTCGCGCATCGGCGTCTGCCCGCAGGAGGACACCCTCGACGTCGAGCTGAGCGTGCTGGACAACCTCACCATCTACGGCCGCTACTTCGGGCTCCCCCGCGCGGAGGTCCGCGAGCGCGCCGAGGAGCTGCTGGAGTTCGTCCAGCTCACCGAGAAGGCCAAGGCGAAGGTCGACGACCTCTCCGGTGGGATGAAGCGCCGGCTGACCATCGCCCGCTCGCTGATCAACCGCCCGGAGATGCTGCTCCTCGACGAGCCGACCACGGGGCTGGACCCCCAGGCCCGCCACGTCGTCTGGGACCGGCTCTTCCGGCTCAAGCAGCAGGGCGTGACGCTGGTGCTGACCACCCACTACATGGACGAGGCCGAGCAGCTCTGTGACCGGCTGGTGGTGATGGACAAGGGGCTGATCGTCGCCGACGGCTCGCCCCTGGAGCTGATCCGCAACCACTCGACCCGCGAGGTCACCGAGCTGCGCTTCGGCATCGGGGAGCACGAGCACCTCGCGCCGAAGGTCGAGGACCTCGCCGAGCGTGTCGAGGTGCTGCCCGACCGGCTGCTGCTCTACAGCGCCGACGGCGAGGAGACCCTGGACAAGGTGCGCGAGCGCGGGCTGGAGCCGCTGGCCTCCCTGGTGCGCCGCTCCACGCTCGAGGACGTCTTCCTGCGACTGACCGGCCGGACGCTGGTCGACTGAGGGTGGCCGACTGAGATGAGTACGACGTTCCTCGCGCCCCGGCTGGTCGACTACTGGCTGACCGTCGCGAAGCGCACCTGGAAGGGCACGGTCGTGTCCTCCTTCGTGGTCCCGTTCCTCTACATCGTGGCGATGGGCGTCCTGCTCGGCGGCTTCGTCCACGCCGGTCCGGCGAAGCTCGACGGGGCCACGTCCTACCTCGCCTTCGTCGCCCCGGGCATGGTGGCGGCCCAGTCGATGACCACGGTCTTCGGTGAGGTCACCTACCCGGTGATGGGGATGATCAAGTGGCACCGCGTCTACTACTCGATGATCGCCACGCCGCTCAGCGTCAGGGACGTGGTGCTCGCCCAGCTGGGCTTCATCGCCTTCCGGGTCGGGCTGGTCGCCGCCGTCTTCATGTCGGTGATGGGCGCCTTCGGCGTCTTCTCCTCCGTCTGGGGCGTTCTCGTGGCGTGGCTGGTGCAGGTGCTGATCGGCATCGCGTTCGCGGCCCCGATCTTCGGCTTCAGCGCCGGCCTGAAGGACGAGAGCGCCTTCTCCTTGATCTTCCGGCTCGGGATGATCCCGCTCTTCCTCTTCTCGGGCGCGTTCTTCCCGGTCTCCAACCTCGGGCCGGCGCTGGAGTGGTTCGCCCGCCTCACCCCGCTGTGGCACGGCGTCGACCTCACCCGGATGCTGGTGCTGGGCAACCTCGACGGTACGACGGCCCTGGTGCACGTCGGCTACCTCCTGGGGCTCGCCTGCCTCGGCACCTGGTGGGCCGTCCACCGGCTCACGCGGAGGCTGATCACATGAGGCCGCCGGGATGAGCCTGGTCAACGCGGCGATCGGTCGTGCCGTCGGCCGGGTCGAGGGCGCCCAGCTCGGCGCGGTCGAGGCGACCAGGCTGCTGCTGCTGCGCAACTACCTCGCCTACCGCGGCGCCTGGTGGGTCTTCGTCTCCGGCTTCCTCGAGCCGGTCTTCTACCTCTTCTCGATCGGCATCGGCGTCGGCAAGCTGGTGCACGGCTTCGAGTTCCACGGCGAGGAGATCAGCTATGCCGCGTTCGTCGCGCCGGGCATGCTGGCCGCCTCTGCGATGAACGGCTCGCTGCTGGACGCGACCTACAACTTCTTCTTCAAGCTGAAGTTCTCCAAGCTCTTCGACCAGATGCTGGCCACACCGCTGACCACCCGCGACGTCGCCCGCGGCGAGCTGACCTGGTCGCTGCTGCGCGGCGGGGTCTACTCCGCGGCCTTCCTCGGCGTGATGGCCGCGATGGGGCTGGTGCACTCCTGGTGGGCGCTGCTGGCCGCGCCGGCCGCACTGCTGATCGGGCTCGCCTTCGGCGGCGCCTGCATGGCCCTGACCACCTGGATGCGGTCCTGGCAGGACTTCGAGTACGTCACCCTCGGCACGCTGCCGCTCTTCCTCTTCTCCGCCACGTTCTTCCCGCTCTCGGCGTTCCCGACCCCAGTGCAGTGGCTGGTGCAGGTCACCCCGCTCTACCGCGGCGTGGTGCTCTGCCGCGAGCTGACCACCGGGGTGCTGAGCTGGGAGTCGGCGGCCTCGGTGGTCTACCTGGTCGCGATGGGCGTGATCGGACTGCTGGTGGTCGGCCGTCGGCTCGACAGGCTGCTGCTGAAGTGACAGCGGTCAGGGCAGGTTGACCAGCAGCCGCTGGAACCAGGCCACGTCGATCCAGCGGTCGAACTTGCGGCCGACCTCGCGCAGCATGCCGACCTGCTCGAAGCCGCAGGAGCGGTGCAGCGACTCGCTCGCGGGGTTCGGCAGCGCCACCAGCGCCACCGCGGTGTGCACGCCGCCGACGGCGAGCGTCTCCAGCAGCGCGGGGTAGAGCAGCTTGCCGACGCCCCGCCCGCGCACCGCGTCGTCGAGGTAGATCGACGTCTCGCGGGTCGTGTCGTAGGCCGGCCTGGGACGGTAGGACCACGAGTAGGCGTACCCGACCGGACCATCCCGCTCGTCGACGGCGACCAGAAGGTGGTCGCCCGGGTGCTGGCCGTCGACCCGCGCCCGCCAGTAGTCGAGATCGGGTGGCTCGAGGTCGAAGGTGGCGTGGCTGGTCTCCACGGCGTGGCTGTAGATCGCCGAAATGGCCGGGAGGTCCTGCTCGGTCGCGGCGCGGGTCGAGTAGGCGGGCATGCCGCCGATTGTCCCAGCCGCCGGGCTGTCGCTGTCCGCGGCCTCGGGCTACGCTCGGCGGATACCGGGGTGGGGGGCCGCCTCTCGGGCCGGCTGGGTGCAGGCACTGCAGGTGCCTGGAGGGGATGTCTGGTGACATCGGTGCTCGTGGAGGACGGCGACCTCGTCCTCGATCCAGAGGAACGGACGGTGACGCGATCGGGTCGCGCCCTGCGCCTGACGGCGCGGGAGTTCGACCTGCTGCGCTACCTGGTGACGCACCCGGACGTCGTCCTGTCCCGGGAGGACCTGCTGCGCGAGGTGTGGGGCTGGTCCTTCGGCGACGACTCGACCGTGACCGTCCACGTGCGTCGGTTGCGGGAGAAGATCGAGGACGACCCGGGCAGCCCGACCCGGCTGGTCACGGTGTGGGGCGTCGGCTACCGCTGGGACCCTTCGCCTGCCGGGTAGCCTCGGCGCACATGAAGGACCCGGCATGAGGCATACCGAGTTCTGGGCGCGGATGGAGGCTGCCCTCGGGTCGGCGTACGCCCGGTCCTGGGCCGACCAGCACGTCCTCGCCGAGCTCGACGGCCGCACCGTCAACGAGGCACTCGCCGCGGGAGAGGAGCCGAAGGCGGTCTGGCGGGCGGTGTGGGCGGCGCTCGGACTGCCGGCGCGCGAGCGCTGATTTCCCTCGCCCGGAGCGTCCGGCAGGCAGACTTCTGGCCGTGACTGCCGTCCTGCCGGCTCGCGACCTGTCGCTGGAGGCTGGTTCTCGGTACGGAACCGGCGCCCTGGGAGCGGGACAGTGCGTGCTGGGCGGCGCGGTGCGGGTCGTTCCCCGTGCGCTCGCGCGCGGTGGCCGGGGTCGACCCCGCCGGCCGCCGCGGCACGTCGTGGGTGCGGGTGCGCGAGGTGCTGGCCAGCCACCCGGGCGCCGGCATCGCGGCGATCTTGACCGGCCACGCCGTGATGGTCGCGGCGATGGTGACGACGCCGTTGCAGATGCACCACGGCGGTGCCGAGCTCGGCTGAGGTTCACTCGAGCCGGGCCGCCACCTGATCGGCGATCACCAGCGCCTCCTCCGCGTCGCCGGCCCAGTGCAGGTCGCTGCGTCGGACGGCCACCGTGACCACGTACTCGCCGGCACGGCGCAGGAGGAGCGTCGTACCTCCCCGGCCCTGGTGCACCTGGCAGGCCGGCGCGTAGTCCGCCGGAGACCCCGCGAAGACCCATCCCTCCGCGCAGTGCCGCCTGGGGTAGGGCATCGGACCGGGGTGCCTGATCGCCTCGATGTCGACACTGCGGTCCGGGGTCCCGGTGGTGCAGCGAAGTGCGTCGCCGTGGTCCTGCAAGTCCGCGATGGTGCCGCGCCGGGTCGTGATCGGGTGGGCGCCGGTGAGGGCGGTGACCCTGGCCGGGTCCGCCAGTCCGCAGCCGGCCTGCTCCGGTCGGCCGCCGCAGGCTGCCAGGGCCCCGGCCAGCAGGAGTACGGCGACCAGCACGCGCATGTCGCCATCATGCTCCGGGTCGGCCGTCGCGGGTGGGCGTGTCGGGTCGTGTCGAACAGGTGTTCGTACTACCGTTGGTCTCTCGCAGGCAGGGGTCGACCGGCCGTTTTCCACAGGATCGCAATCGGGCCGTGTGGTTGTCGGTGGTCGCGCCTAGCGTCTGCGGAGACGGCGAACGACCAACGATGGGATTGAACGACATGGCCGGTGGAGACCGCGAGAAGGCGCTCGATGCAGCGCTCGCCAACATCGAGCGTCAGTACGGCAAGGGCTCGGTGATGCGGCTGGGCGACGAGGTCCGTGCGCCCTTGGAGGTGATCCCCACCGGGTCGATCGCCCTGGACATCGCGCTGGGCCTCGGTGGGCTCCCGCGCGGAAGGGTCGTCGAGATCTACGGTCCCGAGTCGAGCGGCAAGACCACGGTGGCCCTGCACGCGGTCGCGAACGCCCAGGCAGGAGGCGGCATCGTGGCGTTCATCGACGCCGAGCACGCGCTGGACCCGGACTATGCCCGGGCCCTGGGCGTCGACACCGACGCCCTGCTGGTCTCCCAGCCGGACTCCGGTGAGCAGGCGCTGGAGATCGCCGACATGCTGATCCGGTCCGGCGCGCTCGACCTGATCGTCATCGACTCCGTGGCCGCGCTCGTGCCCCGCGCCGAGATCGAGGGCGAGATGGG
>JAICXL010000019.1 GCA_025980475.1 Nocardioidaceae bacterium | reverse complement strand
GACGTGGCCGGCATCGGTGAGCTGCTCGCCGACGCGCCCGGGGTCGGGCTGGTCTCTGGCACGGGCGACGGGCTGGTGGCCCCGGAGGAGCCCGCGGCCTGCGGCTGGGCGGCCCCCCGCCACACGAACAGCCCGGCGAGCCCGCCGGCGACCACGAGCGTGATCACCAGCACCGCGATCAGCACGGCGTTGCGGGTGCCGGAGGACCGTGGCGCGGGCGGGGGGGTCTGCGACATGGTCTCAGCCTAGGGGTGCGGCCCCGACGAGCACGCGTCGTCCACAGCGGTCAGGACGGGGACAGCTGCAGGGCGACCATCATCGACTCGAGCGCGAGCAGCGGTGGCACGTTGAACTCGAGCATCTGCTCGCGGGCCTCGAGGACCGCGTCGATGCGTCGCAGGTTGACCTCGGGCGTCGAGGAGGCCGCCAGCTGCTGCAGCTCGGCGCGCAGCTCCTCGTTGACCAGCTCGCCGGGTGCGCCGACCTGCAGCGCGAGCACGTCGCGGTAGACCGAGACGAGGTCCATCAGCCCCCGGTCGACCACGTCGAGGTGGCGCCGCTTGGCGCGTGCCTTCTGCGACTTCTCGAGGTCCCTCAGGGCCGGGGAGTACTCCCGTGGGCGGCGGCCGCGCTCGACCACGCCGTAGGCCCGGTCGAGCTCCTGCTTCTCCCGGGCGTCGTGCTCGCCGGTCAGCGCGTCGGCCTCCTCCTTGGCGATGTCGTGCAGGTTGGCGGCGCTGGCCAGGCACGCACCCAGGCCGGTCAGCTTCAGCGGCAGCTGCACGACCTCGTGGCGCCGCCTCCGGGTCGCGTCGTCGCGTGCGAGTGCGCGGGCCCGACCGATGTGGCCCTGGCTGGCTCGGGCGGCGTAGGCCGCCGTCTCCGGCGGGCAGTCGTCGTGCCGCACCAGGAAGCCGGCCACCTCAGCCGACGTCGGCGTGGCGAGCACGACCAGCCGGGACCGCGACCGGATCGTCACCAGCACGTCCTCGACCGTCGGGGCGCAGAGCAGCCACACGGTGCGGTCGTTCGGCTCCTCGATGGCCTTGAGCAGGGCGTTCGCGGCCTGCTCGGTGAGCCGGTCGGCGTCCTCGACGACCAGGACCTGCCACCGGCTCCCCGCCGGCGCCAGGGCGGCGCTGCGCACGAGCTCGCGCACCACCTCCACGCCGATCGAGAGCCGCTCGGTGCGGATCACCCGCACGTCGGGGTGGGAGCCGGCCGCCACCATCCGGCAGGAGTGGCACGCCCCGCAGCCGCCCTGCTCGCACTGGAGCGCCGCCGCGAACGCGACCGCCGCGTTGGACCGGCCGGACCCGGGCGGCCCGGTGAAGAGCCAGGTGTGGGTCATGTCGCCGGCCACCGCCCGCTGCAGCCGGTCGACGACCTGTCGCTGGCCGACCAGCTGGTCCCAGACGGCGCCGCCCACGTCCGCCTGCCTCCCGCTCACCGCTGCGCCACCGCCCGGTCCGGAGCGGGCAGCAGCTGCTCGATGCGCGCCCGGATGCGGGCCGCGATGTCGTCGGCCGGCCGGGTGGCGTCGAGGACGAGGTAGCGGCCGGGATCGGTCTCCGCCAGGTGGCGGAAGGCGTCCCGGACCCGGCAGTGGAACGCGTGCGACTCGCCCTCGATCCGGTCCCTCCCGTGGAAGCGCTTGAGTCCGTCCTCGGGGGCGAGGTCGAGCAGCACGGTGAGGTGCGGGCGGAGGCCGCCGGTGGCCCAGCGGGCGATGTGCTCCAGCTCGGCAGACGGGATCGAGCGCCCGGCGCCCTGGTAGGCGAGGGTGGAGTCGACGTACCGGTCCGTCACCACCACGGCTCCGCGCTGCAGCGCGGGCCAGACGACGCCCGCGACGTGCTCGGCCTTGTCCGCGGCGTAGAGCAGCGCCTCCGTGCGGTCGTCGAGCTCGCCTGTCCCCGGGTCGAGGACGATCTCGCGGATCCGGCGGCCGGCGAGGGTGTCTCCGGGCTCGAAGGTGAGCACGACCTCACGCCCGGCGCCCACGAGCCACTCCTGCAGCAACCGGGCCTGGGTGGACTTGCCGGCGCCCTCGCCACCCTCCAGCGCGACGAAGAGCCCGGAGTCGGAGTAGACGGCGGTCATGACTTCTTCGCAGCAGCCTTCTTGCCGGTCTTCTTCGCCGGGCGCCGGGTGCTCTTCTTGGCGGCCTTCTTGGCGGCCTTCTTGGCCGGGCCCTTCGCGCGGCGCTCGGCGAGCAGCTCGGCGGCCCGCTCGAGGGTGATCGCCTCGACCGAGTCCTCCTTGCGCAGGGTCGCGTTGAAGTCACCGTCGGTGACGTACTCTCCGAACCGGCCGGCCTTGACCACGACCGGCTTGCCCGAGACGGGGTCGTTGCCGAGCTCCTTGAGCGGCGCCGAGGCGGCGGCCCGGCCGCGGGTCTTCGGCTGGGCGTAGGTCGCCAGCGCCTGGTCGAGGGTGATCTCGAAGAGCTGCTCCTCGCTCTCCAGCGAGCGCGAGTCGGTGCCCTTCTTCAGGTAGGGCCCGTAGCGGCCGTTCTGCGCGGTGATCTCCTCCCCGCTCTCCGGGTCCTTGCCCACCACACGCGGCAGCGACAGCAGCCGCAGCGCCTGCTCGAGCGTCACCGTGTCGAGCGACATCGACTTGAAGAGCGAGCCCGTCCGCGCCTTCTGCTTCTTCGGGGCGTCCTCGGGCAGCACCTCGGTGACGTAGGGGCCGTAGCGACCGTTGCGCGCCACGACCAGGTTGCCCGTCTCGGGGTCCTTGCCGAGCTCGGTCTCCGCGCCGGCGGGGTTGGCCAGCAGCTCCCTGGCCTTGTCGAGCGTGAGCTCGTCGGGCGGCAGGTCCTCCGGCACGTTCGCGCGCGCGCCGTCGGGCGTCTCGACGTAGGGCCCGTAGCGGCCGACCCGCAGCGAGACACCACTGTCGGGGACGCCGATCTCGAAGGTCGCCAGCTCCTTGGCGTCGATGTCGCCGAGCTCGCTGACCAGCTGCTTGAGGCCCTCGACGTCACCGGTGCCGAAGTAGAACTCGGCCAGCTCGGTGTTGCGATCGCTGCGGCCGGCGGCGATCTCGTCGAGGACGTCCTCCATCCGGGCGGTGAACTCGTAGGAGACCTGTCGCGCGAAGTGCCGCTCGAGCAGCCGGACCACGGAGAAGGCCAGCCACGCGGGCACAAGAGCCTGGCCCGCCTTGTAGACGTAGCCGCGGTTGAGGATGGTGCCGATGATCGACGCGTAGGTCGACGGCCGGCCGATCTCGCGTTCCTCGAGCTCGCGGATGAGCGTGGCCTCGGTGTAGCGCGCCGGCGGCTTGGTCTGGTGGCCGCTCGGACGGATGGAAGCCGCGCTGACGGTGTCGCCCTCCGCGACGTTGGGAAGCCGGGTCTCCTTGTCGTCGGCGTCGCTCGACTCGTCGTCGGCGCCTTCGACGTAGGCCTTCAGGAAGCCGTGGAAGGTGATCACCCGGCCACTGGCCGAGAACACCGCGTCCTCGCCGGTCGCTGCGGCGCCACCGAGACGGATCGTGACGGACTGGCCGACCGCGTCCTTCATCTGCGAGGCGATCGTGCGCATCCAGATGAGCTCGTAGAGCCGGAACTCGTCACCGGTGAGGCCCGTCTGCGCGGGCGTGCGGAAGCTGTCGCCGGCAGGCCTGATCGCCTCGTGCGCCTCCTGGGCGTTCTTCACCTTCGAGGCGTAGGTCCGCGGGGCGTCGGGGAGGTACTCCTCGCCGTACAGCTCCCGGGCCTGGGCGCGGGCGGCCGCCACGGCCGTCTCCGAGAGGGTGGTGGAGTCGGTGCGCATGTAGGTGATCAGGCCGTTCTCGTACAACCGCTGCGCCACCGACATGGTCCGGGAGGCGCCGTAGCCGAGCTTGCGGCTCGCCTCCTGCTGCATCGTGGTCGTGCGGAAGGGGGCGTACGGCGACCGCCGGTAGGGCTTGGACTCGACGGAGCGGATGTCGAACGCCGTGTCGTGCAGGGACTCGGCCAGGGCCTCGGCGCGCGCCCGGTCGAGGTGGACGACCCCCGACCCGGCCCCGGCGGTCGTGCGCGGCGGGGCCTTGAGCTGGCCGTCCGTACCGAAGTCACGCCCGCTGGCAACCCGCCGGTCGTCGACGGAGTGGAGCCGGGCGGGAAACATCCGGGGGCCGGCCCCGCCGGCGGCGGCGCCACTGTCGAAGGTGCCCTCGAGATCCCAGTAGGACGCCATCCGGAAGGCGATCCGCTCGCGCTCGCGATCGACCACGAGCCGGGTCGCCACCGACTGCACGCGGCCGGCCGACAGGCCGGACATCACCTTCTTCCACAGCACCGGGGAGACCTCGTAGCCGTAGAGCCGGTCCAGGATCCGCCGCGCCTCCTGGGCCTCGACGAGGTCCATGTCGATCTCGCGTGGGTTCTCCACCGCGGCCTGGATCGCCTGCGGGGTGATCTCATGGAAGACCATCCGGCGCACCGGGATGCCCTTGGGCTTCAGCTCGTCGAGCAGGTGCCAGGCGATCGCCTCGCCCTCGCGGTCCTCGTCGGTGGCGAGGAAGAGCTCGTCGGCGTCCTTGAGCAGGCCCTTGAGCTTGGTGATGTGCTGCTTCTTGTCACGGGAGACGACGTAGACCGGCTCGAAGCCGTCGTCGACGTTGACGCCGAGCCGGGCCCAGGGCTCGCCCTTGATCCGGGCGGGGATGTCGGCCGCGGTCTGCGGCAAGTCGCGGATGTGTCCGATGGAGGACTCCACGACGTAGCCACGGCCCAGGTACCCACCGATCTTGCGGGCCTTGGCCGGTGACTCAACGATGACCAGCTTGTGTGTCACGTCCTGACTCTGCGTCCTTCTGCTTGCGGCCGGTCCGGATCCGGCGTCTCGCCCGACAAGGTAGCGCGACGTGCCACGCAGCGAGGCAACCTGTCCACTCCGGCCGCTCGCGCCCCTACGGGGCGGTCCGGGCCGGCTGGTCTGCCTGCGGCTCACGGCACGGTGAGGAAGCCCTCCGCGACGAGGTCGCGGACCGCGCCGCGCGGCACCGGTGCGCCGACCAGGTGCTCGACGGCGGCGACCAGGCGGCCGAGCTCGAGGTCACCGTCGCAGGCACCGACCAGCGCGGCCGTCGCCGTGTCCACCCGGCGGGCCCGGCGCAGGCCGGTCTGCTGGCGCAGCACCACCTCGGCGGGGTCCTCGGCGCCGGGCGCACCGCGCGTCTCCTGGACGACGTCGGGCCGCAGCACCAGGCGGAGGCCGAGGAGGGCGTCGTCGTCCTGCTCGCGGAGCAGGTCCACGCGCCCGAAGTGGGCGGCCACCTCGTCGCCGAGCGGCTGGGCGACCTCGTAGGGCCACTCCTCCAGCCGGAGCACGGGAGGTGCCGTCGTACGCCTGAGGTGGACCCAGCCGAACCCCACCGCCTCCGCCCCCTGCTCCTCGAACCAGGACAGCCACGCGTCGTAGCGCTGGCGGTAGTCGGCCGCACCGTGGAGACCCGCGTCCTTCAGCCAGAGCTCGACGTACGACGGCAGGTCCGCCACCTCGCGCTGCACCACCCAGGCGTCGCAGTCGTGGAGCCATCCGGACAGCCGCTCGTCCCAGGGCCGGTCGCCCAGGATCATCCAGTTCGCCAGGACGTGGCAGCTGCCGCCGTCGGCGAGGTGCGCCGGCGCGTTGCGGACCACGCGCTCGACGACCTGGTCACCGGGGAGGCCGGAGTCTCGGTAGACCAGCCGCTCGCCAGTCACCGGGGAGATCACGAAGGGTGGGTTGGTGACGACCAGGTCGAACTGCTCCCCCGCGACGGGTTCGAAGAGGCTGCCTTCGCGCAGCTCGACCTCGGCCTCGTTGAGCTTTGCGTTGAGACCGGCCAGCCACAGGGCCCGCGGGTTCACGTCGGTGGCCACGACGTGGCCGGCGTGCGCAGCCAGGTGGAGGGACTGCACGCCGCAGCCGGTGCCGACGTCCAGGGCCCGGGCGACCGGCGAGCGCGGCGTGAGCTGCGCCAGGGACGTCGAGGCCGAGCTGATCCCGAGCACATGGTCGGCACCGACCCGGACGGTGCCACCGTCCAGGCCCGGGGTCAGGTCGCTGGCCACCCACAGGTTGCCGGTCCCGGTCGCGTAGGGGCGCAGGTCGACGGCCGCAGCCACCTCCCCGCCGCTGCGGCGGAGGATGCCCTGGGCGCAGAGCCGGTCGACCAGGCCGGGCAGGGCGCGCTCGGCGGCCTCGGCCGGCACCGGGGCCTGCAGCAGCCACAGCCGGGTCAGGATCTCCAGCGGGCTACCCGCCCCGGTCGCACGCAGTCCCGGCGTGGTCTCGTTGCGCGACAGTGCCGCGTGGGCCGTCGGGCCGAGCAGGGCGGTGACGGCGTCGTACGTGTAGTCCGCGACCAGCAGGGCCTCCCTCAGCCGCCCTGCCGGATCGCGGTCCACGCGTCGGGTCAGAGCACCTGGGTGGGCGCCGGCGCCTCGTCCGCCGGGACCTTCCCGGCGTTGTCGTCCTCGTCGCCGCCGATGGCGATCGGCCGCCGCTTGGAGACGTAGACCGCGATCACGATGATCGCCAGCGCGACGAAGGCGATGGCGAGCCGCACCCCGGTGTGGGCCGACGGACCGACCGACATCTTCACGATGGCCGCCACGATCAGCAGCGACACCAGGTTCATCACCTTGAGCAGCGGGTTGATCGACGGGCCGGCGGTGTCCTTGAAGGGGTCACCGACCGTGTCGCCGATGATCGTCGCCTCGTGCGCGTCGGAGCCCTTGCCACCGTGGTGGCCGTCCTCGACGAGCTTCTTGGCGTTGTCCCAGGCGCCACCGGAGTTCGCCAGGAACACCGCGAGGAGGGTGCCCGAGCCGATCGCTCCAGCCAGGAAGCCGGCCAGTGGCCCGACACCGAGGCCGAAGCCGACCGCGATCGGGGAGAGGACTGCCAGGAGTCCGGGCGTGACCAGCTCGCGCAGCGAGTCGCGCGTGCAGATGTCCACGACCTTGCCGTACTCCGGGCGGCCGGTGCCCTCCATGATCCCGGGGATGTCCCGGAACTGGCGACGCACCTCGTAGACCACCGAGCCGGCCGCTCGGCCGACCGCGCTGATCGCCAAGCCGGAGAAGAGGAACACCACGGCGACGCCGAGCAGCACGCCGACCAGGATGTTCGGCACCGAGATGTTGTAGCTGAACGCCTGCTGGGTCAGCTTGCCGACTCCGGTGGGCAGGTTCTGGATGCTGACGTTGACGCCGCTGCCCTTCAGGGCCGACAGCATCGAGCTGGTGTAGGAGCCGAAGAGCGCGCTCGCCGCCAGCACCGCCGTCGCGATCGCGATGCCCTTGGTGATCGCCTTGGTGGTGTTGCCCACCGCGTCGAGCTCGGTGAGGATCTGCGCCCCCTCGGCGTTCACGTCGCCGGACATCTCGGCGATCCCCTGGGCGTTGTCGGAGACCGGCCCGAAGGTGTCCATGGCCACGATCACGCCCACCGTGGTGAGCAGCCCGCAACCGGCCAGGGCGACCGCGAACAGCGCCACCCCCACGGAGCCACCACCGATCAGGAAGGCGCCGAAGACGGCGCCGGCGATGACGATCGTGGTGTAGACGGCCGACTCGAAGCCGACCGACAGGCCGGACAGGATCACCGTCGCCGCGCCGGTCAGCGAGGTCTTGGCGACGTCCTTGACCGGTCGGTGCTCGGTGCCGGTGAAGTAGCCGGTCAGCGACAGGATGACGGCAGCCAGCACGATGCCGATCACGACCGCTCCGGCCGCGATCCACCGCGGGCTGCCGGTCACACCGCCGCCGGCGGTGCCGCTGCCGCCGAGGTCGGCGAAGGAGTTGGGCAGGAAGAGGAAGGCGGCGATGATGCAGGCCACCACGGCAACGCCGGCGGAGATGTAGAAGGCGCGGTTGATGGTCTTCAGTCCGCCCTCGCCGGCACGCGGCTTGCAGAGGTAGACACCGAGTACCGCGGTCAGCGCCCCGATCGCCGGGACGATCAGCGGGAACACCAGGCCCTTCTCGCCGAAGACCTGGGAGCCCAGGATCAGCGCGGCGACCAGGGTCACGGCGTAGGACTCGAAGAGGTCCGCCGCCATGCCGGCGCAGTCGCCGACGTTGTCACCGACGTTGTCGGCGATCGTCGCGGCGTTGCGCGGGTCGTCCTCCGGGATGTTCTGCTCAACCTTGCCGACCAGGTCGGCGCCGACGTCGGCGGCCTTGGTGCAGATGCCACCACCGACCCGCATGAACATGGCCAGCAGGGCGGCACCGAACCCGAAGCCCTCGAGCACGTGGGGAGCCTCGCTGCCGAAGCCGAGCACCACGATCGAGGCGCCCAGCAGGCCCAGGCCGACGGTCAGCATGCCGACCATGGCGCCGGTGCGGAAGGCGACGTTCATCGCCGGGTCGCGTCCCTCGGCGTTCGCGGCGGCCGCGACGCGCAGGTTCGCGCGGACGGCGAGCGACATGCCGAGGTAGCCGACGGAGGCGGAGAAGCCGGCGCCGATCAGGAAGAACACCGAGCGGAAGACCCGGACCCACACGTCATCGGCAGGAAGGGCCAGCAGGACGAGGAAGGCGACCGCCGCAAAGATGCCCAGGGTCCGGAACTGCCGCGCCAGGAACGCGCTCGCACCCTCCTGCACGGCGTGCGCGATGTTCTTCATGTTGTCGGTGCCTTCACCGGCGGCGAGGACCTCCCTGCGGAACCTCGCTGCCATCCCGAGCGCTGCGAGAGCGATCAGGGCGACCACGATGACCAGGGCGAGGTTTGCGCCACCGAGATGCACCATGGCGGGGGTCGGCCCGGTCATGTTTCTCCTCGGTGTGATGTCCCTAACAAGACGCCGGGGAGTCTACTTGCGTCCGGGTCCCCGTCCAGCGCAGGGGCGCAGGAGTGGCGTATGCCACATCCGGAGGCTCAGGAGGAGAGCGCCGCCTCTTCCGAGGGGTGGATGGTGAAGACCTTCGCCAGGCCGGTGATCCGGAAGATCTTGAGCAGCCGGTCCTGGTGGCAGATCAGCTCCATCGAGCCGTCGTGGGCGCGGACCTTCTTCAGACCGCCGACCAGCACGCCGAGGCCGGTCGAGTCCAGGAAGTCGACTCCCTCCATGTCCACGACCAGCGAGTAGTGGCCATCGCTGACCAGCTCGGTGATCTTGTCACGCAGCCGCGGGGCCGTGTAGACGTCGATCTCTCCCCCGACCGCGACGATCGTGCGATCGTCGACCTGTCTGGTCTCCAGCGAAAGATCCACGTGCTCACTCCTGGCTGAGCCACCCCCGCGGGTGGTCTGGCGGTCACTTCGAGGACGTGACGACATTGAACCACGTTCCTGACGCGGAAACGGAGCAGTCGGTGGCGGCTGGGAAACTGCATTCGTGGACGGACGCGGTCTCGAAGGGCTCGTCGACCGCCTGACCCTGCCGCCGGGCCGCGCCGAGCGGCTGGTGCACCTCGAGGTGCTGCCGCGTCGACCGGCCCGGTCGACGGACTGGCCCGACTGGGCGGCGCCCGAGGTGGTGGCCGCGTGGCGGCGCGCAGGCGTCGAGCGACCATGGACCCACCAGCGCGAGGCGGCCGACCTCCTGCACGGCGGCACGCACACGGTGGTCTCCACGGGCACCGCGTCCGGGAAGTCGCTGTGCTACCTGCTGCCCGCGCTCACCGACATCACCGGGTCGCGCGGCGAGCGGGGCCAGCGGGGTTGCACCGTGCTCTACCTCTCCCCCACCAAGGCGCTGGCCCAGGACCAGCTCAACCGGCTCCACGAGCTCGCCGTCCCCGGGCTGCGGGCCACCACCCACGACGGTGACTCCCCGCCGGAGCAGCGGTCGTGGACACGAGACCACGCCGAGTACGTCCTGACCAACCCCGACATGCTGCACCGCTCGTTACTGCCCGGGCACCAGCGCTGGAGCCGGTTCCTGGGCAACCTCGGCTACGTCGTGGTGGACGAGGCGCACCACTACCGGGGCGTCTTCGGATCCCACGTCGCCCAGGTGCTGCGCCGGCTGCGCCGGGTCTGCGCGTCGTACGGCGCCAACCCCACCTTCCTGCTCGCCTCCGCCACGATGGCCGAGCCCGAGGTCGCGGCGCGCCGCCTGACCGGGCTGGACGTGGCGGCCGTGACCGACGACGCCTCGCCGCGGGGCCGGGTCGGGCTGGCCCTGTGGGAGCCGCCCTTCGTCTCGCTCGCCGGCGAGAACGGCGCGCCGTTGCGTCGCTCGGTGACCGCCGAGCTCGCGGACCTGCTCGCCGACCTCGTCCTCGAGCGCACCCGCACCCTGTGCTTCATCCGCTCGCGGCGGGGGGCGGAGGCGGTCGCCCTGTCCGCCCGCCGGCTGCTCGAGGAGGTCGACCCCGCGCTCGCCGACCAGGTGGCGGCCTACCGCGGCGGCTACCTGCCCGAGGAGCGCCGGGCACTCGAGCAGGCCCTTCGCGCGGGACGGCTGGTCGGCCTCGCTGCGACCAACGCCCTCGAGCTCGGCATCGACATCAGCGGCCTCGACGCGGTCCTCCTCGGCGGCTTTCCCGGCACCCGGGCGGCGCTGTGGCAGCAGGTGGGGCGCGCCGGACGTGGCGGCGATGACGCGCTCGGCGTCCTGGTCGCCCGCGACGACCCGCTCGACACCTACCTCGTCCACCACCCCGAGACGCTGCTCGGCCAGCCGGTCGAGACCACGGTGCTCGACCCGGACAACCCCTATGTCCTCGGCCCCCACTTGTGTGCCGCCGCCGCCGAGCTGCCGCTCACCGCGGAGGGCCTGGCCATCTTCGGTCCGCGCGCCCGCGAGGCCGTGGACGCACTGACCGAGGCGGGACTGCTCCGCCGCCGACCAGGCGGCTGGTTCTGGACCGACCGTCGACGCGCCGCCGACCTGGCCGACATCAGGTCCACCGGCGGGACCCCCGTCCGGCTGGTGGAGGCGGGCACCGGGCGGGTGCTCGGCACCGTCGACCCGGCAGCGGCACACGGCACGGCGCATCCGGGTGCGGTCTACCTGCACCAGGGGGAGAGCTATCTCGTCGAGGACCTCGACCTTGCGGAGTCGGTCGCCATCGTCGTGCGCGCCGACCCCGACTACTCCACCTCGGCCCGGGAGGTCACCGAGATCCGGATCACCGGGGAGCGGCGCGCCGAAACCTGGCCGGCAGGGCGGCTGAGCCTCGGCGAGGTCCGGGTCTCCCACCAGGTGGTGTCCTACCTCAAGCGCCGGGTCCCCGGCGGCGACGTCATCGGCGAGGAGCCGCTCGACCTCCCCGAACGGACCCTGGCGACCACCGCCGTGTGGTGGACGCTTACCGACGAGACCCTTGCCCGGTCGGGCCTCAGCGGGTCCGACATCCCCGGCTCTGCGCACGCCGCCGAGCATGCCGCCATCGGGTTGCTGCCGCTGTTCGCGACCTGTGACCGCTGGGATATCGGGGGGGTGTCCACGGCCATGCACCCCGACACCGGCCAGCTCACCGTCTTCGTCTACGACGGCCACCCGGGGGGTGCCGGTTTCGCGGAGCGGGGGTTCGAGACGGCGCGCGCCTGGTTGACCGCGACCCGCGAGGCCATCGCCGCCTGCGGGTGCATTGAGGGCTGTCCGTCGTGCGTCCAGTCGCCCAAGTGCGGCAACCAGAACAGTCCGCTCGACAAGCAGGGGGCGGTCCGGCTACTGGAGCTGCTGCTCGCCTGAGTCCTCCGGCAACCCGGGCGCCAGGCCGGCCGGCGTCACCGGGCCAGCACGCGCCCGCGCCCTCGGATCCGCCACGGCGGCGAGCGCAGCGGGCGCAGCCACGGCGACGACCACGGCGACGGTCCGGCCGCTGATCCGACAGTCCACGAGCTCGGCGGCGTTGCGCCTGGCGTTCGCCGCGGCCGCCGCGCACGGCTCCGAGCCCTGCGCCAGGGCCCCGCCACCGGCGAGGGCGGCGAGGTCAGCCGCGGCCTGGGCCCGTCGGTGCGCGTCCACCAGGCCGACGATCCCGCTCGCGACCAGGGCGAGCACGGTCAGGAGTCCGACCAGCCCGATGGTCGCCACGGTCGCCATCCCCCTCTCGGACCGGTGGCGAGGAGCCGTGGCCGTCACGATCCCGGCTCCTTCGCCGCCACCGCCTGTGCATGCACGTCGAGCCCGGGCAGGAAAGAGAAGAGGCCGCCGGGGCCGCGCACCGGCGCGGTGACGGTTACGACGATCGCGCCTCCGTCACCGGTGACCACGACCCGCGTCCCGACCGGCCCGACGCGGCGGGCGAGGGCCGAGCCGGCTGCGGTCGTCTCGCCGCGGGCGACCACACGGGCGGCCTCCCGGGCCGCGTCGACGACGCGGACATGGGTCACTCCGATCGTCACCAGCCAGGCCAGCCCGACCGTGATCAGGGCGAGGACCGGCAGGACGACGGCTGCCTCCGCGGTCACTGCGCCGACCTCGGTGGCGACGCCCCGCCCGTCCTCCCCGCCGTGGAGCGTCCACGCCGGCTGTGTCTGCATCCGTGCACCTCTCTCGGTCTGTTCCTGGCCGCTGGGGTAGTGGCCGGGAAGCCGGGAGGGAGCAGTGCCCCCTCCCGACAGGTCTTGGTCAGAAGGGCAGCAGCTTCAGCACGTGGTCGAAGATCGTGCTGATGATCTGCTGCCCGGCGTCGCTGGTCAGGAACTTGAACAGCACGCCGGCGATCCCGACGCCCGCTCCGGTGCAGACGGCGTACTCCGCGGTGGTCGCGCCCGCTTCGTCCCGGTCGCGCGCAAGGCTCCTCGTGGTCATGGCTTCTCCTTGGGTCGGGCCCGGAGCGAAGGCTTCCTGGGCCGGTTTGTCGTTGCTGGCTTGACGATTCGCCGATCCGGCCGCTCGCTCCACCCTGACGTGGCCTTCGGTGGACAACTGGTCTTCGAGCAGGGGATGTGGACGCCGGCCGGTCGGCGTCCGTCACGAGAACAGGTCGAGGGCGGCGAAGACCCCGGCCACCATCGGGACCATGCCGAGCAGGACGAAGGCCGGCAGGAAGCAGACCCCGAGCGGCGCTGCCGCCTTGACCTCGACGGTCTTCGCCCGCGCCTCGACCTGGGCACGTTCGCGCGCCCGGAGCTCCTCGCCGAGCCGACGCACCGCCCCGGAGACCGACGCCCCGGACTCGTGCGCACGCAGTGCGGCCCGGCCGAACGGCCCCAGCTGGGGATGCGCCGCGACCGCCCGCCAGACCGTTGCGGGGTCGACGCCGAGGCCGAGTCGGTGACCGACCGTGTCCAGCTCCTCAGCAACCGGGCCACCGACCGCGCGGGCCACCACCGCCAGGGCCGCCTCGATCGAGCTCCCGGCCGCCAGCGTGGTCGCCAGCAGGTCGACCGCCGTGGGAAGGTCGCGCTCGAGCTGCTCACGGCGCAGCCGGACCCCGGGCGGCTCGGCGCGGCCCAGGACCGTCCAGGTCACCGCCGCGGCCGCCACCCCGGCCAGCGCCCCGACGGGTCCACCGAGGACGGACCAGCCGGCCAGCACCACGAGCCCGCTGAGGACCGGTCGCCACCGGGTGAGCAGGGCGCGGTCGTCGCGGCGTGGCCCGGCCGACTCGGCGCGCCGTCCGGTCGAGGGGCCGACCGGCAACGTAGGCGACGGGCGGAACGCCAGCCCGGCCGCGGCGGCCGTCGCGAGCGCGGCCGCCGCGGGGACGAGATCGTTCATCGCGCCAGTACCTGATCGGCGATCCTCTGGAGCCACTGCAGGCCCGCGTAGGCCAGGGCGAGCCCCGCGACCAGGCAGGTCAGCCCCGGGGTCGTCCGGGTCAGGAAGCCGACGGGGTCACCGCCGACCCCGGCGCCGAGCAGCAGCACCCCGAAGGGCAACACGGCCATCAACCGCGCCGTCGCCCGGGCCGCGGCCAGCTCCGTGGCGACCAGTCGTCGGGTCGCCTGGCGCCCACGGATCGCGTCGGCTGCCGCGGTGACCGCATCGGCCAGCCCGCACCCGGACTCGTGGGCGACCTGCCAGGCCGCCGCCAGTACCCGCAACTCACCGCCGCCCGGACGCACCGAGAGGCCGCGCAGCGCGGTCGGCACGTCGGCGCCGAGGTGCCCGGCCACCACGGCGGGGAGCAGCTCCTGCCACTCGGACGCCGACCGCTCCAGCGCCGCCATCGCCGGTTGCCCGGCGGCCAGGTCGGCCGCCATCGCGTCACACGCAGCGAGCACGTGCCCGGCCCGCCTCCCGGCGGTGGCCGCCCGGCGCGACTGGTGGGCCAGCCGGAACCCACCAGCGACCAGGCCGGCAGCCAACAGCGCGAGGACCAGCTGGTGCCCGCTCAGGGCGGAAGCCAGCAGACCCAAGGAGGCGACCGCGGCGAGGCCTGCGAACGGGAGCGGCCCGGGAAGCCGAGGGCGCGCGCCGCGCCCCAGGTCGGTCGGGAGCCTGCCCGGCCCGCGGACCAGGAGCAGGGCGGCGACCGCCGCTGCACAAGCCGCCGCCAGCGTCATGGCTCCACCAGTGCGGCCAGATCGTCCAGCGCCTCACCCGGCTCGAGCCTGCCGGCCCCGTCGAACCGGGCCGCCGGGCTCACCTCCACCAGGCCGTCGTCGCGACGGCGCAGCACGCCGATCTCCGCTAGCCTTCGGCGCCCCGAGGGCTCGCGGGCGAGGTGCACCACGAGGTCCACGGCCGAGGCCAGCTGGCTGTGCACCGCCTCGCGACCCAGGCCAGCCGCCATCGCCAGCCCCTCCACCCGGCTCGGCACGTCGGCCGCGGAGTTGGCGTGGATGGTGCCGCAGCCACCTTCGTGGCCGGTGTTCATCGCGGCGAGCATGTCGGTGATCTCGGCTCCGCGGACCTCACCGACGACCAACCGGTCGGGCCGCATCCGAAGCGCCTGGCGGACCAGGGCCCGCAGGGGCACCGCGCCGGCCCCCTCGATGTTCTCCGGCCGCGCCTCGAGCGCGACGACGTGGGGGTGCTCCGGGCGCAGCTCGCTGGCGTCCTCGACCAGCACCAGCCGCTCCCCCGGGGGCACCGTGGAGAGCAGCGCGTTGAGCAGGGTGGTCTTGCCGGTGCCGGTGCCGCCGCTGACGAGGAACGCGAGCCGCCGGCGGACGACGGTGGCCAGGAGTGCGGCCCCGTCCGCCCCGACCGACCCCGCCGCCACCAGCTCTTCCAGGGTGAACGCGCGCCGCCGGGGGACACGGAGCGACAGCACCGTGCCCGGCCGGGAGATCGGGGCCAGCACGGCGTGGAAGCGGGTGCCGTCGGGCAGCCGGAGGTCGACGTACGGCGACGCGTCGTCGAGCCGGCGACCGCCGACCGACGCCAGTCGCTGGGCCAGCCGCCGGACGGCGTCGTCGTCGGGGAACCGCACCGCCGTCGGCTCCAGCCCGTCACCGCGGTCGATCCAGACCTGGTCGGCCCCGTTGACCAGCACGTCGGTGACCCCCGCCAACCGCAGCAGCGGCTCGAGCGGACCGGCACCGACCACGTCGCGCTGCAACGCGTCGTGCACCGCCAGGACGGTCGCGTCACCGACCGGACGTCCCTGCTCCCGGAGCGCCCTGGCCACCAGCTCGGGGGTGAGGGCCGCTCCGTCACGAGCGAGCCGCTCCCGGACGTCCTCCACGACGCCGGGCGGCAGCCCGGCCAGGCCGGTCGTCACGACGCTGCCTCGAGCCGGGCGGCCACGGGACGGCCCACGGTCGCGGCGGTCCCGCCCGGTCCGACCAGCCGGCCCACCGCCGTGCGGGCCGCACGTGCCAGCCGGCCCCGGGGCGACCGAAGGGGACCGGCGCCGAGGTTGACCGCCTCGTCCAGGCCGCGCTGGTCGGTCATCGCCACCAACAGCGGGATCCCGAGCACCTGCGAGACCTCGGCCGGCGCGACCCCACCGGCCCCACCCCTGGTGACCAGGTGGCGCGAGACCGCGCCGGCCAGCAGCGTGCGGGTGATCCGGCTCGCCGCCGCCACCGCGGGCACGGTCAGTCCGCAGACCAGCACGACGTGGTCGCAGCGGGACACCGCCTCGTCGACGACCTTGCCGGGACGGCGCGGCAGGTCCACGACGACGCAGCCGAACCCCCTGGCACCGGCCGACAGCACCTCGCGCAGCGCGAAGGGCTGCAGCGACGCGGAGCCGTCCGCGGGCCAGGTCAGCACCGAGAGCGCGCCCCGACGGGGCAACGACTCGCGCAACGAGCGGGCGCTCAGCCTCCCGGTCGCCTGCAGCATGGCGTCCCAGCGGACGCCCGCGTCGCCCTCCACTCCGAGCACGCGGTCCGAACCAGGGCCGAGCGGGTCGGCGTCGACCAGCAGCGCAGCGCCCCGGGTCGTCGCCGCCTGCGCGAGCGCGCAGGCGAAGACCGTCGCCCCGGCGCCGCCGGAGCCGGCCAGCACGCCGATCGTCACGCCCGGCGTGGCGGCGCCGTCCCCGACGTCGGTCAGCAGCTCCACCAGCCACGTCTCCGAGGCGGGCAGGGCGGCGACGCTCTCCGCGCCGACCCCGAGGGCGTGGCGGAAGAGGTCATCGGGCAGTGCTCCGTGGCCCAGGACGTGGACGCCGGCCCGCCGTGGCGGTGCCGTGGCAGCGAGCGCGCCGGCCAGGTCGGCCCCGACGAGCACCACCGGCGCCACGGGCCAGCGGCGCAGCGCGGTCGACGGGTCGCGGGCAACGTCGACCACGACGCCGGCCGCGGCGGCGAGGCGCAGGACGTCGGAGCGGAGCAGCTCATCGGCCGAGACCAGCACCGGGGCGGCTGACGCAGTGGCAGACGGGGTGTCCGCCAGGGGGCCGGTGGGGGAGGCAACGCGGGCGGGCGGGGTGGTCGGTCTCATGAGGGGAGGATCCGTCGTACGGCCACCACGCGCGCCGGTGGGCGCCGGACCTGTGGACGACACCCCGCGCCGGCAGGGCTGTGGACGCCTGTCGGGCGGTCGCGGATCCCTAGACTTGCCGCATGCCCTCCGTTGCCCGTCCGACGGCAGCCTTCTTCGACCTGGACAAGACGATCATCGCCAAGTCGAGCACGCTGGCCTTCTCCCGGGAGTTCCAGGCCGGGGGGCTGATCTCGCGACGGGCGATGCTGCGCAGTGCCTATGCGCAGTTCGTCTACCTCGTCGGTGGTGCCGACCACGACCAGATGGAGAAGATGCGGGAGTTCATGTCCGCGCTGTGCGCGGGCTGGGACGTCGAGACCGTCAACCAGATCGTGGCGGACGCACTGCACAACATCGTCGACCCGCTGGTCTACGAGGAGGCAGTGAACCTCATCGAGGAGCACCACCTGGCCGGCCGTGACGTGATCATCGTGTCCACCAGCGGCTCGGAGGTGGTGGAGCCGATCGGGCTGATGCTCGGCGCCGACAAGGTGATCGCGACCCGGATGGACGTCGAGGACGGCCAGTACACCGGGAGGATCCGCTTCTATGCCTACGCGGAGAACAAGGCGACCGCGATCCGCGACCTCGCCGACAAGCGCGGCTACGACCTCGCCGGCAGCTACGCCTACAGCGACTCGGTCACCGACGTGCACATGCTCGAGTCGGTCGGTCACCCCCATGCCGTGAATCCGGACCGGGAGCTGCGCCGGATCGCGCGTGAGCGGGACTGGCCGGTCCTGGTCTTCGACAAGCCGGTCGCGCTGCGCAGCCGGGTCCGGCTGCCCGGCACCAGGCCTACCCTCACCGCGCTCGCCGTGGGCGGCGCGATCGCGCTCGGCGGTGCCATCTGGATCAACGTGCGGCGGCGTGACCTCTCCGCCTGATCCGGAAACCTCATCGGCCCGGAAGTCAACCCTTGAGATGCCCGGGCGGGCGGGTTACAAAGGGGTCACGGCGCGGAACACCTGGCGCGACAACTCCAGACCAGCACACGGATCCGGTACCCACGCGGCGATCTACCCTTCCTACAGGGCGCTCGTTGACCGGGATCCTCCCGGGACAGCAGTTAGACAGATGCACGCCTGGTAACCCGAGGATCCGTGTGTCGAGCGGCATCGAGGTCGAGCACTTCGGTGCCGCTCATCCTTCAGGGGCGCCTGCTCAGTCCCGGAGCGGGCTCGCCTCAGCGCCGCGCGCGAAGGCCTCTCCCGCATACAGCAGCCAGGCGTGCATCCCCGCCTGGCCGCCGTCGCGGTAGCCCCGCAGGTTCGACTCGTACTCCCGGCGCAGCGCCAGGTGTCCGGCCTCGGGGACCACGAGCGACGCCGGGTCCACCCCACGGGCGACGAGCACCAGTCGCTCGACGGCCCGGGCGATGATCCCGTTGTGCGAGGCGAACGGCTCGACCACCGCCAGCTCGGCGTGGCTGACCGCGGCCACCAGCATCGCGGGGGCGGCGGTCGCCAGCAGGGTGGTCGCCAGCGTCCCCATCCGCTCGGCCGCAACCTCGGAGAGGGGCCGGCCGAGCCGGTCGTCGTCCACGACGCCCGTCGCGGCGAGGACGTGCAGCCGCGCGAAGGCCTGCAGCGGCGAGCGGGCGAGCACCGGCACCAGCGAGAGCAGCTCGGCGCTGACGCGCAGCGCCGCCTGGGCGATCTCGTCGGCCGTGCCGTTCCGCACCGCGTCGAGGTCTGCACCGGACCCCTCGAGCACAGCGCTCGCATGGGCGCCCCGCAGCAACGACTCCGCGGTCTGCTCGGGCGTCGTACGCCGCATCCCGCGGTCGCGCAGCATCGCATCCACACCGTCACGGGCAGCCGTGAAGCCGGACGGGACCCCCTCCAGGGAGCTCAACCAGGCAAGGGGATCCGCGGCAGGTCCGGTCTCGGGCACGCCGGCAAGGCTATCGGGTAGTTTCGAGGTCACGATGACCGACCAGACCGGCCCCGTCGAGCCGACTGCGGCGCAGCCCCGCCCGGAGCAGCGGACCCAGCACGCGCTCTCCTTCGCCGGCGTCGCCGACGCCTACGACCGGGCGCGCCCCTCCTATCCCGAGGAGGCGGTCAGCTGGTTGGTCGGCAAGCAGCCCGCGACCGTGGTCGAGCTCGGCGCGGGCACCGGCAAGCTCACCGGGCTGCTGGCGGCTGCTGGCCACGACGTGCTCGCCACCGACCCGCTCGCCGAGATGCTGGCGCACCTGCGCCGACGGCTGCCCGCTGTGCGCACCGCCGTGGCGTCCGCCGAGGAGATCCCGGTGGCTTCGCGATCTGTCGACGTGGTCGTGTGCGCCCAGTCCTTCCACTGGTTCGACCACGCCGTGGCGCTGCCGGAGATCGCCCGCGTCCTGCGTCCCGGCGGCCGGTTGGCGCTGGTGTGGAACCACCGCGACAACGACATCCCGTGGGTGCGCAAGCTCGAGCGGCTCATCGGTGAGCACGATGAGCGCGAGGAGAACGTGCGGCCACTGATGGAGACGACGCACTTCGGCTGGGTGGAGCAGGAGGAGTTCCGCCTCTGGCAGTCCCTGGACGCCGACCGGCTCGAGGACCTGGTCCGCTCCCGGTCCTACATCGCGGTGATGTCCGAGGAGGAACGGACCGCCGTGCTCACCAAGGTGCGCGCACTGTACGACGACTACGGCCGGGGCCACGACGGCATGCTGCTGCCCTACCTCACCGACTGCTACCGGGCGACCGTCCGGCACCGCGAGCCCGAGCCCGCAACGGACCAGACGGACGATGAGCCCACAGCCGGCGCAGTCCCCGACGAGCCGCCCGACGGCCCTGACACCGACGCGCTGCTGATCGACTTCAGGTAGGCATGTCGGACGAGATCCCGGGTCCCCCACGGCGGGGAGCGCCCAGCCCTACCCTGAGGGCATGGCACGGTGGCACTGGTGGCCCGCGGGACACCTCGGCTCCGAGGCCGACCGCGCCACCTTCCGGACGCTGCACACCGCCTCGCTGATGACCAGCGCGCTGCGCACCGGCCTGACCGCCGTCTCGGCCGAGCAGTCGGTCCGGCACCTCCGCTCGCTGCTCGCCACGCACGCCGTCGCGCTCACCGACACCGAGCGGTTGCTGGCCTGGGACGGTCGCGCCCAGCAACACACGGTGCACGCCGGGCCCCTTGCCAGCAGGGGCGTCGCCGACGGTGCGACCACCGTCCGCGACCACCGCGAGCTGATCTGCAACGACCCCTACTGCCAGGTCCGCAAGGTGGTCATCAGCCCGCTCGCGGTCGAGGACCGCGTCGTGGGGACGCTGCAGGCGTGGTCCGGTGCGAGCTCAGCAGGCCTTGTCCGGGCGACCACCGAGGTCGCCCGGTGGGTGTCCGGCCAGCTCGAGCTCGCCGAGCTGGACGCGTCCCGCACGCGGCTGATGGAGGCTGAGGTGCGTGCGCTACGGGCGCAGATATCGCCGCACTTCGTCTACAACGCGCTGAACGCGATCGCCTCCTTCGTCCGCACCGACCCCGACCGCGCCCGGGAGCTGCTGCTCGAGTTCGCCGACTTCACCCGCTACTCCTTCCAGCGGCACGGGGAGTACACGACGCTCGAGGAGGAGCTGCGCTCCATCGAGCGCTACCTCGTGCTCGAGCAGGCCCGCTTCGGCGACCGCCTCGGAGTCACGCTGCGGATCGCCCCGGAGGTGCTGCCGGTGACCGTGCCGGTGCTGTCGCTGCAACCGCTGGTGGAGAACGCCGTACGCCACGGCCTCGCCCAGAAGGCCGGTGGCGGGAGGATCACCATCCTCGCCGAGGACCTCGACCGCGAGGCGGTCATCTCGGTGGAGGACGACGGCGTCGGGGAAGACCCCGAGAAGGTACGCCGGGCCCTCGCTGGCGACGAGTCACTGGACAGCATCGGGCTCGGCAACGTCGACGAGCGGCTGCGATCGGCCTACGGCGACGACTACGGGCTGGTCGTCGAGACGGCGCCCGGCGCCGGCACCAAGGTGATCGTCCGGGTGCCGAAGTTCGCGCGTGGGGTGCGGCCGTGAGCCCGACCGGGGCCGGCCTGAGGGTGCTGGTCGTCGACGACGAGCGGCCAGCCCTCGACGAGCTGGGCTACCTGCTCGAGCGCGACGACCGGATAGAGCAGGTGAGCTGCTGCGACTCGGCGACCGAGGCGCTGCGGGTGCTGCGCGACGAGCCGGTCGACGCCGTCTTCGTCGACATCGCCATGCCCGGGCTGACCGGCCTCGAGCTCGCCGAGGTGCTCACCCGCTTCAAGGATCCGCCCCGGATCGTCTTCGTCACCGCGCACTCCGAGCACGCCGTCGACGCCTTCGACCTGCAGGCGGTCGACTACGTGCTCAAGCCGGTGCGCGAGGAGCGCCTGCGGGAGGCCGTGCGCCGGATCAGCGACGCAGGGTTGGTGACGCCCGACGACGACCTGATCCCGGTGGAGCTCGGCGGGGTGACCCGCTTCGTCTCCCGGTCCGACGTGCGCTACGTCGAGGCACAGGGTGACTACACCCGGTTGCACACCGCCTCGGGGAGCCACCTGGTGCGGCTTCCCCTCGGCTCGCTCGAGGAGCGCTGGGGCGACGCGGGGTTCCTGCGCATCCACCGCTCGCTCCTGGTCGCACTCGCCCATGTCGACGAGGTCCGCGTGGACAGCGGCCGCTGCTCGGTCGTGGTGGGCGGCACCGAGCTGCTGGTCAGCCGCCGCCACACGCCGGTGCTGCGAGAGCTGCTCCGCCACATCCGCCAGGGCGAGCCGTGAACGACGTCCAGCCGCCACAACGCGTGCGCGTCACCGGCCCCCGCACGGGCCGGCCCCGGCGCACCTCGGTCGCCTCCGAGATCGACGCGCAGACCGCGGTCGGCGAGATCTACATGCGCTCGCTGATGCGCAACCAACTGCGTCTGGCACTCGGGGTCGTGGCCCTCCTCGCGCTGACCCTGGGCGCCCTCCCGGTGCTGTTCCGGACCTACCCGGGGCTGCTGACCACGACGTTCCTCGGCATCCCGCTCCCGTGGCTGCTGCTCGGCGTGGTCGTCTATCCCTTCCTGGTGCTGGTGGCGTGGTTCTACGTCCGCCGTGCGGAGCACCACGAACGCTCGTTCAACGACCTCGTCGGACCGCGGTGAGCGGGCGGTGACCTCCCGATGAGCTCGGCCTTCGCCGTCCTGGCCGTGCTGCTGGTGTCCGTCGCGACGCTGGGGGTCGGGGTGTTCGGGCTGCGCCTGTCGCGCACGACCAGCGACTTCTACGTCGCCTCCCGCGCTGTCGGCCCAGTGGTCAACGCCTCGGCGATCAGTGGGGAGTACCTCTCGGCCGCGTCGTTCCTCGGCGTGGCCGGGCTGGTGCTCGCCCGCGGGGCCGACATGCTCTGGTACCCCGTCGGCTGGACCGCCGGATACCTGATGCTGCTGGTGTTCGTGGCCGCTCCGCTGCGCAGGTCTCGCGCCTACACGCTGCCCGACTTCGCCGAGTTCCGCGTCGAGTCGCTGACCGCGCGCCGGGTGTCCAGCGCGCTCGTCGTGCTGATCGGCGTGCTGTACCTGGTGCCGCAGTTCCAGGGTGCCGGGCTCACGATCCGCGCGCTGACCGGGGCACCTCGATGGACCGGGGCGGTCGTGGTGGCGCTGATCGTGCTCGCCAACGTGGTCTCGGGCGGCATGCGCAGCATCACTCTCGCCCAGGCATTCCAGTACTGGCTGAAGCTGGTCGCGCTGCTTGTCCCGCTGATCTTCCTGCTCCGGCACTGGCGCGGCAGCGGCTCCCCCTCGCAGCACCTGCACGCGGCGGCCTGGATCGAGCCGATGCAGGGGCCCTACGCGACCTACCTGACCTACTCGCTGATCCTGGCGACCTTCCTCGGCACCATGGGGCTGCCCCACGTGGTGGTCCGGTTCTACACCAACCGCGACGGTCGGGCTGCCCGGCGCACGACGGTGTCGGTTCTCGCGATGCTCGGGTTGTTCTACCTGCTGCCGACGCTGTACGGCGTGCTCGGTCGCGTCTATGCCGCTGACCTGGTGGGTTCCGGCCGCTCCGACTCCGTGGTCCTCGAGCTCCCGCAGCGCGCGATCGGCGGCCCGGGTGGGGACCTGCTCACCGCGCTGCTCGGTGCCGGGGCGTTCGCCGCCTTCCTCTCCACGTCCTCGGGACTGGTCGTGTCGGTCTCCGGAGTGCTGTCGCAGGACCTCGGCAGTCGCTGGTTCGGCGGGGTCACCTCCTTCCGGGTGGCCGGCGTCGTGACGGCGCTCGCGACGCTGCTGCTGACGCTGGCGTCGACCGGGTTGGCCGTCGCCCACGCCGTGGAGCTGGCCTTCGCGGTCGCCGCCTCGACGTTCTGCCCGCTGCTGGTGCTGGGCATCTGGTGGCGTGGTCTCACCGCGCGAGGGGCCGTCGCCGGCATGGCGGTCGGCGGGCTGACCTCGGTCTCCGCCGTGATGGCCGTGATGCTCGGCGGGGTGTCGTCCGGACCGATCGGCGCGGCGGTGAGCCAGCCGGCGCTGGTCACCGTGCCTCTCGCCTTCGCCACGATGATCGTGGTGTCCCTCGCCACCCGTGGCCACCTGCCGGCGCACCTCGGCCACACGATGGTGCGCTTGCACGCACCCGAGGACATCGAGCTCGAGCGCGGCAGCTACCACCCCGAGTCGGCGCGGCGGCCCTCGCTGCGCTGAGCCGCTCGTCGTACGGTTTCGACCGCTCGTCGCGGTGTGACGTCGCACACACCGACGCATCCACCGCGCTGGGCGACCCGTCCGGGGCTACCGGTTCACGTCCGGGATCGCCGTCCCTAGCGTCAGTCACAGGTAACCCCGACGGATCGAGGAGCACCCATGACATCGCACAATCCCGAAGTGCCCGGCAACGCCTCCGTGCCCGGCGGCACGGTCAGCGAGCCGGGCCTGCCGCTGCCCAGGGAGACCATCACCCCCGGCGCCCACCTAGCCGACCCGGCGCCGCTCGGACTCGCGGCCTTCGCCCTGACCACGATGGTGCTGAGCATCGTCAACGCCGGCTGGATCGACGCCGAGCCCGTCGTGTTCGGCCTCGCGCTGGCCTACGGCGGACTGACCCAGCTGTTCGCCGGCATGTGGGAGTTCGCCCGCGGCAACACCTTCGGAGCGGTCGCGTTCTCCTCCTACGGCGGCTTCTGGCTCTCGTTCTGGTGGCTGACCGGACACACCGACCTCTCCTCGTTGAGCCCCACCGCGGCGGCCAACGGCGTCGGCCTCTACCTGGTCTGCTGGGGCTTCTTCACGCTGTACATGACCATTGCGGCCACCCGCGTGAGCACGGCGGTCCTGGCCGTGTTCGTGCTGCTGACCATCACCTACGGGCTGCTCGCGGCCGGTGAGTTCGCCGGCTCGAGCTCGCTGGGGCACATCGGTGGCTACCTCGGCATCGCGACCGCGCTGGCGGCGTGGTACGCGTCGTTCGCCGGCGTCACCGCGTTCACCCACAAGCGGGCGATGGTCCCCACCGGGCCTCTCGGCTGAGGCCACCACCAGCCGGCCCCTTGCCGGGAAGGGGCCGCGCTGGTGAAGTGGAGGGCACGGGTGCAGGCAAGACAGGCACGAGCGAATCGAGGAGACGACATGGCAGACGAGACTGTGGGCGGGGCCACCCAGAACATCGACGCGTTGATGGCGGAGGAGCGACGCTACCCACCGGACCCCGAGTTCGCCGCCCAGGCGAACACCCCGGCCGACTTCTACGACCAGGATCCCGACGCCTTCTGGGAGAGAGAGGGACGCGAGCGGATCAGCTGGTTCACCGACTTCACCAAGCTCAAGGAGTGGGAGCGTCCCTACGCGAAGTGGTATCTCGGCGGCAAGCTCAACGTCTGCTACAACTGCGTCGACCGCCACGTGGATGCCGGGCTCGGTGACAAGGTGGCCTACCACTGGGAGGGCGAGCCCGCCGACGACCGGCTGACGATCACCTACGCCGACCTGCAGAAGCGCGTGGTGAAGGCAGCGAACGCCTTCAGGAGCCTCGGCATCGCCAAGGGCACCAAGGTCGCGGTCTACATGGGCATGATCCCGGAGGCACCAGTCACCCTGCTCGCCCTGGCGCGCATCGGAGCTCCGTTCACGTTCGTCTTCGGCGGGTTCAGCGCCGACTCCCTGGGCGGCCGGATGGTCGACATGGAGTGCGAGTACCTGATCACCCAGGACGCCGCGAACCGCCGCGGTAGCGCCTCGACGCTCAAGCCGATCGCCGACGAGGCGATGGACAAGGCACCCACCGTCAGGACCTGTGTCGTCGTCCGCCGCACCGGCAGCGAGGTCGACATGAAGGAGGGCCGCGACCAGTGGTGGCACGACGTGGTCGACACCCAGAGTGACGACCCGTCCTCGTGCCCGTGCGAGGAGATGGACTCCGAGGACATGTTCTTCCTGATGTACTCCTCGGGCACCACCGGCAAGCCCAAGGGCATCGTCCACACGACCGCCGGATACCTCACCGGCGTCTCCACGACCCACCACTACGTCTTCGACATCAAGCCGGAGACGGTCTACTGGTGCGCGGCGGACATCGGCTGGATCACCGGGCACAGCTACATCGTGTTCGGGCCGTTGTGCAACGCGACCACCAGCGTGATGTACGAAGGCACCCCGGACTTCCCCGACAAGGACCGGTGGTGGGAGATCATCGAGCGCTACCAGGTCAACGTGCTCTACACCGCGCCCACCTCGATCCGCACGCACATGAAGTGGGGCACGGAGTACGCCGAGCGCCACGACCTGTCCTCGCTGAAGGTGCTCGGGTCCGTCGGCGAGCCGATCAACCCCGAGGCCTGGGTCTGGTACCGCGACCACATCGGCGGTGGGAAGACGCCCGTGGTGGACACGTGGTGGCAGACCGAGAACGGCATGATCCTGGTGACGCCCATGCCGGGCCTGACCACCCTCAAGCCGGGGTCGGCGACGCAGCCCTTCCCGGGCATCAAGGCCGCCGTCTACGACGAGGAAGGCAAAGAGATCCCCGCCGGGAGCGGGGCGGGCTACATGGTCGTCAAGGAACCCTGGCCGGCGATGTTCCGAGGGCTCTACCACGACGACGACCGGTTCCGGCAGACCTACTGGAGCAAGTTCCCCGACGCCTACCTGGCCGGTGACGGTGCGCGGGTCGACGAGGACGGCGACTTCTGGTTGATGGGCCGGATCGACGACGTCATGAACGTCTCCGGGCACCGCCTGTCGACGATCGAGGTGGAGAGCGCCCTGGTCGACCACCCCGACGTCGCCCAGGCTGCGGTGGTCAGCCGGTCCGACGCGACCACAGGCCAGGCGATCGTGGCCTACGTGACCCTCAAGGGTGACAAGGGCGGGTCGACGGAGAAGCTCAAGGAGCTGCGCGACCACGTCGGCAAGGTGATCGGCCCGATCGCGAAGCCCGCCAACATCGTGTTCACCCCGACGCTGCCGATGACCCGCTCGGGCAAGATCATGCGGCGGCTGCTGAAGGACGTCGCGGAGAACCGCGCGCTGGGCGACACGACCACCCTGGCCGACCCGTCGGTGGTCGACGAGATCCAGGCGCGGGGGTCGTCGGGCGGCGCGTCTGCCGACGAGTGATCCACCCGTGACGTTCTCCCGGGCGAAGGGGACGTTTCCTCTCCGCCCGGGAGACCGTCAGCCGACGGCCGCACCGTCTCCAGGGCGTTCCCGACGCCGCGACACCACCAGGCTGACGACGGTCGTCACGGCGAGCGTGCCGACGATGACCGCCAGCGACAGCCAGACCGGGATGTCCGGCGCCCAGCCGATCGCCTCGCCGCCATTGACGAAGGCCAGCTCGTTGGTGTGCATCGCGTGCAGCACCAGCTTGACCCCGATGAACGCGAGCAGGAACGCCAGGCCGTAGGAGAGGTAGACCAGCCGCTCCAGCAGCCCGCCGATGAGGAAGTAGAGCTGGCGCAGGCCCATCAGCGCGAAGATGTTCGCAGTCAGCACCAGGTAGGGCTCCTGGGTGAGCCCGTAGATCGCGGGGATCGAGTCGAGGGCGAAGAGCAGGTCGGTCGTCCCGAGCGCGGCCACGACGACGAGCATCGGCGTGATCAGCCGCTTGCCGCCCTGCCTCACGAGCATCCTGGTGCCCTGCCACTCCGAGGTCGCCGGGAAGTGGCGCTCGATCCAGCGAACCAGCGCAGGCTCCTCGTAGTCGTCATCGCCGCCGGCACCCTCGCGCGCCAGCTTGACCGCGGTGTAGACGAGGAAGATTCCGAAGAGGTAGAAGACCCAGGAGAAGTTGTCGATCGCGGCCGCTCCGACGGCGATGAAGATGCCGCGCATCACCAGCGCGAGCACGATCCCGACGAGCAGCGCGGCCTGCTGGAACTGCTTGGGCACGCCGAACTTCGTCATGATGATCAGGAAGATGAAGAGGTTGTCGACCGACAACGAGTACTCCGTCAGCCAGCCGGCGAAGAACTCGGTGCCGTAGCGGCCACCCGCGACGAGCCAGACGCCGACCCCGAACGCCACGGCCAGGCCGACGTAGCCCACCAGTGCCGTGGTCACCTCGCGGCGGGACGGCTCGTGCGGGCGACGGCCGATCACCACGATGTCGAAGAGCAGCACCGCCAGGGTGACGCCCAGGGTCAGCGCCCAGACGAGCGGGGTCACGTGCATCGTTGCCTCCGGACGGGTCGGAAAGATCGTGGTCCGGAGGTCTCTTCCGTCCCGCCTGCGGGACCGACGCGCCCGGGACCGGCCTGGGCCGGTGCCGTGATGACGAGCACGAAGCGGGGGAGTACTCCCCTCCGCGGCACATCCTTCCAGAGTCGGGCCCGGGCGCCAAACCGGCCGTGCCCGGTAGGCTGGCCGCGGAGCGCCGGGAAGCCTGGTCGGCAGCCGTGCTCGCCGACCTGGAGCTGCCTCCGTGAACCGATCCCGCCGTCGGGCCCTGTTGACCGGCCTCGAGCCGCGCGAGACGGGCCACCTCGGCCGCCTCCTGCGCCAGGAGGCGGTGGGCGGATCGCTGGCCCTGGCCGCCGCGGCCGCCGCCCTGGTCTGGGCGAACATTTCCGGAAGCTCCTACGACGCCTTCCGCCACCTCGCGCTCGGACCACTGGACCTCGAGCACTGGGCCGCGGACGGGGCGCTGACGCTGTTCTTCCTCGTGGCCGGGCTGGAGCTCAAGCGGGAGCTTCTGGTGGGCTCCTTGCGCCGGCCGGCCGACGCCCTCGTGCCGGTCGTGGCGGCAACCTGCGGGGTCGCCGTACCTGCCCTCGTCTTCGTGGCCGTCCAGGTGACCACCGGAGACTCCTCGGGCCTCGCCGGCTGGGCGGTCCCGACCGCCACCGACATCGCCTTCGCGCTCGCCGTGCTCGCCGTTGTCGGCCCGGCACTTCCCGGCCAGCTGCGGGCCTTCCTGCTGACCCTGGCCGTCGTCGACGACGTGATCGTGATCGCGGTGATCGCGGTCGCCTACACCAGCAGGCTGAGCCTGGTCTGGCTTGGCGTGGCCGTCCTGGCAGTGGTCTGCTACGGGCTGCTCCAGCAACTGCGGGTGCGCAGCGGCCTGGTCCACCTGCCGGTGGTGCTGCTCGCCTGGTGGGCCACGCACGAGAGCGGGGTGCACGCGACGGTCGCCGGCGTCGCGATCGGGCTGCTCACCCGAGTCCTGCCCGACCAGGGTGAGTCGAGCTCTCCCGCCGAACGGCTCGAGCACCGGCTCTCCCCGCTGAGCGCCGCTGTTGCGGTGCCGTTCTTCGCCTTCATGAGCGCCGGCGTCGCGCTCGGCGGGGGCGGACGGCTCCTCTCCGACCCGGTGGTGCTGGGAGTCGTGCTCGGCCTCGTCCTGGGCAAGCCGGTCGGCGTGCTGGGTGGGGCCTGGGCTGTCACCCGGGCGACGCGGGCGCGACTGGACGACGCGGTCAGCTGGCGTGACCTGGCCGGGATCGCCGTGCTCTGCGGGATGGGGTTCACCGTCTCGCTGCTGGTCTCCGACCTCGCCTACGCCGGCGCGAGACGTGAGGCGGCCAAGGCCGCCGTACTGCTCGCCTCGGTGGTCGCGGCGCTGTCCGCCGCTGCCCTGCTCGGGCGCCGCAACCGAAGACACCGTCGGATTGCCGAGGCGGGCTGAGGGTACTCTCGTGCGGCAGGTGGCAACGGGGGGCCGCTGCCGTAGCTCGGCCCTGCACCGAAACGAGGAAGGGAAACCCGGGAATGGCACATCGCGAGCCCGTCGTTGAGGAAGAGCCGACCATCGGCAAGCTGGTGGTCGACGCCAGCCGGGACGTCTCCACGCTCATCCAGCAGGAGATCGCGCTGGCGAAGTCGGAGCTGCGAGTCAGCGTGAAGGCCGGCGGGATGAGTATCGCGATGTTCGCCGCCGCAGGCTTCTTCGGCGTGATGTCGCTGATCATGCTGTCGTGGGCGATCGCCTACCTCATCAACTTCTCCGGCCTCGACCTCGCGTGGTGCTTCGGGATCGTCTTCCTCCTCTACCTCGCGCTCGCCGGCCTGCTGGCCCTGGTCGGCCTGAAGAAGGTCAAGCGGGTCAAGCCGCCCAAGCGGGCGATCGCGCAGGCCCAGGAGACCAGGTCGGTCCTGACCAAGCGCTGACCTGCTGCCCGCAGCCTCAGGCGCAACCGCCGGTGCTGACCTGCCGGTCGGCGTCGATGCCCGCCGCCGCCGACTTGGCGACCTGGTCGGCCGTCAGCGCATAGCCGGTGTTGGCGTCGCTCACCGAGGCGGCGAAGACCACGCCGAGCACCCGCCCTGCAGTCGAGACGAACGGGCCTCCGGAGTTGCCGGGCCGGATCAGGCCGCGGATGCTGTAGACCTCGCGGGTGACCGCGCCCGAACCGTAGATGTTCGGCGAGCGCAAGCGCTGCTCGCTGCGGATCCGGACCGGCTCGGCGTCGAACGGCCCGTCGTTGGGGTAACCGAGGGCGGCGCCGGTCTCCCCCGAGTGGCCGGTCAGGTCGAAGTGCAGGTAGGGGCCGTTGAGCCCGTGCACCTCGAGCACCGCGACATCGGCGTCCGGGTTGTAGTAGACGACGGTGGCGGGCACCTCCCCATCGCCGACGCGGACCTCCGGCTGCCGCACCCCCGCGACCACGTGGGCGTTGGTCATCAGCCGGTCCGGGGAGTAGAGGAAGCCGCTGCCCTCGACGCCGCTGCCGCAGACGCTCTCACCACGGATCTTGTAGACCGCCCTCTCCGCGCGGGCGATGTCGGGGTCGCGCAGCACCCCCCGAGGGGCGGGCGCGACGTGAACGATCCGCTCCCGGGCGAACGGCTCGAGGTAGCGCGGGAAGAAGCTCGAACCGACGACGTCGTCGAAGCCCCGCAACGCGGTGTAGGCCTCCGAGGGCATCGCGTCGTTGACCGTGCCGAGCACCCGGGAGGTGCGCACCAGCGGGCTGATGCCGGGGATGCTCGACCCGCTGATCGCCACCCCGAGGGTCCAGACGACGAGCAGCACGGCGACGACACTGAGCGCGGCACCACCGACCGCGTCGAGCGCGCGCACCGGTTGCCACCGGATCGCCGCGCGGGCCCGGGCGCCGGCGTACTGCAGCACCGCCTGCCCGAAGCTCGCGCACACCAGCACCACGAAGAGCGCACCCAGCGAGACCCACAACGAAGGAGACGCATCACCGAGCAGCTTCGGCGCCACCCAGATGCCGAGCAGCCCACCGAGGACCAGACCGATCGTCGCGAAGGCACCGGTGATGAAGCCCTGCCAGTAGCCGGACAGCGCGTAGGCCAGCACCAGGGCGACCAGTGCCCAGTCGAGGATGTTCACTGCTCGACCTCGCGCCGGATGCGATCCAGCTCGGTGTCGGCAAGCATGTGCCCGGGCACCTCGACGCGCCGGGCCGGGTCCCAGGGACGGTTGAGCCCCACGTGGTCGAAGAGCTGGTTGAGCAGGCCGGCCGTGAAGCCCCACAGGACCAGGTCGTGCTCCGGGCCGACGAGGAAGCCCGGGCTGGAGTAGGACCGGCTCGGGTGCACGACGGTCACCCGATTGGTGGGGTCGAGCAGCTCCTCGAGGGGCACCCGCAAGATCGTGTGCACCTCGCGAGGGTCGACGACGGCGACCGGCGACTCCTCCCGCCACCAGGCGAGTACCGGCGTCACGGCGAAGTTGCTCGGCGGCAGCCACAGCTGCGGGAGGGTGGCCAAGACCTCCACCCCGGCAGGGTCCAGCCCGGTCTCCTCCTCCGCCTCGCGCAGCGCGGCAGCGACGGGGTCGGCGTCCGACGGATCCACCGCGCCTCCGGGGAAGGACAGCTGGCCCGGGTGGCTGCGCAGGTCGTGGGCCCGCTCGGTGAGCAGGACGTCGGGCCCGGCCGGGCCCTCGCCGAACAGCATCAGCACCGCGCCGCGACGCGCGTCTCCGCCGGGCGGCGGCAGGAAGCGGCTCAGCTGCTCCCCGGTCACCGAGCGGGCCCCGTCGCGGATGGGGAGCAACCAGCCCGGCAGGTCGGCGGGTCCGCTCACGTCCTCCGGCATCCGGTCAGCCCGCTGCCACACCGAGGTGGCGGGCGACGAGCCGCTCGAGCTGGCCGACCGAGGAGATCTCGCCGTACTCGTCGTAGACCACCTTGCCGCGCGAGTCCACCATCAGGATCTTGGGCAGTCCCCGCACTCTCAGCTTGCCGTCGGGGTCGGCGAGGAGCGGGTAGGTGACGCCAGACCTCTGCGCGAGCTGCAGGGCCCACTGCGGCTGGGTGTCCTGGTAGTCGATGCCGAGGACGCCCACCTTGCCAGCGTACTTCCGGGCGAAGGCCTGGTAGCGCGGGAGCTCGGCGCGGCATGGCCCGCACCACTGAGCCCAAAGGTTGATGACCAGTGGACCGCGGAGCCTGGCCAGGTCCACGTCGGGGCCGCCGCCGAGGCACGGCAAGGTGATGGGCGGCAGTCCGCCGGCCACCTCGGCACCGGTCCCGGGTCGGCAGGTGGCGATGCCGGCGTCGTGCTTGATCGCGCGCAGCTCGACGGTGTCGACCTGGACACCGGACCCGTGGCGCACCGGTGCCGCCGCGCCACAACCGGCAACGGCGAGCACACCGAGGACGGCTCCGAGCAGGAGCACCAGCACCTTCATGCCGGGCCCTGGGTCTTCACCAGCTTCGCGGCCGCTGCGGGATCGGTCGGGCCGGTGCCGTAGGACGGGCACCAGCGGGCCACCGTGCAGGCGCCGCACGCGGGCTTCTTCGCGTGGCAGACCCGGCGGCCGTGCCAGATCAGGCGGTGGCTCAGCATCGTCCAGTCCGTGCGGGGGAAGAGCTCCCCGATCGCGTGCTCGGCCTTCACCGGGTCGGTCTCCACGGTCCAGCCGAGACGCCGGGCCAGCCGGCCGACGTGGGTGTCCACGGTGATGCCGGGGATGCCGAACGCGTTGCCCAGCACGACATTGGCGGTCTTCCTGCCCACGCCCGGCAACGTCACCAGGTCGGCGAGCCGAGCCGGCACCTCGCCGTCGTACTTCTCCACCAGGGCAGCACTCAACTTCAGGAGCGACTCGGTCTTGGCGCGGAAGAAGCCCAGCGGGCCGACGATCTGCTCGAGGTCCTCACGGGGGGCGGCTGCCATCGCCTTGGCGTCGGCGTAGGCGGCGAAGAGGGTGGGGCTTACCGCATTGACCCGACGGTCAGTGGTCTGGGCGCTGAGCACGGTGACCACCAGCAGCTGGAACGGGTCGGCGAAGTCGAGCTCGCAGCGGGCATCCGGCCACGTCTCGGCGAGCACGCGGTCTACCTTGCGGGCGCGACGAACCAGGGTCGTGTCGGGCACGCGGCAAGGGTACGGGGTGGGGAAGGACCGGTCACGAGCAGCCTCGTCCGTGGCCCGGCCCCACCCGATGGGTCACACTGTGACCTGAAACACTGGGCATGCGACACTGGCCCGCGACAGTGCGGGCTGTCCGCTGCCGTCCGGAAAGGTTGACCTGTGGAGAACGACGTACTTCGGCAAGCACCGCTGTTCGGTGCGCTCGACGACGAAGCGGCTGTCGCGCTGCGTTCGTCGATGGGCGAGGGGCGCCTGCGTCGCGGCGAGGTGTTGTTCCACGAGGGTGACGCCGGCGACCGGCTCTACATCGTCACTGACGGCAAGATCAAGCTCGGCCGAACCTCCTCCGACGGCCGCGAGAACCTGCTGGCGATCATGGGCCCCGGGCAGATGTTCGGCGAGCTGTCGCTCTTCGACCCCGGCCCGCGGTCCGCGACGGTGACCGCCATCACCGAGACCAGCTACCTGTCGTTGTCGCACGACGACATGATGCGCTGGCTCGACGGCCGGCCCGCCGTCGCACTCGGGCTGCTCTCCCAGCTCGCCGGCCGGCTGCGCCGGTCCAACGACGTTGTCGCCGACCTGGTCTTCTCAGACGTGCCGGGCCGGGTCGCCAAGGCGTTGCTGGACCTCGCCGACCGGTTCGGCCGCACCGCCGACGACGGCGTGCACGTCCACCACGACCTCACCCAGGAGGAGCTCGCCCAGCTCGTCGGCGCCTCCCGCGAGACCGTCAACAAGGCGCTGGCCGACTTCGCCTCCCGCGGCTGGCTGCGCCTGGAGCCGCGTTCGGTCGTGATCATGGACGTCGAGCGGATGAAGCGTCGCGCCCGCTGAGGTAGTCCAGCTGGGCACGCACGCTCAGTTCCGCAGCACCCCAGAGGACCGGGTCGACGTCTGCATAGACTATCTCCACCACCCGGCGGGGCAGCTCGCCGGGCGCCACTCCTTCGGGGGCTGCGCGGAGGGTCGACAGCGCGTCGCCCACCTGCTGCAACCGCTCCCGGCGGTGGGAGAGGTAGTGGTCCAGGACAGCCAGGGCGTCGCCGATCACCGGGCCGTGACCGGGCCAGATCGTCGAGGCCTCCCGGTCGGCGGCCAGCGCGTGCAGCCGGCTCAGCGAGTCGAGGTAGGCGCCCAGCTGCCCGTCCGGGTGGGCGACGACCGTCGTACCCCTTCCGAGCACCGTGTCGCCGGTCAGCACCGCTCCTTCGGCCGGCAGCAGGAAGGACAGCGAGTCGGCGGTGTGCCCGGGGGTGCCGACCACGCGGATCTCCAGGCCGTCGACCGAGACCACGTCGCCGTCCGCAAGGCCCTCGCCTCCGAGCCGCTGCTCCGGGTCCAGCGCCCGGACGCCGCAGCCGACCGATGCCGCGAACGCCTTGGCGGCCTCTGAGTGGTCGAGGTGATGGTGGGTGAGCAGTACGACGGCGACCTCGCCCGCCGCCTCGGTTATCGCCGACAGGTGATCCGGATCGGGCGGCCCGGGATCGACCACCACCGCTCTGCGGGCCTCCGGCTCGCGCAGCACCCAGGTGTTGGTGCCGTCGAGCGTCATCGGGTTGGCGTTCGGCGCGAGCACGCACCGCGCCCGTTCGCCGAACGAGCCGCCGACCCAGCTCACCAGTCCCGGCCGTCGACCAGCCGACGCAGCCGCTCGGGGAAGGACAGCGTCATCTCGCCGTCCTCCACCACCGGCTCGGGCATGAACACCTCGGTCGATCGGCCGGCCGCAGCCGCGGCTAGCACCTCGCCGGTGGTGTGGTACTGGCCGACCTCCAGACAGGTCAGGTAGGTCGGCGGCATCATCCCGATCTCGCCGCGCTCCGAGGCCTCGACCGCGCCCATCACCGGCGACCACGCCACCGCGTCGGACTCGGTGGACACGTCGCGCGTGCGCTGCCCCTCGGGGAGCTCCGCGAGGAAGAACCAGGTGCGGTAGCGGCGCGGCTCGAAGACCGGGGTCAGCCAGGCCGACCACACGCCGAGCAGGTCGGTGCGGAGGACGAGGCCGCGTCGGGAGAGGAACTCGGTGAACGCCAGCTGCCTGGTCTCGAGCGCCAGCCGGTCGGCCTCCCAGTCATCGCCGGTCGTGTCGGCGACGACGTCCGTCGCCGAGGACCCGGCCAGCAGAACTCCGGACTCCTCGAAGGTCTCCCGGACGGCCGCGCAGACCAGCGCCCGGGCGTTGGCCTCGTCGACGCTGAGCCGGGAGGCCCACTCTGCGAGCGACGGGCCCGCCCACGCCACCGACGCGTCGAAGTCGCGGGGGTCGACCCCGCCACCGGGGAAGACCACCATCCCGCCGGCGAAGGCCATCGTGGTCTGCCGGCGCAGCAGGTAGACCGAGAGCCCCTTCGACGCGTTGCGCAGCAGGAGCACGGTGGCGGCGTTGCGAGGCTCGGCCGGCTCGCGGTCGCCGGCCGCGAACTCCCGGGCCTGCTCGACGAGCCTCTCCGGCAGCACCACGCGGGGCATCAGACCTCGACCACCAGCTCCACCTCGACCGGCGCGTCCAGGGGCAGCACCGGCACACCGACCGCCGAGCGCGCGTGCCGACCGGCGTCGCCGAAGATCTCGCCGAGCATCTCGGAGACCCCGTTCGCCACCTGCGGCTGGGCGGTGAAGTCCGGGGTGGAGGCCACGAACGCCACCACCTTGACGACCCGCTTCACCGCGGAGAGCTCGCCGATCTCCGCCCGGACCGCGGCGAGCGCGTTGAGCCCGCACTGGCGGGCACACTCCGCGGCGTCCTCCTGGCTCACCTCGCCCCCGACCTTCCCGGTCCGCATCAGCTGGCCGTCGCGCATCGGCAGCTGGCCGGAGGTGTAGACGTAGCTGCCGGTCCGGACGGCCGGCACGTACGCCGCGACCGGTTTGGCGACGTCAGGGACGGCGAGCCCCATCTCCGCGAGCTTCTCCTCCGGCGTGCTCATGACTCGACCGGGCGCTTGAAGTAGGCGACCAGGTTCTCCGGGTTCATCCCCGGCACCATCTGCACGAGCTCCCAGCCGTCGGAGCCGAAGTTGTCGAGGATCTGCTTGGTCGAGTGCACCAGCACGGGCGCGGTCAGGTACTCCCACTTGGTCATGTGCCTCACCCTAGTCCCGGGGATCCGGCGACTACCGTGCCCCTCATGGACCTGCTGCCGGACGCGGTGCTGCGCTACGCCGGCCACGACGACGCGGTCGTCGACGTGCACCTCCCGGCGCCGTACCTCAGGGCCACAAGGCGGAGCTCGACGGGCCAGAACCCGGAACTCGACGGGCCAGAACCCGGAAGTGAACTGGTGGTGCTGGTCCATGGGGGGTTCTGGAAGGCGGCGTGGGACCGCACGCACACCCGTCCGCTGGCACGGGCGCTGGCCGAGGACGGGTTCGTGGTCGCCACGCCGGAGTACCGGCGCGTGGACAACGGCGGCGGCTGGCCGACCACGACCGAGGACGTACGACGGGCCCTCACCGCCCTCCCCGACCTGCTACGGGCGGTCGACGTCGAGCCGCTCCGCACGACGCTGGTCGGCCACAGCGCCGGCGGCCACCTCGTGCTCTGGGCGGCCAGCGAGCGCCTCGACGCCCTGAACGTCGAGCGGGTCGTCGGTCTCGCGCCCGTGTGCGACCTGCGCGAGGCGGCCCGGCTCGGGCTCGGCGACGCGGCGACGACGGCCTTCATGGGCGGCGGGCCCGACGTCGTCGACTACGACCCGGCCGACCCGATGGTCCGGCTCGACGACCGGCCGGCCACCGAGATCGTCCTCGTGCACGGGACCGCGGACGGCAACGTGCCGATCGGCCTCAGTGAGCGATTCGTGCAGCGCCACCCCTGGGTCCGGCTGGAGCGGCTGGGCTGCGCCCACTTCGAGCTGATCGACCCCGCCGACCCGGCGTACGAAGCAGTCCGCGCCACCCTCTGACGAGGTCGGGTGCCGGCGGCGAGGGCAGCCAGCCCACGAGCGGGTGAGGCGGGTCACAGCCTGGAACACTCCGACGGCGAGAGCAGTTGAAGGTTGAATGACCATCGGAAGGAAGCCCATGTCCCGTCTTGCCGTCATCATTGCCAGCAGCCGGCCCGGCCGCGTCGCCCAGCCCGTCGCGGAGTGGTTCACCGAGGTGGCCACCCAGCACGGCGGGTTCGAGGTGGACGTCCTCGACCTCGCCGAGATCGACCTGCCCTTCCTCGACGAGCCCAGCCACCCGCGGCTGCGCCAGTACGAGCACCAGCACACCATTGAGTGGAGTGCCCGCGTGGCGGCGGCGGACGCGTTCGTGGTCGTCACGCCGGAGTACAACTACGGCATGCCGGCGATCCTGAAGAACGCGCTGGACTACCTGCACCACGAGTGGGCCTACAAGCCGGTCGCGTTCGTCTCCTACGGCGGCGTCTCGGCCGGCACCCGCAGCGTGCAGATGGCCAAGCAGGTCGTCACCACGTTGCGGATGTTCCCGATCCCCGAGGCGGTCGCGATCCCGTTCGTGCACCAGTTCCTCGACGACGAGCAGCGCCTGGTGCCCAACGAGGTGATGGAGGGCGCCGCCAAGGCCGTCCTCGACGAGCTGGTCAGCGTGGAGGCGGCGCTCCGGCCCCTGCGCCGGGCTTCCTGATCACGCCAGCGGGGGCTCGGTCTTCTGGCGGACCTCGTCCTCGGCGACACCGGGCGCGAGCTCGACGAGCTTCAGGCCGCCACCGTCAGACGTCGGGGTGACGTCGATGACGCACAGGTCGGTGATGATGCGCTGGACCACCCCACGGCCGGTGTAGGGCAGCGAGCACTCGTTCACGATCTTGTAGGAGCCGTCCTTGGCGACGTGCTCCATCAGCACGATCACCCGCTTGGCGCCGTGGACCAGGTCCATCGCGCCGCCCATCCCCTTGACCATCTTGCCGGGGATCATCCAGTTGGCGATGTCGCCGGACCTCGAGACCTGCATCGCCCCGAGGATCGCCGCGTCGATCTTGCCGCCGCGGATCATGCCGAAGCTGGTCGCGGAGTCGAAGAACGACGCGCCCTTGCGCAGCGTGACGGTCTCCTTGCCCGCGTTGATCAGGTCCGGGTCCTCATCCCCCTCGAACGGGTACGCCCCGACGCCGAGGACCCCGTTCTCGGACTGCAGCACCAGCTCCACGTCCTCGTCGACGTAGTTGGGCACCAGCGT
>JAICXL010000077.1 GCA_025980475.1 Nocardioidaceae bacterium | reverse complement strand
GGCCATCACCTCGTCCCACTCGCCCTCGATGTTGGTGAACATGGCGTTGGTCTCGTTGGGCAGCCCGGACTCGCGGATCACCTTGACGGCCTCGGCGACGGACTCGCTGACCCCTCCGGACTCGTCTGCGCCGGAGGGACTGATGCTGATGGCGACGATCATGGCTCCACGCTACTCACACGAGGAGACCTCGAAGCCGGGCCGCGAGTAGGCTCCGGCGCGTGCGAGCCGACGACGCGGAGCTGCAGGCGGAGGTCGTGGGGCTGACCCGTGACCTGATCCGCATCGACACCAGCAACGCCGGCGGCCTGGCCGACGAGACACCCGCGGCGGAGCTGTTGCAGGACTACCTCCGGCAGGCGGGCGTCGAGTGCGAGCTCGTCACCCGCGACCCTGCGCGGGCGAACCTGGTCGCGCGGATCCCCGGGGGCGACGGCCCGTCAGTGGCGTTCGTCGGCCACACCGACGTCGTGCCGGTGGACCCGCGCGACTGGACCCACCCGCCCTTCGAGGCAGTCGTCGACGACCACGGCTACCTCTACGGCCGCGGCGCCGTCGACATGAAGAACGAGCTGGCCGCCCGTGCGGTGGCGATGGCCCAGCTGGCGCGCGACGGGTTCCGGCCGGCCGGCGACCTGTGGCTGCTCGCGGTCGCCGACGAGGAGGACGGGATGGCCGACGTCGGCATGCGCTGGCTGCTGGAGGAGCGGCCGGACATCCGACCGACCTACGCCGTCAATGAGGGCGGCGGGGAGCGCCTCGGTCTCGCGGACGGGCGCACCGTGGTCACCCTCGGCGTCGGTGAGAAGGGCACCTATCCGGCGCGGGTGAGCGCGGTCGGCGAGGCCGGGCACGCCTCGACGCCCAGCGTCGGCCGCAACGCGGTCCCCCTTCTCGGCGAGCTGCTGCGCCGGGTCGGCACGGGCATGCCCGCCGTCCAGGACCATCCGCTCGTCCAGGCGATGCTGGCCGCGCTCGTCGAGGAGGGCCCGGACCTCGTCGACGCCCTGGAGCGGGCCTCGCGGCTGCACCCGGCGTTCCCGGACATGCTGCCCGCGCTCGCCGGCACGACGATGGCTCCGACGATGCTCGGTGCCTCCGCCAAGCGCAACGTGATGCCCGCGCGCGCCTGGATGGAGCTGGACTGCCGGATCCTGCCCGGCACGACCGAGGCCGACGTCGAGCGCGAGGTGCGGGCCCGGATCGGCGACGGCGTGGCCTACGAGCTGGAGTGGCCCGAGCCGCTGATCGCGGGCAGCAGCTCATCGCCGGACGGCGACCTGGCCGACGCGGTCCGCGACTTCGTCGCCACGGAGTACGACGACGCCACGGTGCTGCCGTCGCTCGGCACGGGGTTCACCGACTCGGTCTACCTCCGGGCGGCCGCGGGCACCGCGGCGTACGGCTTCTGTCCCGTCCGCACGACGCCCGCAGAGGTCCTCGAGGCCGGCTACCACAACGCCGACGAGCGGATCCACGTCGACGACCTGCTCCTCGGCGTGCGCTTCCACCACTGGCTCGCCCACCGGCTGCTGGGGACCGGCGATGCGCCTGCGTGAGCTCGGCTTCCCTCTCGGCACCCTGGCGGCGGGACCGCTGAACGCGATCACCGATGTCGCCGGCGTCCGCGTGGGACACACGACGCTCGTGTCCGGGCATGGCCGCCGCCGCCGCGGCCACGGGCCCGTGCGCACCGGCGTCACCGTGGTGGTGCCGCACGCCGGCAGCGTGTGGACCGAGCCGGTCTACGCAGGCTTCCACCGACTCAACGGGAACGGCGAGATGACCGGCGTCCACTGGCTGGAGGAGGCCGGGACGCTGCTCTCCCCGATCGCTCTGACCAACACCCACAGCGTCGGCGTGGTGCGCGACGCCCTGGTCGCGCTGGAGGTGGAGGAGCTGCCCGAGGGGGCGGAGGCCTGGGCGCTGCCGGTGGTCGCAGAGACCTGGGACGGCGTGCTCAACGACGTCGACGGCTTCCACGTCCGGGCCGAGCACGCCCGGGCCGCCTACCGCTCCGCCACCGACGGTCCCGTGGCCGAGGGCTCGGTCGGCGGCGGCACGGGCATGATCTGCCACGAGTTCAAGGGCGGCATCGGTACCTCCTCCCGGACGGTCCCCGAGGCCGTCGGTGGCTTCACCGTCGGGGTGCTGGTGCAGGCCAACCACGGCCGCCGGGAGAGGCTGTGCATCGACGGCGTGCCGGTCGGCCGGATGGTCGGTGGCGACGTGGTCCCGGTGCCGGGCTCCGCGGTGCCGCCGGGCACCGGCTCGATCATCGTGGTGGTGGCCACCGACGCGCCGCTGCTGCCGATCCAGCTGCGCCGCCTCGCCCAGCGTGCCGGCTTCGGCGTCGCCCGCACCGGCGGCGTCGGCGAGAACTCCAGCGGGGACCTGTTCCTCGCCTTCTCCACGGGCAACCGCGGCATGCCCGCAGACCACCACAGCGACCGGCCGCCGCTCACGACGTCGGTGCGGACGTTGTCGAACCGCTATGTCGACCCGCTCTTCGACGCCGTCATCGAGGCGACCGAGGAGGCGATCGTGAACGCACTGCTGGCCGCGGAGACCATGACCGGTGCCGACGACGTCGTGGTCCGCCGGCTTGACGGGGCGCTGCTCGCCGAGGCGCTCACTCGCCGGTGAGCGCCCGCCGCGGGTTGTCGACCAGGATCGCGTGCACGTCGGCGTCGCTGAACCCGTCTGCGCGCAGCTGGTCGGCGAACGTCGTCGGGACGTAGGCGTAGCCGCTGCCCCCGAGGGCTCGCAGGTTCGAGCGCAGGCAGACGTCGTGGCTGAGCAGGACCCGGTCGAGGTGCCCGTGCCCGGCCAGGTTGCGGATCCACGCCAGCCGGCTGCGCACGTCGTACTCACTCTCCCCCTGCACCGTGTCCAGCTGCACCCAGGCGCCGCGTCGGGCCAGCTCGAGGTGGTAGCCGGGGTCGGGGACCAGGTCGCAGTGCCCGACGACCACCCGGCTCGGCTCGACGCCCTCTTCGGCGAGCAGGTCCAGCTGCGGGAGCCCGACCGGCCACCGGGCGGCGTGGGTCGTGATCGTCAGCCCGGTGCGGTGATGCGCCCGTGCGGCCGCCCGGAACGAGCGCTCCTCCAGCGCCGAGAGGTGTCCGCGGTCGGAGCCGATCTCGCCGATCACGCCGGCCCGGACGCCGGTCCCGTCGACGCCTTCCTCGATGTCCCGGACGATCAGCTCGGCCGCTTCGGCGACGCCCATCCGGTCCAGCTCGGGCGGGAGGTAGGGGTCCCGGTAGTAGCCGCAGCCCATCACGATGTTGAGCCCGGTCTCGCGAGCGACGTCGGCCAGCGCCAGGGGATCCCGGCCGAGCCCGATGCTGGTGCAGTCGACGACCGTGCGCCCGCCTGCCTCGACGTAGTGGCGCAGCTCCTCTACGGCCAGCGCCCGGTCGTTGAGCAACCCGTCACCGCGGTACTCCCGGACCAGGTCGATGAAGACGTGCTCGTGCGGCAGCGTCACGCCCAGGTCAGGCCCGGACACGGGACCCAACACCGTCCACACGTCCACGACTGCCCTCCGTTCGTGCGGAATCAGCGCCAAACTATGCCCGCGACGAGAGAATTCGGATCGATTCGGTTGCAAATCGCCGGAAACTATTGCCGGACGGCCATCACGCTGGGACAGTCATTTGACGCGACGACCGGGGAGGCAGCCTGATGACCTCGAAAGTGATGCTCGGAGCCGGGATCGTGGCCGCCCTGGCGCTGGCCACGGGGTGCGCCTCGCAGTCCTCGCCGCCGGGAGGCAACAACAACGGCAGCCACAAGGTCGTGGAGGGGGGCACCCTGCGGCTGGGCTCGGCGTCCTCGATCGACTCGATGAACCCCTTCGTGGCGCTCAACCAGGATGCCTACTCCACCTTCGAGTACATCTACCCCGAGCTGGTGCAGTACAACGCCCAACTGCAGTTCGCCCCCGACTTCGCCAAGTCGTGGTCGACGTCGTCGGGTGGCAAGGTCTGGACGTTCAAGACCCAGCCGGGGGCGAAGTGGTCCGACGGCCAGCCGCTGACCGCGAAGGACGCGGCCTGGACGTTCACCACGATCCTCGACCTCGCGAAGACCGCGGCGGGCAACCAGGCCGCCACCCTGACGAACCTGAAGACCGCGAAGGCGACCGACGACAACACGCTCGTGCTGACCTACTCGGTCCCGGTGGCCAACGTGCTGTCCAACCTCCAGCAGCTGCCGATCCTCCCCGAGCACGTCTGGAGCAAGTACACCGCCAACAACGGCAAGGCGCTGAAGAACTACGCCAACACGCCCACCGACGGGCAGCCGGTCGTGTCCGGCGGCCCCTTCGAGCTGGTGAAGTTCCAGAAGGACCAGATCGCGCTGTTCAAGCAGAACCCCGACTGGTACGGCCCCAAACCGCACATCGACGGCTACGGCATCCAGTTCTTCGCCAACGACGACGCGATGGTCACCGCCCTGAAGAACGGGCAGATCGACGCGGTCGAGGCGCTGCCGGCCACCTCGGTGAAGACCGTCAGGCAGGCCGGGCTGACCGTCACCCAGACTCCCGGTGAGGAGTTCCACGACTTCATCTTCAACTCGAACCCGAAGAAGCCCAAGAACCGGGAGCTGCTCGATCCGAAGGTGCGCGAGGCGTTCGAGTACGCGATCAACCGCCAGCAGATCGTGAAGGTCTCCCAGCTCGGCGCCGGCCAGCCGGGCTCCAGCATCGTGCCGCCCGCGAGCGGCGGCGGCTGGTTCGACAAGAGCCTCTCGCCGATCTCCTACAACCCGGCCAAGGCCAACCAGATCCTCGACGGCCTCGGCTACAAGAAGGGCAGCAACGGCATCCGCGTCGCCAACGGGCACCCGATGAACTACCAGCTGATCTTCCCGACCGACGGCGCCGACCAGCGGTCCTTCGAGATCATCCAGAACGACCTCTCCGCGGTCGGGATCAAGATCACCCCGCGCAACATGGACGGGTCTGCGGCGTGGAACGCCACCATCGCCCCGAACGGCAAGTACTTGAACTTCGACCTGTCGATGTGGGACTGGGTACCGCTGGTCGACCCCGACTTCATCCTGTCGGCGATGACCTGCGGCTCCTGGAACAACTGGAACGACTCCGGCTACTGCAACCACGCCTACGACAGGCTCTACGCCGCCCAGGCTGTGGCCACCAACCCGGCCAAGCGGCACCAGATCGTCGACCAGATGCAGCAGATGCTCTACCGCGACAAGCCCTACATCGTGCTGGACTACCTCGACATCATCGACTCCTGGAGCAAGGGCTGGAGCGGCTTCGTGGAGAGCCCGCAGGGCCTCTACAACGCGCTCTCCAAGGACAGCCTCGTCTCCGCGCACCGCACCTCCTGAGGCGCTCCGTGCACGGATCGGTGTACCTGGCCAGGAAGGTTGGCCTCGCGGCGGGCACGGTCTTCGTCGCGATCACCTTGAACTTCATCCTTTTCCGGGCGGCGCCCGGCGACGCGGTCAGCAACCTGTCCCGCGTGCCGCACGCCAGCCCCCAGCTGAAGGAGGCCCTCCGGCACGAGTTCGGGCTCGACCAGTCGAAGTGGGCCCAGTACCTGCTCTACCTCAAGGAGCTCGCGCACGGGAACCTCGGCATCTCCTTCGCCGACCAGCAGCCGGTCAGCCACGACCTCGCCACCGCCCTGGGCAACACCGTCCCGATGGTGCTGCTCGGGACGGTGATCGCGATCCTCTTCGGCGTCTTCACCGGCACCGTCGCCGCCTGGCGGCGCGGGGGGATCACCGACCAGGTGAACACCAACGTGGCGATCGCCTTCTACTCGTTCCCCACCCAGTGGCTCGGCCTGATGCTGCTGATCCTCTTCGCCGGCGTGCTGCCGACCAGCGGGATGACCGACGAGTTCGCGATCGACCCCAGCTGGTGGGCCCATCTCCAGGACGTCCTCAAGCACATGATCCTGCCGTCGGCCACGATGGCGCTGACGTTGTACGGCGAGTACACGCTGATCGCCCGGTCCGCGATGCTCGAGACGCTGTCGGAGGACTACATCCTGACGGCGCGCGCGAAGGGGTTGTCCAACGCCCGCATCGTGCGCCGGCACGCCTTCCGCAACGCGCTGCTGCCCACCACGACGATGGTGGCCCTGTCGCTGGGCTACGTCGTCGGCGGCGCGATCCTGATCGAGACGGTCTTCTCGTGGCCCGGGATCGGTCGCGCCGTCTACCAGGCAGTGCTGCAGCGTGACTACCCGATGCTCCAGGGCGCCTTCCTGGTGCTGACCCTGTCCGTGGTGGTGTTCAACCTCATCGCCGACCTGCTCTACTTCAAGCTCGACCCGAGGGTGACCGAATGAGGATCGTGCGGGAGCGGCCGGCAGCGACGGTGGGCGCAGTGCTCCTGGCGCTGTTCGTGCTGATGGCCGTGTTCGCCCAGTGGCTGATGCCCTACGACCCGCACCAGCAGGTGGGGCCGGTCTTCGGCACGCCGTCGACGGCGCACCCGCTCGGGCTCGACGACGGCGGCTACGACGTGCTGAGCCTGATCATCCAGGGCGGCCGGATCTCGATGGAGGTCGGCTTCGCCGCGACCGTGGTGGCCATCGTGCTCGGTGGCGGCGTCGGCATCCTCTCCGGCTACTTCGGCGGAGCCACCGACACCGTGCTGATGCGGATCACCGACTACTTCCTGGTGATCCCGGACATCCCGCTGATGATCATCATCGCCGCGGTCTGGGGCCCCAGCCTGGGGCACATCGTGCTGGTGATCGGCATGCTGCTGTGGACCGGCACCGCCCGGGTCATCCGCTCCCAGGTGAAGAGCGTCCGGGAGCGCGTCTACGTCCAGCGGGCCCGCTCCCTCGGCGCGTCCCACACGCGGATCATCCTGCGGCACGTGCTGCCCCAGGTGGCGCCGCTGCTGGTCGCGAACACGGTGCTGACCATCGCCGTCGCGATCTTCGACGAGACCGCGCTGGCGTTCCTCGGACTCTCCGACCCGACGGCGATCACCTGGGGCACGATGATCGAGCACGCCTTCGACCGGACGGCGGTCAGCGCCGGAGCCTGGTGGGCGGTGGTTCCTCCGGGCGTCGCCGTCTCGCTGGTGATCATGGCCTGCTCGCTGCTGGGGCAGGCCATCGAGGACGCCACCAACCCGCGGCTGCGCGTGGCCCACCTGTCCATCCGTGGCTTCCGGATCCGTCCGGTCCGCCCGGCCCGTGCGGAGGCCTGATGAGCATGCTCGACGTGGTCGACCTCGAGGTCTGGTTCGACCTGCCCGGCGGCGGCGAGCTGCACGCCGTGCAGGGGGTCGACCTCGCCGTGGAGCGCGGTGACCGGCTGGGTCTCGTCGGCGAGTCCGGCTGCGGCAAGACCACGGTGATGATGGCGATGATGGGACTGCTCCCCTCGAACGCCACCGTCTCGGGGCAGGTGCTCCTGGACGGGGTCGACATCCTGGCCCACGGCGAGCGCAGCGTCCGGTCGCACCGTTGGGTGGACCTGGCGATGGTCTTCCAGGGCGCGATGAACGCCTTCAACCCGGTGCAGAGGATCGGACGGCAGATCCGCGAGCCGATGGAGCTGCACCGGACCGCCTCAGGTGCAGCGGCGCGTCGTCGTACCAACGAGCTCCTGGAGATGGTCGGCATGCCGGTCTCGGCAGCCGACCGCTATCCGCACGAGCTCTCCGGGGGGATGCGCCAGCGTGCTGCGTTGGCGATGGCGCTCGCCTGCGAGCCCCGGGTCCTCTTCGCCGACGAGCCCACCACCGCGCTCGACGTGATGGTGCAGGCCCAGATCCTGCAGCAGCTCGGCCAGCTGGTCGACGAGCTGGGGCTGGCGCTGGTGCTGGTCACCCACGACCTGCCGGTGGTGGCCGCGGTCTGTGACCGGGCCACCGTGATGTATGCCGGCCGGATCGCCGAGCAGGCGACGATGGACGCCTTGTTCCACGACCCGCGGCATCCCTACACGCGCCTGCTGTTCGCCTCCACTCCCGACCTCTACGGCGAGGAGCCCGTCGTGTCGATCCCGGGCAGTCCGCCCCGCCTGGACCGGCCGCTGACCGGCTGCCCGTTCGCGGCGCGCTGCCCGCACGCCTTCGACCCGTGCCGGGAGCAACAACCGGCGCTGGCCACCCTGGCGGCGGGGCACCTGGCGGCCTGCCACCTGAACACCCGGGCAGGGGTGACGGCGTGAACTCGACCGAGCCGGCGATCCTGGAGGTGCGCGACCTGGTGACCCACTACCCCGTCCGGCGGTCACTGGCCGACGCCGTGCGTGGTCGCCCGCGCCGCTCCGCGCACGCCGTCGACGGGATCTCCTTCGACCTGCGTGCGGGCGAGCTGCTCGCCCTCGTCGGGGAGTCCGGCTGTGGCAAGACCACGACAGCGCAGTCGTTGCTGAGGATGGTCGAGCCGACCTCGGGCACCATCCGGCTCGACGGCCGCGACATCACGCACCTGAGCCAGCGCCGGTTGCGCCCGCTGCGCCGGACGATGCAACTGGTCTACCAGGATCCCTACGAGTCGCTGGACCCGCGGTTCCGCGCCCGCCAGACGGTTGCGGAGCCGATGCTCGTGCACGGGATCGGCTCGCGGCGTGCCGACCGTCGAGGCCTCGTCGACGAGCTCCTCGAGCGCGTCGGCCTGACGCCTCCTGAGCTCTACGCCGACCGCTACCCGCACGAGATGTCCGGCGGCCAGCGGCAGCGCCTGGCGATCGCGGCCAGCCTGGTCCTCAGTCCCCGGCTGCTGGTCACCGACGAGCCCGTGTCGATGCTCGACGTGTCGGTCCGGGCGGGGGTTCTCGAGCTGCTCGACGGCCTGCGGCGCGAGTCGGCGATGGCGGTGCTGATGATCACCCACGACCTCTCCACGGCTGCGCACTTCGCCGACGAGATCGCGGTGATGTACTTCGGCCGCATCGTCGAGCGCGGCCCCGCCCGCGAGCTGGTGCGCAACCCGCGGCATCCCTACACGAAGGCGCTGCTCTCGGTGGTGCCGGCGCGTGATCCCCGCCGGAGGGCGGTTCCGAGGATCCTGCAGGGCGAGGCGCCGGACCCGGCGAACGTGCCCACCGGCTGCCGGTTCGCCTCGCGCTGTCCCTCGGTCACCGACGCCTGCCGGCTCGTCGACCCGGCGCTCGATGACGTGTCCGGCTCGCCCGGCCACGAGGTGGCCTGCATCCGCTCCGAGGAGCTGGCGTCCGACAGTGCCGGCAAGGTGGTGACGACATGAGTCCGTTGAAGGCCAGGGTGATGCGGCCGGGCGCCACGATCGGCGTGCCCGCGCCCGCCTCGCCCTACACGAACCGCTCCGAGCTGCTCCGTGGCGTGGAGTGGTGGGAGAAGAAGGGCTACCAGGTCAAGCTGGCCGAGGGCATCCACGCCCGCGACGCCTACCTCGCCGGCGACGCCCGGTCCCGCGCCCGCGACCTGACCGCCATGTTCGCCGACGACGAGGTCGACGTCGTGCACGCCTTCCAGGGCGGCTACGGCTCCGCGCAGACGATCCCTCATGTCGACTGGGATGTGGTGCGAGCGAACCCCAAGCCGTTCGTCGGCTACAGCGACATCACCGCGCTGCACCTGGCGATCCGGCACTACACCGGGATGGTGACGTTCTACGGCCCCACCCTCGGCGACATCGACCACCCCGAGTCCAACAAGTTCAACAAGAAGCACTTCCTGCGGGCGTTGACCTCCGCCGACCCGATGGGGCAGGTGCCGCCCCGGCCCAAGGACAAGTACCTGCGGCCGATCTCCCCCGGCCGGGTCACCGGCGAGGTCGTCGGGGGCTGCCTGTGGCTGATCGGGCAGACCATCGGCACCCCGTGGCAGCCCGACCTCGCCGGCCGGATCCTGTTCTTCGAGGACGTCGACGCGGCGCCGTGGTACCTCGACGGCCTGCTCAACCAGATGACCCAGGCCGGCATGCTCGCCGACGTGATCGGCGTGGTCGTCGGCGAGATGGCCAAGTGCGACTGGCGCGAGTCCCGCCCGGAGTGGCCGCAGACGTTCTCCCTGGAGGACGTGCTCGAGCGCTACCTCGAGCCGCTGGGCGTGCCGGTGCTCTACGACCTGCCGATAGGGCACGGCGACTACTTCTGCACGCTCCCGCTCGGAGTGCAGGTGACCCTCGACGCCGACGAGCGGACCCTCACCGTGGACGAGGCGGCGCTGCTGCCCTGACCGTCGCGTCCACGTGCGGCCCCGGGACCAGCTCGCGCAGTCGTTGCAGCGACCAGGTCCTCCTGCCGGAGCCCCGCCAGTCCGGCGGCGGCCACGAGCGCCATGAGCAGGACGGCCCGTGGGGCGCCGTACGACGCCTCCGCAGGTCAGGCCAGCGACCGCACCAGGAGCAGGAGGGCGGAGGCGGCGCAGACCAGGAGGACGCCGCCACGGATGGACTCGGACGGCAGTCGGCCGCGCAGCAGCCGGGCGAGGAACACGCCCAGCACGAGTGCGGGCAACATCAGCGCAGCGATGCCCACATCGGCGGCGGTCAGCTGACCACTGGCGCCCAGGCCGGTCAGGCTGAACACCGCCCCGCCGACGAAGTAGACCGCCAGCGTGCTGCGGATCTCCGCTGCGGGCCGGTGCTGGTAGAGCACGGCGATCGGCGGTCCACCGATGGAGGTGGCGGTTGCGGTGATGCCGGACACGATGCCGGCGGTCGACAGCGTCACGCGGTTCAGGGGCAGCTCGACCGAGCGGGCGGTGAACAGCACCCCGAGGAGCACGACGACTGCCACGGTGAGGCCGAGCGACCGTTCACTGACCGTGGCGACCAGGAACAGCCCCACGAGCGTTCCCGGGATGCGCATCGGGAGCGACCAGGCCAGGCCGCGCCAGTCGATGTCGTGGTGGTCGCGGACGAGCATGACCAGTGGCGTCGCGATGCCCATGAAGAGCAGCATGCCCGGCACCAGCTGCGGAGCGAGCAGCGCGACGACGGGCGCCGAGACCATGTTGACGCCCAGCCCGACCAGCCCCTGCACGGCCGCACCGACGAGCAGGGTGGTGGCCAGCAGGGCCACCACCCCGGCGTCGATGCCGAAGACGGTCAGGAGCGTCGCAGGTTGCGGAGCACGAACTGCATGATCCCGCCGTTGCGGTAGTAGCTCGCCTCACCCGGGGTGTCGATCCGGACGACCGCGTCGAAGGACCTGCTCTGCCCGTCAGCAGCGGCGGCCGTGACCTTCACCGTGCGCGGGATCCCGTCGTTGAGCCCGGTGACGCCGGTGATGCCGAAGGTCTCCTCGCCGGTCAGGCCCAGCGAGTCGGCGCTCTCGCCACCCGTGAACTGCAGCGGCAGCACACCCATCATCAGCAGGTTCGAGCGGTGGATCCGCTCGTAGGACTCCGCGATGACCGCACGCACGCCCAGCAGCGCCGTACCCTTCGCCGCCCAGTCGCGCGAGGAACCGGAGCCGTACTCCTTGCCGGCCAGCACCACCAGCGGCGTGCCCGCGGCCAGGTAGCTCTCCGAGGCCTCGAAGACCGTCGTGACCTCGCCGTCCTTCGTGAAGTCGCGGGTGAAGCCACCCTCGGTCCCGGGCGCGAGCTGGTTGCGCAGCCGGATGTTGGCGAACGTGCCGCGGATCATCACCTCGTGGTTTCCCCGGCGTGAGCCGTAGGAGTTGAAGCTGCGGTGCTCCACTCCGTGCTCGGCGAGGTAGCGGCCGGCCGGGCTGTCCTTCTTGATCGCACCCGCAGGACTGATGTGGTCGGTGGTCACCGAGTCACCGAGCTTGAGCAGGACCCGGGCGCCCTCGATGTCGCGGACCGGCTCCGGCTCCTCGGGCATGCCCTCGAAGTACGGCGCCTTCCGCACGTAGGTCGACTCTTCGTCCCACGCGAAGATGTCACCGGTCGGGGTGGGCAGGTCACGCCAGCGCTCGTCACCGGCGAACACGTCGGAGTAGTCGGTGGAGAACATCTCCGAGCTGATCGCCTCGCCGATCACCTGCTCGATCTCGGTCGCTGACGGCCAGACGTCCTTGAGGAAGACGTCGTTGCCGTCGGCGTCCTGGCCGAGCGGATCGCCGAAGAGGTCGACGTCCATCGACCCCGCGATCGCGTAGGCGACCACGAGCGGCGGGGACGCGAGGTAGTTCATCTTGATGTCGGGGTTGATCCGGCCCTCGAAGTTGCGGTTGCCGGAGAGCACTGAGACGACGGCCAGGTCGTTGTCGTTGACCGCCTTGGAGACCTCGGGGATCAGGGGACCGGAGTTGCCGATGCAGGTGGTGCAGCCGTAGCCGACCAGGTTGAACCCGAGCTTGTCGAGGTAGGGGGTCAGTCCGGCCCGCTCGTAGTAGTCGGAGACCACCTTCGACCCCGGTGCCAGCGTGGTCTTCACCCACGGCTTGCTCTGCAGGCCCTTCTCGACGGCCTTCTTCGCCAGCAGCGCTGCGCCGATCATCACGCTGGGGTTGGAGGTGTTGGTGCACGACGTGATCGCGGCGATCGTCACGGCACCGTGATCGACCTCGAACTCGGTGCCGTCGGAGTACCTCACCCGCGCGGGGTTGCTGGGCCGGCCGGCGGCGGGGTGCCCGGACCCGGGTCCGGTGTGGTCGCTCGGCGCGGCCGCTCCGTTCTTCGTGCCGTGGTAGGCCGGCGCGTCCGAGGCGGGGAAGGACTCGGCGGCGGCTTCGTCGTACCCCTGCTCGTCCTCGCCCGAGACGTAGTCGGCCAGCGAGCTGCGGAAGGACTCGCGCGCCCTCGTCACCTCGATGCGGTCCTGCGGACGCTTCGGTCCGGCGATCGACGGGACGACGGTGGAGAGGTCGAGCTCGAGCGACTCGGAGTAGCGCGGCTCGGGGCTGCTGTCGTCCAGCCACATGCCCTGCTCCTTGGCATAGGCCTCGACCAGTGCGAGCTGCTCGTCGGAGCGGCCGGTCATCCGCAGGTAGTTGATCGTCTCGCCGTCGATCGGGAAGACCGCGATGGTGGAGCCGTACTCCGGGCTCATGTTGCCGATGGTGGCCCGGTTGGCCAGGGGTACGGCGGCAACGCCCTCGCCGTGGAACTCCACGAACTTCCCCACCACGCCGTGCTGGCGCAGCATCTCGGTGATGGTCAGCACCAGGTCGGTGGCGGTCGCGCCGTCGGGCAGCGAGCCGGTCAGCTTGAAGCCGACGACGCGCGGGATCAGCATGGACACCGGCTGGCCGAGCATGGCCGCCTCGGCCTCGATGCCGCCGACGCCCCAGCCCACGACGCCGAGACCGTTGACCATGGTGGTGTGGGAGTCGGTGCCGACCAGGGTGTCGGGGTAGTAGACCTTGCCCTTCTGGTGCACGCCGCGCGCGAGGTACTCGAGGTTCACCTGGTGCACGATCCCCACCCCCGGCGGCACCACCTTGAACGTGTCGAAGGCTTGCATCCCCCACTTCATGAACTCGTAGCGCTCCTTGTTGCGCTCGAACTCGAGC
>JAICXL010000020.1 GCA_025980475.1 Nocardioidaceae bacterium | reverse complement strand
GGCGCGGCCAGGGAGCGCTCCCGCGGGAGGTAGCACTGGACCCACCAGGCCACGCCGGTGGCGCCGATCTCGGCGAAGGCGGTGCCCGCGTTGCTCGAGACCACCATGAGCGACCCCTCTGCGGCGGCGGCGCGCGCCACTGCGAGCTCGCCCTCGGGGTCGACCGCGCGCTGGAGCGTCGTCGGGGCGATCCCGACGGGCGTCTCGACAGGGGCGCCCAGCAGCGTCGTGCCGGTGCGCACCGTGGAGGTGTCGGTGAGGACCCGGGCACCCAGCGCAGCTCCTGCCACGCAGCTACGGCCTCGGCCGCCGTCACGCCGGCGCGGGCGCCCTGGCGCAGGTAGCGGAACACGGGCTCCGGCAGCAGCTCCCGGGCGCGTGCCTCCAGGCCGTCGCGCCACTGTGCTCCCACGCCGGGGCTCAACCCACCTCGACGCCGGCGAGGTGCTTCTTGCCCCGGCGCAGCACGAGCCAGGAGCCGTGCAGCAGGTCGTCGGGGCCGGGGACCAGCTCCGGGTCGGCGACGCGCTCGTTGTTGAGGTAGGCGCCCCCCTCCCCGATCGTCCGCCGGGCCTCGCCCTTGGTCCGCACCAGACCGGCGTCCACGAAGAGGTCGACGATCCCCGTGCCCGGCCGAGCCGTCACCGACCCTGCCTCGCGCAGCGCTGCGGCCAGTGCACCCGGCGCCAGCTCGCGCAGGTCGCCGCCGCCGAAGAGCGCGGCCGCCGCGGCCCCGGCCTGTGCGGTCTCCTTGGCACCGTGCACCATCGTGGTGACCTCGTCGGCGAGCAGGCGCTGGCCCGCCCGCTTCCAGGGTTCTTCACTGGTCTGCTTCTCGAGCGCCTCGATCTCCTCGTGGCCGAGGAAGGTGAAGACCCTGAGGAGCTCACCGACCTTCTCGTCCTCGACGTTGAGCCAGAACTGGTGGAAGGCGTACGGCGACATCAACTGGGCGTCGAGCCAGAGGGCGCCACCCTCGGTCTTGCCGTACTTGGTGCCGTCGGACCTCGTCAGCAAGGGGGTGGCGAAGGCGTGCGCCCGGCCGGCCACGGAGCGCCGGATCAGCTCCACACCGGCGGTCAGGTTGCCCCACTGGTCCGAGCCGCCGAACTGGAGCGTCACGCCGTGGTCCTGGTAGAGGTTCAGGAAGTCCATCGACTGGAGCAGCACGTAGCTGAACTCGGTGTAGCTGATCCCCGCCTCGAGCCGGCGGGCCACCACGTCGCGCGAGAGCATCCGGTTGACCGGGAAGTGCTTGCCGATGTCGCGCAGGAAGTCGATCGTCGACAGCGAGGCGGTCCAGTCGTAGTTGTTCACCATCGTGGCCGCGTTGGCGCCCTCGAAGGACAGGAACGGCTCGATCTGTGCGCGGACCTTGCCGACCCATTCCTTGACCGTGTCGAGGGTGTTGAGGACCCGCTCCCCGGACTCCTTCGGGTCGCCGATCATGCCGGTGGCGCCCCCCACCAGGGCGTAGGGCGTGTGTCCGGCCAGCTGCAGCCGGCGGGCGGTCAGCACCTGGACGAGGTGGCCCATGTGCAGGCTCGGCGCCGTCGGGTCGAAGCCGACGTAGAACCGCACGCTCGTCTGCGCCAGCGCGGCGCGCAGCTCGTCGAGGTCCGTCGCGTGGGCGATCAGGCCGCGCCACTGCAGGTCGTCGAGGAGCGTGGGGTCGGGAGACACGCGTTGCCTTTCATTGCCGGTTCGGGCCGGTCCGGGCCGGTCCGCGACCCGGTCCGCCCGGCGGACGGGTCGTCGTACTCGCCAAGCCTAAAGTGACCGACGCCCCGCGCGTCGGCGACGTCACACCTCGACCCGGCGCGGGGACCCGCCGAGATCGATCGCCCGGGCCCCCGGTCACCCCTGAGGCAGCAGCACCACCTGGGTCTGGGTCGTCCTCGACACGGGGCGACCGTCCTGCTCCAGCCCGGTCTCGACCACGATCGTGGTGCGGCCCTTGTGCACGAGCCGACCGGTGGCGGTGAGCGTCCCTTGACGCACACCACGCAGGAAGACGGTGCTCGAGGAGATCGTCGACGTGCCGGCACCGTCGGGCAGGTTCAGGAAGGCGAGGGCGCCGCCGACCGAGTCCGCCAGCCCCATCAGGGCCCCGCCGTGCAGCGCCCCGCCCGCGGTGGTGAGCCGCTCGTCCCACTGCAGGGTCGCCACCACGGCGTCGGGGTCGGCGCGCACCACCACGAGGCCGAGGTGCGCGCCGAACGGCATCATCGCGTTGAGTGTCTCGGTGGTGAGATCGGTCATGGCGTCCTCCTGGCGCGGGGCGGTCGCGGCTTGGCGGCGACGTAGCGAGAGACGGTCGGCTCACCGTCGAGCCAGAACCGCCAGGGCCGGTCGGCCGCCTCGCGCAGGCCCACCCGTGGGCCGGTGCGGACGCCCGTCGCGGGAGCGGCCGCGGGCTCCAGGCGGATGCCCCCCGAGGCCAGGTCGGTGCCGTTGTCGACCCGGTCGATGGCCAGTGCCTGGCACAGTCGGGCCGGCCCCCGGGCCAGGTCGCGGTCGGTGGAGCGCAGCCGGCGTGCGCGGGCGTCCTCCACCCCGGTCACCACCTCGCCGGCGCGGAACAGCACCGCGCTGGCGCGGCCCTCGGGTCCGCAGACGACGTTGCAGCAGTGGTGCATCCCGTAGGTGAAGTAGACGTAGAGGTGCCCGGCCGGCCCGAACATCACCGCGTTGCGGGCGGTCATCCCCCGGTAGGCGTGGGAGCCGGGGTCGTTGGGGCCGTCGTACGCCTCGACCTCGGTGAGCCGCACGGCGACGTCGCCCCGGCGCAGGACCGCGCCGAGCAGCCGGGGCGCGACCTGCAGGACGGGACCGGCCAGCAGGGTGCGCAGGTCGCCGGCCGAGGAGTCCACGGCCGCCATTGTGCCGGTCGGCGGTGGTCTACTCCACGGCTGCGTGGCTGTTTGCCCCGCGACCGGCTCGACGGACGATGCCCCCATGAGGGTCACCGCCGGTCACCGACGGACCTCGACAGCGGACCTGTTCGACGCCCTGGTCGGCAGCTATGACCAGACCGGGGTCGCCTTCTTCGCGCCGGTCGCCGAGAGGTTGCTCGACCTGGCGACCGTGGTGCCGGGCGAGCACGCGCTGGACATCGGGTGTGGTCGCGGCGCCGCGACGCTGCCACTCGCCCGCCTGGTGGGTCCCCGCGGCCGGACCACGGCGATCGACCTGTCGGCCAAGATGGTGGCGGCCACCCGGGCGCTGCTGGTCCAGCACCAGCTGACCAATGCCGAGGTGCACGTCGGCGACGCCCAGCGGTTGCGCGTCGGTCGCGGCTTCGACGTGGCGGTCGCCTCGCTGGTGCTGCCGCTGATGGATACGCCCGGCGCGGCGCTTGGCCACTGGCTCGGCGTGCTGCGGCCCGGCGGCCGGCTCGCGCTGAGCACGGTCGATGCCGTCGACGCACCGACACGTGCCGTGAACTCCCTCTTCGACCGGTGGCAGCCCGGGGGCATCGGCTCGCCGCGGCCGATCTCGATCAGGCCCTACGACGGGGCCAGGCTGCTCGACCAGCTCGAGGAGGCCGGGGCCGCCGACATCGAGACGGTCAGCGAGGCTGCGGTGCTGAAGTTCGCGGACGTGGAGGAGTGGCGGCGCTTCTCGATGTCGACGGCCCAGCGCGCGATGTGGCGGCGGGTGCCGCTCGAGGAGCAGCCCGCGTTCCTGCAGCAGGTCGCGGACCTTCTGTCCGGCACCGGAGGACCCGACGGCCAGCTGCGCGTGGAGTGGCAGGTGCGCTACACGGTGGCGCGCCGCTGAGGCAGTGGCGTGAGTGGGTCAGCCGAGCCAGGCTCGGTGCCGGCGAGCGACCGCCCGGAGCTCGGCGAGCTGCTCGGCCACCCGGACCGGCGCGGTGCCGCCGCGGCCGTCGCGGGCGGCGACGGACCCGGGGACGGTGAGCACCTCCCGGACGGCCGGGGTGAGCCGCGGGTCGATCGCGGCGAAGTCGCCGTCGGAGAGCTCTGGCAGCTCCCTGCCCTGCTCCTCGCAGCGCTGCACGCACGCCCCGGCGACCTCGTGGGCCTCCCGGAAGGGGACGCCCTGGCGCACCAGCCACTCGGCGACATCGGTGGCCAGGGCGAAGCCCTGCGGCGCCAGCTCGGCCATCCGGTCGGTGTCGAAGGCCAGGGTGGCGACCTGCCCGGTGAACGCCGGCAGCAGCACTTCGAGGTTGTCCACCGCGTCGAGGACCGGCTCCTTGTCCTCCTGCAGGTCGCGGGCGTAGGCCAGTGGCAGGCCCTTGAGGGTCGCCAGCAGTCCGGCGAGGTCCCCGATCAGCCGGCCGGCCTTGCCACGGGCGAGCTCGGCGACGTCGGGGTTCTTCTTCTGCGGCATGATGCTCGACCCCGTCGAGAAGGCGTCGTGCAGGCGGACGAAGCCGAACTCGCGGGTCGCCCACACGATGACCTCCTCGGCCTGGCGGCTGACGTCGACGCCGATCATCGCGGTCACGAAGGCGAACTCCGCGACGAAGTCGCGAGCGGCGGTGCCGTCGATCGAGTTGGCCACCGAGCCGATGAAGCCGAGCTCGGTGGCCACCGCCTCGGGGTCCAGGCCCAAGGTGGAGCCGGCGAGCGCGCCCGACCCGTAGGGCGACTCCGCCGCGACCCGGTCGTCCCAGTCGCGGAGCCGGTCGACGTCGCGCAGCAACGGCCAGGCGTGGGCGAGCAGGTGGTGGGCGAGGAGCACCGGCTGGGCGTGCTGCAGGTGCGTGCGGCCGGGCATCACAGCGTCGGGGTGTGCCGCCGCCTGCCCGGCCAGCGCGTCGACCAGGTCGAGCACGAGGCCGGCGAGGGTGCGGGCGTGGTCGCGCAGGAACATCTTGAAGAGCGTGGCGACCTGGTCGTTGCGGCTGCGCCCGGCGCGGAGACGGCCACCGGCCTCCGGTCCGACCTCGGCGAGCAGGAGCCTCTCCAGGGCGCCGTGCACGTCCTCGTCGGAAGGGTCGGGGCTCAGGGTGTGGTCGTCGTACCTCTCCCCCAGCACCGCCAGCCCGCGCAGCAGGTCGGCGTGGTCGGCGTCGGTGAGCAGGCCGGCGGCGTGGAGGGCGTTGGCATGGGCGCGGGAGCCGGCAAGGTCGTAGGGCACCAACCGCCAGTCGAAGTGGGTGCTGCGCGAGAGCGCCGCGAGCTCGGGGCTGGGGCCGCTGGCGAAGCGGCCGCCCCAAAGAGTGCCGCGATGGGTGCCGCCGTGGGTGGTCATCAGTCGGTGCCCACCTCCATCGCGACGCTGTCCAGGACCTCGTCGCTGGTGTCGCCCTTCGCTGCCGGATTGCTGGCGATCCGGTCGGCACCGCCGGCCTCGAGGGCGCCCAGGAGGTGCCCGTGCTCGACCAGCACCTGCCCCTCGTCGAGCGGCTGGGTGGCGTACTGCTCGAGCTTGGCGCGCGAGTCGGCGATGTCGAGGTTGCGCATGGTCAGCTGGCCGATCCGGTCGGTGGGACCGAACGCGGCCGACTCGACGCGCTCCATGGACAGCTTGTCCGGGTGGTAGGAGAGGGCGGGTCCCACGGTGCGCAGGATCGTGTAGTCCTCGCCGCGCCGCAGCCGCAGGGTCACCTCGCCGGTGGCCAGTGACGCGACCCACCGCTGGATCGACTCGCGCAGCATCAGCGCCTGCGGGTCCAGCCAGCGGCCCTCGTAGAGCAGCCGCCCCAGGCGGCGACCGTGTGCGTGGTAGTTGGCGATGGTGTCCTCGTTGTGCACCGCGTTGAGCAGTCGCTCGTAGGCGGTCCACAGCAGTGCCATGCCGGGCGCCTCGTAGATGCCGCGGCTCTTGGCCTCGATGATCCGGTTCTCGATCTGGTCCGACATGCCCAGGCCGTGCCGGCCGCCGATCGCGTTGGCCTGGTGCACCAGCTCGACGGGATCGTCGAACTCCTTGCCGTCGATGGCCACCGGACGGCCGCGGTCGAAGCGGATCGTGACGTCCTCGGGGTCGATCGCCACCGATGGGTCCCAGAACCTGACCCCCATGATGGGCTCGACGGTCTCCAGCGAGACGTCGAGGTGCTCCAGCGTCTTGGCCTCGTGGGTGGCGCCCCAGATGTTGGCGTCGGTGGAGTAGGCCTTCTCCGAGGCGTCGCGGTAGGGCAGCTCGCGCTCGGTCAGCCACTGGCTCATCTCTGCGCGGCCGCCGAGCTCGGTGACGAAGTCGGCGTCCAGCCAGGGCTTGTAGATCCGCAGCTCGGGGTTGGCGAGCAGTCCGTAGCGGTAGAACCGCTCGATGTCGTTGCCCTTGAAGGTCGAGCCGTCACCCCAGATGTCGACCCCGTCCTCGTGCATCGCGCGCACCAGCATGGTGCCGGTGACCGCGCGGCCGAGCGGTGTCGTGTTGAGGTAGGCCCGCCCGGCCGAGCGGATGTGGAACGCGCCGCAGGCGATCGCGGCGAGGCCCTCCTCCACCAGCTCGCGCTTGCAGTCGACGGCCCGGGCGAGCTCCGCGCCGTACTGCATCGCCCGGCCGGGCACGCCCTCGATGTCCGCCTCGTCGTACTGCCCGATGTCGGCGGTGTAGGTGCACGGGACTGCGCCCTTGGCGCGCATCCAGGCGACGGCGACCGAGGTGTCCAGGCCGCCGGAGAAGGCGATGCCGACGCGTTCACCGACCGGCAGGGAGGTGAGGACCTTGCTCACGTGGTTCCTTCGTTGGTCTCGATGGTGCGGGTTGTCAGGAGTGCTGGCTGTGTTGCTGGTCCCCGGGGCCCTCGCCGTTGGCGAGGGCCAGGAATCGTCGGGCCAGCGCACCGCCGCCGGCGGGCTCGCGGGAGATCACCAGCACGGTGTCGTCACCGGCGATGGTGCCGAGGACGTCGCCGAGCTCGGCCTTGTCCATCGCCGAGGCCAGGAAGTTGGCCGCCCCCGGCGGGGTGCGCAGCACGACCAGGTTGGCCGACGCCTCGGCAGAGACGAGGAGCTCAGCGCACAGCCGGCCCAGCCGGGCCTCGCTGGCGGCGGTCTCGCGGGCCACCACCGGGGTGCGGTCCCCGCCCTCGGAGGGTACGGCGTACACCAGCGCGCCGGCCGTCGAACGCACCTTGACGGCGTCGAGCTCGACCAGGTCACGGCTCAACGTGGCCTGCGTGACCGCGACGCCGTCGGCCAGCAGCAGCTCCGCGAGCTCGGTCTGCGAGCGCACCTGCTCGGTCGTGAGCAGCTCGACGATCCGCTGCTGCCGGGCCCGCTTGGTCACCGGGATGTGGGCCACCTCACTCATCGGTGTGCTCCAGCAGCCAGGCGAGCAGGGCCTTCTGCGCGTGCCGGCGGTTCTCCGCCTCGTCCCAGACCACGCTTCGGGGGCCGTCGATGACCGAGGCCGTGATCTCCTTGCCGCGATAGGCGGGCAGGCAGTGCAGCACGATCGCGTCGTCCCTGGCGGCGGCGAGCAGGTCATCGCCAAGCTGCCACGGGAGGAACGCACTCAGCCGCTCGGCCTCCTGCTCCTCCTTGCCCATCGAGATCCAGGTGTCGGTGGCGAGCACGTCTGCGCCTTCTGCGGCTGCCTTCGGGTCGGCCACGACGGATGCCGAGCCCCCGGTTTGTGCCGCGATCGCCTGCGCCCGGGCCAGCACGGCCGGGTCGGGCGCGAAGCCGCTGGGCGCGCTGACCCGGACGTGCATCCCGGCCAGCGCGCCGGCGAGGAGGTAGGAGTGGCCCATGTTGGAGGCCGCGTCACCGAGGAAGACCAGCGTCTGCCCGGCCAGGTCGCCGCGGTGCTCCTTGACGGTCAGCAGGTCGGCAAGCGTCTGGCACGGGTGGAACTGGTCGGTGAGCGCGTTGACGACGGGCACACCCGCGTTGGCCGCCATCTCCTCGATGCGCGACTGGTCGAACGTGCGCCAGACGATCGCGCTGGCCTGTCGGCCGAGCACCCGGGCGGTGTCCGCGATCGACTCCCGGACGCCGACCCTGGCCAGGTTGGCGTCGATCACCATCGGGAAGCCACCGAGCTCCGCGATGCCGGCCGCGAACGAGGACTGGGTACGCAGCGTAGGCTTGTCGAACAGCACGGCCACGGTGCGAGGCCCGGCGAGCGGCTTGGCGTCGTAGGGCGCTGCCTTCATCCGCTGGGCAAGCTCGAGGACGGCGCCCTGCTCGGCGGGGGTCAGGTCGTCGTCGCGCAGGAAGTGCCTCATGACACGGGTCCCATCGCCGCGTCGAGGATCCCCGGCCACGCCTGCACGAACGCGTCGGCGTCCTCGTCGGTGAGGACCAGCGGCGGCGCCAGCCGGATCCGGTCGGGCGTGGTGTTGTTGACGATGAAGCCGGCTGTCTGGGCCGCGGTGAGCACCTCGGCCGCCCTCGGCTCGGCGAGGTCGAGGCCGATCAGCAGGCCGGCGCCGCGCACCTCGGTGACTCGGGGGTCGGTGGCCAGGCCCGCGCGGAGCCGGCTGCCGAGGTCCCCGGCGCGGGCGAGGAGGTCGTTCCCCTCGATCGTGCCGATGACCGCGAGCGCCGCCGCGGCCGCGACCGGGTTGCCCCCGAACGTGGTGCCGTGGTTGCCGGGCTGGAGCAGGTCGGACGCGGCCCCGGTGGCGAGGCAGGCTCCGATGGGGAAGCCGCCGGCCAGCCCCTTGGCCAGGGTGATCACGTCGGCGGTGACCGACTCCACGCCCGGGCGCTGGTGGGCGAACCAGGCGCCGGTCCGGCCCATCCCGGTCTGCACCTCGTCGAGCCACAGCAGGGCGCCGTGGTCGTCGGCGATCCGGCGGGCCGCGGCCAGATAGCCGGGCGCGGGGACGACCACCCCGGCCTCCCCCTGGACGGGCTCGAGCACGATGGCTGCGGTGTGGTCGGTGACCGCAGCGGCCAGGGCGGCGGGGTCGTCGTACGGGACGAAGCTGACCTCGCCGGGCAGCGGCTCGAAGGGCTCGCGGTAGGCGGCCTTGTGCGTCAGCGCCAGCGCGCCCATCGTGCGTCCGTGGAAGGAGCCCTCGGCGGCGACCAGGTGGGTGCGGCCGGTGCGGCGGGTGAGCTTGAGCGCCGCCTCGTTGGCCTCGGTGCCGGAGTTGGCGAGGAACACCTTGCCCTGCGCGGGTTCTGGCTGCCCCAGGAGCGAGAGCAGCTTCTCGGCCAGCTGGACCTGCGGCTCGGTGGCGAAGAAGTTCGACACGTGGCCCAGCGTCTGCAGCTGGGCGGTGACCGCGTCGACGAGACGGGGGTGGGCGTGGCCGAGCACGTTGACGGCGATGCCGCCGAGCAGGTCGATGTACTCCCTGCCGTCGGTGTCCCAGACGTGGGCGCCCTCGCCGCGGGCGAGCACGAGCTTCGGCGGCCCGAAGGTGTTCATCAGCGCGGCGGCGTAGCGCTGCTGCAGGTCGGTCATCAGGCGGTCTCCTTCGCGGTCCGGGGCAGCTGCTGGTGGGCCTTGCGCACCTTGGTGGTGACGCCCGGCAGCACCTGGGTCCCGACGCCCTCGTCGGTGAAGATCTCCAGGAGCACGGCGTGCGGCTCGCGACCGTCCACGACGGTGGCCCGCGGGACTCCGCCGCGCAGCGCGTCGAGGCAGGCGGTCATCTTCGGGACCATGCCGCTGGCCAGGCTCGGCATCAGCTCCTCGAGCGAGTCTGGGCTGATCTCGTAGATCACGTCGTCGCTGTCCGGCCAGTCGCGGTAGAGGCCCTCGACGTCGGTGAGCACCAGGAGCTTCTCGGCCCCGAGCGCGGCAGCCAGCGCCGCGGCGGCGGTGTCTGCGTTGACGTTGTGGATCGCTCCCTCGGGATCGGGCGCGACCGAGGAGATCACCGGGATCCGGCCGGCCTCGATGACGTCGAGGACCGCCTCGGGGCGCACGCGGGCGACCTCGCCGACCAGGCCCAGGTCGACCTCCTCACCGTCGACCACCGTGCCGGTGCGCCTGGCGGTGAAGAGCCCGGCGTCCTCTCCGGACAGGCCGACTGCCAGCGGCCCGTGCTGGTTGAGCAGGCCGACGAGCTCACGCTGGACCTGGCCGACCAGCACCATCCGGACGACGTCCATGGCCTCGTCCGTGGTGACCCGCAGGCCGCCCCGGAACTCCGACTCGATGCCGAGCCGGTCGAGCATCCGGGAGATCTGGGGGCCGCCACCGTGCACGACGACCGGCTTGAACCCGGCGTACCTCAGGAAGACGATGTCCTGGGCGAACGCCTTCTTGAGGGTGTCGTCGGTCATCGCGTTGCCGCCGTACTTCACCACGATGATCTTCCCGTGGTAGCGCATCAGCCACGGCAGCGCTGCGGCCAGGGTCGCGGCCTCGGGGGTCTTCCCGGCCGGCTTCGGCTGCTCGGTCATGAGCTGTAGGCGCTGTTCTCGTGCACGTAGGCGTGGGTGAGGTCGTTGGTCCAGACGGTGGCCCGCTCGGTTCCCGCCTTGAGGTCGACGGTGACGCTCACCTCACGGGCGGACAGGTCGACCTTCGCCGGGTCCTCGGCCGGCGTGGAGCCGCGGCAGACCCAGACACCGTTCATCGCGACGTCGAGGTCGGCCGGGTCGAAGGCGGCCCCGGTGGTGCCGATGCTGGCCAGCACCCGGCCCCAGTTGGGGTCCTTGCCGAAGACGGCGGCCTTGAAGAGGTTGCTGCGCGCGATGCTCCGGCCGACGTCGACCGCGTCGGCCTCGACGGCCGCATTCAGCACGGTGATCGCGATCTCGTGCTCGGCGCCCTCGGCGTCCTTCAGCAGCTGCATGGCCAGGTCGGTGCAGGCCTGGGTGAGCGCGACAGTGAAGTCGTCGAGTGCCGGTGCGATCCCGCTGGCCCCGCTCGCCAGCAGGGTCACGGTGTCGTTGGTGGACATGCAGCCGTCGGAGTCCAGTCGGTCGAAGCTGACCCGGGTCGCCGCCCGGAGCGCGCGGTCGAGATCGTCGGCCGGCACGTCCGCGTCGGTGGTGAGCACCACCAGCATCGTGGCCAGCTGCGGGGCCAGCATGCCGGCGCCCTTGGCCATCCCGCCGACCGACCAGCCGGCGCCCTCGACGACGACCTGCTTGTCGACGGTGTCCGTGGTCATGATCGCCTCCGCTGCGGTCGCACCCCCGGCCGCGTCCAACGCCCCGGCCAGGGCGTCGACGCCGGCGAGCAGCCGGCGTCGGTCGTTGGCCAGGCCGATCAGCCCGGTGGAGCAGACGACAACGTCCACCGCCCCGGCGCCGAGGTGCCCGGCGACTCGCTCGGCCACGGCGTGGGTGGTCTGGAAGCCGTCGGGGCCCGTGTAGCAGTTCGCGCCCCCGGAGTTGAGGACGACGGCCCGCACGGTGCCGTCCTTGACGATCTCCTGGCTCCACAGCACCGGGTTGGCCTTGCAGCGGTTGGCGGTGAACACGCTGGCGCTCGCGGCGCTCGGACCGTCGTTGACGACCAGGGCCATGTCGCGGGCCCCGCTGCTCTTCAGCCCGGCGGCGACGCCGGCGGCCCGGAAGCCCTTCGGGTGGGTGATGCTCATCTCTTCGTGCGCTCCTGCTTGACGGGGACGGCCTGGTCGACGGTGTGCCCCCGTCGTCGCCACTGCTCCGCCGCGTCGTTCGCGCCGCCCTGGGGCACGAGGATCCAGTCGGTCCCGAACGTGGAGATGGTGAACACGCTGATCCCGGCGTCGGCCAGTGGAGCCAGCAACGTGCCCAGGACCCCGGTGAGCGCCAGGTCCAGCGGTCCCTGGACCTCGAAGGCGGTGAACGGGCCGGCCTGCCTGACCTTCTTCGGCACGCTGCGCCGGGCGCAGACGATCGAGGTCTCGGTCGCCGTGGCGGTCACCGAGAAGATCGAGCTGGACTCTGCCCAGTCGGGGACCTCGGTGCCGGCGGGCAGGCCCACGACCGCGAGGGTCTCCGGGAAGCGATGCAGGACGTACGACGCTGCCGGGGCCGTGTCCGTCTCGGGCTCGCTCATGGCGCCAACCCGACCGTGGTCAGCCCCGTTGTCTCGTCGATGCCGAGTGCGAGGTTCATGCACTGGACGGCGGCGCCTCCGGTGCCCTTGGCGAGGTTGTCGACGGCTCCGACCGCCACCATCCGGCCGGCCGCCTCGTCGACGGTCACCTGCACGTGGACGGCGTTGGAGCCGAGGACCGAGCCGGTGGCCGGCCAGCGGCCCTCGGGGAGGAGGTGCACGAACGGCTCGTCGTCGTACGCCTTCGCGTAGGTCGTGCGCAGGTCCTCGGCGGTGACGCCGTCGACGAGGGTCGCGCTGCCGGTGGCCAGGATCCCGCGCGGCATCGGGACCAGCAGCGGCGTGAAGCACACCCGGACCTCGGCCTCGGTCAGCCCCGAGAGGTTCTGCACGATCTCGGGCGTGTGCCGGTGGACGCCGCCGACACCGTAGGCGGACGTGGAGCCCATCACCTCGCTGCCGAGCAGGTGCGGCTTGGCCGCCTTGCCGGCTCCGCTGGTGCCGCTCGCGGCGACCACGACGATGTCGTCGGTCTCGATGAGTCCCGCGGCCACCGCGGGACTGAGCGTCAAGGTCGAGACCGTGGGATAGCAGCCGGGCACCGCGATCCGGTGCTGGCCGGCGAGCCTGTGCCGCTGGCCGGGCAGCTCGGGAAGGCCGTAGGGCCAGGAGCCTGCGTGCTTCGAGCCGTAGAACCTCTCCCAGTCCTGCGGCTCGGTGAGCCGGAAGTCGGCGCCGCAGTCGATGACCACGACCTCCTCACCGAGCTGCTCGGCGATCGCCGCGGACTGCCCGTGAGGCAGCGCCAGGAAGACGACGTCGTGGCCCGCGAGGGTGTCGGCGTTGGTCTCCTCGAGCACCCGTTCGGCCAGCGGGAGCAGGTGCGGCTGGAGGTTGCCGAGGGTCTCGCCGGCGTTGCTGGCGCCGGTCAGCGCGCCGAGCTCGACGCCCGGATGGACGAGCAGCAGACGCAGCACCTCGCCCCCGGCGTAGCCGCTGGCCCCCGCGACCGCCACGCGTCTCTTCGCCATGTGCATGACCATACACGGTCATGTATGTCTCTGCACACCGGGTCAGCGGCGGACCGCGCCGTGCCTCTCGACCGCCAGCGCCACCGCCGACTCCCGCGCCTCCGCGGTCTCGGGCTCGGTGAGCGTGCGGTCCGGGGCGCGGAAGCGGAGCGCGAAGGCGACCGACTTGCGGCCCTCGCCGACCTGCTCCCCGGTGTACACGTCGAACAGCCGCACCGACTCGCACAGCGGACCGGCGCCCTCGCGGAGCGTGGCTGCCACGGTGGCGGCCGGCACCGCCTGGTCCACGATCAGCGCCACGTCCTCCTTCGCCACCGGGTAGGTGGACAGCGCAGGCGCCGGGGTGACCGACGCCGCGCGCTGCAGGAGCGTGTCGAGGTCGACCTCGGCGACCGACGTGCGTGCCGGCACGCCGTAGGCCTGGCACACCCGCGGGTGCAGCTCGCCGGCGTGGCCGATCGAGACCCCGCCGAGGAGGATCTCCGCACACCGGCCGGGGTGCCACGGCGCCCGGGCCGCGGCGCGCACGTCCACCTCGAGGCCGAGCGCGGCGGCGACGTCGCGGATGCCCTGGATCGCGTCGGCCCAGCACTCCGGGCGGCCCTCTCCCCACCAGCCGCCCCGCTCACGCTCGCCGGCGAGCGCCAGGGCGAGGTGCAACGGCTGCGCCGGGAGCGCCTTGTTGAGGTCGTCCCACTCCCCTTCGGTCGGCCGCCGGTCCACGGGCAGGATGGGCGCGGCCGGCCCGCCGTGCGGCAGGGTCACGGTCGCGGTCTCGAAGACGGCCACGTCGTCGGCGCCCCGGCTGGCGTTGCGCGCCACCGTGCGCAGCAGCGCCGGCAGCAGCGTCGTGGTCATCAGCGGTTCCTCGGCGCGCAGCGGGTTCGCCAGGCGCAGGGAGGTACGACGCTCGTCCGCGGCGTCCAGGCCGAGGGCGTCGAAGTCGGCGGTCCCGACGAAGGGGAAGGTGACCACCTCGACGAAGCCGGCACCGGCCAGGCTGCGGCCGACCCGGCGACGCAGCGACTGGTCCTTGCTGAGCCCGCGGCCGGCCGGGGCCGCCGGCAGCACGGAGGGAACCCGGTCGTAGCCGACGATCCGGGCCACCTCCTCGACCAGGTCGAAGGGGTCGGTGAGGTCGTGCCGCCAGGGCGGCACGGTGGCGGTGAGCCGGTATCGGTCGGCGCGGACCTCGCAGCCGATCGCCTCGAGGTTCGCGACGGTCGTGGCCCGGTCGACGGGCATGCCGGTGATGCGGGCGGGCAGGTCGGCGTCGATGGTGATCCTCCGCGGCGTCGGTGGCTGCCCGACCTGGGTGATGCCGTCCTCGATCTCACCCCCACCGTGCTCGACGAGCAGCTCGGCGACCCGGTCGGCAGCTGCGGCCGCGATGGTCGGGTCCACGCCGCGCTCGAAGCGCCGGGAGGCCTCGCTGGGCAGCTTGTGCCGCCGCTGGGTGCGGAAGATGCTCACCGGGTCGAAGTTCGCGGCCTCGATCACGATGTCGGTGGTCGTCGACGACAGCTCGGTCGTCTCGCCACCCATCACGCCGGCCAGGCCGATCGGCCCGGAGTTGTCGGTGATCAGCAGGTCCTCGGGGCTCAGCTCCCGGACCGCACCGTCGAGCGTGGTCAGCCGCTCCCCCGGCGTGGCCCGGCGCACCCGGATCGGGCCGGAGAGCTTGTCGCGGTCGTAGCCGTGGATCGGCTGGCCGAGCTCCAGCATCACGAAGTTGGTGACGTCGACGGCGAGCGAGATCGGCCGCATCCCGGCCTGGCGCACCCGGCGGGTGATCCAGCCCGGGGTCGCGGCCGACGGGTCGAAGCCGGCCACCGTGCGCGTGACGAAGACGGGGCAGCCGGCGGGGTCGTCGACCGCGACCGGGTAGCCGTCGTCGTTCGGGTCGGGGACCTTGCGGTCGGCGGGGTCGCGGAAGGCAACGCCGTACGCCAGGGCCACCTCGCGCGCCACCCCTCTCAGCGAGAGCGCGTAGGCCCGGTCGGGGTTGATCTCGAACTCGATGGTCTCCTCGTCGAGCCCGAGCACCGCCATGGCGTCGTCGCCCGGTTGGCCGGCGTCGGGAGGCAGCACGATGATGCCTGCGTGGTCGTCACCGATCCCGAGCTCGCGCGAGGAGCAGATCATGCCCGCGGAAAGGTGGCCGTAGGTCTTGCGTGCGGAGATCTCGAAGCCACCCGGCAGCACCCCGCCCGGCAGCACCACGACGACGAGGTCGCCGGGGGCGAAGTTGTGGGCGCCGCAGACGATGCCCTGCGGCTCGCCGGTGCCGTTGGCGTCGGCGACGTCGACCGTGCACCAGTTGATCGTCTTGCCGTTCTTCTGCGGCTCCGGCTGCATCGTCAGCACCCTGCCGACGACCAACGGGCCCCGCATGTCGACGCTGGCCCGGTGGATGGACTCGAGCTTGAGCCCGAGCGCGGTGAGCCGGCCGGCGAGGTCCTCGGTGGTCACGTCGGCGGGCAGGTCCACGTAGTCGCGGATCCAGGAGACAGGTGCCTTCATCAGAGCTCCGAACCGAATGCCAGGCTGAAGCGGACGTCGCCCTCGAAGACCGCCCGCAGGTCCTCCGCACCGTGGCGGAACATCAGGGTGCGGTCGATGCCCATCCCGAAGGCGAACCCGGTGTAGCGGTCCGGGTCGACCCCGCAGGCGACCAGCACCCGCGGGTTCACCACGCCGCAGCCGCCCCACTCGATCCAGCCCTCGCCACGGCAGGTGCGGCAGGACTCGCGGGCTGGCGACCGGTCGCGGCAGACGAAGCAGACCAGGTCGACCTCGGCACTGGGCTCGGTGAACGGGAAGTACGACGGCCGGAACCTGGTCGTGATGCCGTCTCCGAACATCGACTGCGCGAAGTGGTCCAGGGTGCCCTTCAGGTGCGCCATCGTGATGCCCTCGTCGACGACCAGGCCCTCGACCTGGTGGAACATCGGGCTGTGGGTGGCGTCGTACTCGTCGGTCCGGAAGACACGACCGGGGCAGATCACGTAGACCGGTGGCTCCCGGGTCAGCATCGTGCGGGCCTGCACCGGTGAGGTGTGCGTGCGCAGCACGACGTGGTTGTCGGTCGGCTCGGTCCAGAAGGTGTCCTGCATGGTGCGCGCCGGGTGGTCCGGACCGAGGTTGAGCGCGTCGAAGTTGAGCCACTCGGCCTCGACCAGCGGACCCTCGGCCACCTCCCAGCCCATCGCCACGAAGACGTCGGCGACCTTGTCCGACATCATCGTGATCGGGTGCCGGGCGCCTCGGGGCCTGCGGTCCCAGGGCAGCGTGACGTCGACGCCCTCCTCGGCCAGCATCCGCTCCTCGTCCGCGGCCTCGAGCTCGGCCTGCCGGGCAGCAATGGCCTGGTTGACCGCTCCCCTCGCCCTGCCGACCCGCATCCCGGCCTCCTTGCGGGCCTGGGGCGGCAGCGCGCCGATCTCGCGGTTGGCCAGCGCGAGCGGCGACCGGTCCCCGGCGTGGTCGTGCCGCACCTGTCGCAGCTGGTCGAGGTCGGTGGCCCCGGCGACCGCCTGGAGCGCGGCCTCGCGCATCGCCTCGACCTCGGCCTCCTTCAAGGGAGTGACCTCGACCGGGTCGTAGTCGCTGTTCGGCCCCGACATGACTGCCTTTCTCGATGCCGCTGGTGCAGGGGCAGTCTAGGAACCGGTGCGGACCGACCGCGAACCGGTTTCACCGTTCGGCGACCTCGCCCGGATCCAGGCTGGGTCCGTGACTGGGCCACCGGATCATCACGCGCGCCCCACCACCGGGCGCGTCGTCGATCCGCACGTCGCCGCCGTGCACCTGGGTGAGCCCGTGCACGATGTACATCCCCAGGCCGGAGCCGCCGCGGATGCCGTGCTTCCAGAACTTGGTGAACACCCGCTTGCGGATGTCCTCCTCGATCCCTTCGCCCTGGTCGTCGACGGTGACCTGCACGCCCTTCAACGGCTCGGACACCGGCTCGGTGCCGACGCGGATGGTGCCGTCACCGTGCCGTACGGCGTTCTCCACCAGGTTGGTCAGCACCTGGGTGAACTTGTCGGGATCTGCGAACACCACGGCGTCCGGGTCGTCGTGCTCGACGAGGATGGTGCGCGTCGTACCCGCCCGCACCGAGTCCACGACCCGGTCCACCAGCGGCACCAGCTCGAGCTCGCGACGGTAGAGAGAGAGCCGGCCGGTGTCGATGCGGGCGACGTCGAGCAGCTCGGTGATCAGCCGGGCCAGCCGGTCGGAGTCGGTGGCGACCGTGGTCAGCATCAGTTTCTTCTGGTCGTCGTTGAGCCGGTCCCAGCGGTTGAGCAACGTGGTGACGAACCCCTTGACGCCGGTGAGGGGCGAGCGCAGCTCGTGGGCGACCGTGGCGACCAGGTCCGAGCGCTCGCGGTCGAGACGCTCCCGGCCGCGCGCGGACCGCAGCACCAGGGCCACCGACTCGATCGGGCCGCCGGCCTTGGAGCGGCCGAGCTGGGCGGTGACCAGCACCTCGCCGCCGTCCGGCAGCACCCACGACTGCTCCGGGACCGCCTTGCGGGTGCTGAGCCCGGCGTAGGGCTGCACGGTGCCGAACCAGTCGCGGCCGTCCTGGTCGAGCAGGCAGACGGCGTCCGCGAGCCGGGCCCCCGCCCGGGCTCCTGACCCGAGCATCCGACGGGCCGCCGCGTTGACGGTCGTCACCGTGCCGTCGCGCCCGGCCACCACCACGCCGTCGGGCAGCAGGTCCAGCACGTTGTCGGCTCCCATGGCGACACCCTAACGAGCAGCCGGCACCTCACTCGGCCAACTTGCGCTGCTGCTGCGCGCGCGCCAGGCCACGACGCCGGTCCAGATCATCCAGATCCACAGCGGCAGCGCAGCAGCGCTGAGCGCGCCGGCAATGCCCGCGAAGCGAGGTGCGACGAAGGCGATGCCCATGATCGTGAACGCTGCTCCCGAGACCACGCCGAGAACCGAGAGCGCCTGCGAGAACAGTCCCGAGCGCCACATCGCGACCGCGGCGCAGAGCACCGAGACCCCCAGTGGTCCGTAGATGGTCTCGTTGGCCTGGAACGCGACGGCGTCCAGGGCCCGGGTGGTGGCGAGGGAGCCCCCGTGCGTCAGCGACCAGGAGGCGCCGGCCGTCACGGCGTACACCACGATCTCGAGGGTGACGCTGACCGCCATCGCCGCCACCGCGGCGTCCATCAGCGGATGGGCGCGGCCGGAGCGGGACAGTGCGGAGCGCAGGCCGACCATCAGCAGCACGCGACCCAGCAGGACCACCGAGAACCAACCGGCGGCCCAGCCGAGGGCCTCGGTGTGGCCGGCGTAGGCGGACGCGACGTCATGGGTGGAGGCGGTCGCGCCGAGGGGCACGCCGACGCCGGCGGCGACGATCGCCACCCATTCGAGCAGGTAGAGCACGGCGCCGGTGAGCACGAGCCGGTTGCCGGTCAGGTCCGTGGACCGGGGCGAGAGAGCTGACATGGGAACCTCCTGGTCGGGAGGAACCAGCCTGCGGTTCACACCCGACGGTGCACATCGAGCCGGCAGGTGGTCCGGGTCAACCCGGGAGATGAGACCACTCAACTGCGAAGAGGAGGTCAACAGGGCCCTCGCAGTCCTAGCATCCTGTCGTGACCAGGCGCCTGGGTCTGCCCCGAGGTCGCGCGTTGGCCCTCGACGCGCTGCTGGTGGCCGTCTTCGTCGCGCTGCTCCTCGACCGCGAGTTCCTCGGGATCGGCACCCCCACCGACATCGCCGGCAGTCCCTGGTGGACGTTCCCGCTCTTCCTCTCCGGCGACCTCGCGCTGCTGTGGCGGCGCACCCGGCCGGAGCTGGCGGTGGTCGGCTTCTACGCCGCCTACTCGCTGCACGCCCTGGCCACCTCGGCCGGCGTGGAGGGGGCGTTCGCGCTCTTCCCGGCCCTCCTCGGGATCTACTCGCTCGGCGCGTACGCGAGCTGGCGGCGCCTCGCGGCCGGGGTCCTCGGTGTGGTCGCCCTCAGCGCGCTCCACGACACCCGCGACCCGGGACTCAGCCTGAACGACGACACCGAGGTCTGGTCCTACCTGATGTGGACCAGCGTCCTGGTGCTGGCGCTGGTGGCCGGCCTGCTCGTGGGGACGGCGCGGCGGGCCGGCGTCCAGCGGCGGTCGGCGATCGATGCGGAGCGGCTGCGCGCGGAGGCCGTCTCCGTCGAGCGCGCCAAGATCGCGCGGGACCTGCACGACGTGGTCACCCACAACGTCAACGTCGTGGTGATGCAGGCGATGGCGGCCAGCGGCGTGCTGGAGAGCGACCCCGCCCGTGTGCGCGGGCCGCTGGAGGCGATCGAGAGCAGTGGGCGCGAGGCACTGGCGGAGATGCGGCGAATGCTCGGGGTGCTGCGCGAGGAGGACGACCTGCTGCTGGCGCCGCAGCCGGGCGTGGCCGACGTCGTCCGCCTGGTGGAGTCGCTGCGGCAGGCGGGGCAGGAGGCCACCTGCCAGATCGACGAGGGGCTCGGCGACCTGCCCGACGGCATGGGCATGGTGCTGTTCCGGATCGCCCAGGAGTCGTTGACCAACGCGATGAAGCACGCCCGCGGTGCGGCGGCGCGGGTCGCGTTGCGTCGTACCCCCACGGCTGTCGTGCTGGAGGTCGTCAACACCGCCGGCGAGCCCGAGCGGGAGCTGTCCGGCGCCGGCCACGGGCTGGTCGGGATGGCCGAACGAACGGCGATCTTCGGCGGGTGGGTGGAGACCGGCCCGACGCCCGACGGCGGCTTCCGGGTGTGCGCCACGCTGCCTCTGGAGCCGGCATGACCACGGTGCTCGTCGCCGACGACCAGGCGCTGGTCCGCGACGGTCTGCGGCTGATCCTCGACGTCGAGGACGGTGTGGAGGTGGTCGGCGAGGCGAAGGACGGCCGCGAGGCGGTGGCGCTGGTCGGCGAGCTCGCCCCCGACGTGGTGCTGATGGACGTGCGGATGCCGGTGCTGGACGGGCTGGCCGCCACCCGGGAGGTCGTCGCGTCCGGGTCGTCCACGCGGGTGCTGATGCTGACCACGTACGACGAGGACACCTACCTCTACGAGGCGATCCACGCCGGCGCCAGCGGGTTCCTGCTCAAGGACTCGCGCCGGGAGCAGCTGGTCGGCGCGATCCGGACGGTGGCTGCTGGGGATGCGGTGCTGCACCCGGAGCTGACCCGCCGGCTGCTGGACCGCTTCGGCCGCGGCCCGGCGCCCGACGGCGTGCCCGGGCGGCTGCACTCGCTCACCGACCGGGAGCTCGAGGTGCTCCGCTGCGTCGCCCGGGGGCTCACCAATGCCGAGATCGCCGCCGAGCTGTTCCTCTCCGAGGCGACTGTGAAGACGCACCTGGTGCACGTGACGCAGAAGCTCGGCCTGCGCGACCGGGTCCACGCCGTCGTCACGGCCTACGAGTGCGGGCTGGTGCGGCCCGGCCAGTGACGCCGCGTGCGGGCGGTGGCGTAGAGGCACACCGCGGCGGCCGCGGCGAGGTTCAGGCTCTCCGCGCGACCCAGGATCGGGATGGCCACCCGGTGGTCGGCGACGGCGGCCAGGTCTGACGGGAGTCCCCAGGCCTCGTTGCCGAACAGCCAGGCCACCTTGCCGGTCAGCAGGCCCTCGGCGTCGAACAGGTCCGTGTCGCCTGCCCCGTCGGCCGCGAGAACGGTCCAGCCCTCCTCGTGCAAGGTCTGCACCAGCGCGGCGAGGTCTGCTTGGAGCGCGATCGGCAGGTGGAAGAGGCTGCCGACGGTCGCCCGCACGGTCTTGTCGTTGTAGGCGTCCACGCTGTGGCCGGCCAGCACCACCCCGGCGGCGCCGGCCGCGTCCGCGGTGCGGATCACGGTGCCGGCGTTCCCCGGGTCGCGCACGTCAGCGCACACCGCGAGGAAACCGTCTCCGGCCACCAACTCGGCCGGCGGCACGTCGAGGAACCGGCAGACCGCGACGAGCCCTTGCGGGGTGACGGTGCCGGACAGCGACGCCACCGCGTCGACCTCGGCGACCTGCCAGGGCAGGCCGCGGTCGGTGACCACCCTGCGGAGACCGTCGTACGCCGAACTCGCGGCTGCCGTGGCGAACACCTCGCGCGCGCAGCCGGCCTCGAGCGCCTCGGTGAGCGCCTTCGCCCCCTCGGCCAGGAACAGCCGGTGCTCGGCGCGATGCTTGCGCTGGGTCAGCTTGCGCGCGGCCTTGACCCGCCCGCTGCGGGTGGTGAGGAGGTCGGTCATCGGACGGGCCGGAAACCGCCAGGCGTGCGGCTCAGGCGCTCGCCGGGGCGTTGACGTCCTCGGGCAGCGCTGCCTTCGCGGTGTCGACGAGCGCGGCGAACGCAGCCGCGTCGTTGACGGCGAGGTCGGCCAGGATCTTGCGGTCGACCTCGACACCGGCAGCCTTGAGGCCCTGGACGAAGCGGTTGTAGGTGATGCCGTTGGCGCGGGCGGCGGCGTTGATCCGCTGGATCCACAGCTTGCGGAACTCGCCCTTCTTCTTGCGCCGGTCGGCGTAGCTGTAGGCCAGCGAGTGGGTGACCTGCTCCTTGGCCTTGCGGTAGAGACGCGAGCGCTGACCGCGGTAGCCGGCGGCGCGCTCGAGGACGACCCGACGCTTCTTCTGGGCGTTGACCGCCCGCTTGACGCGTGCCATGTGAACTCCTTGGTGCTGGTGCGGCGGTCGGCTCGAGGTCGACCACCGGGGGTGGGGACGAGGGGGTCAGAGACCGAGCAGCTTGCGGGCCGTCTTGCGGTCGGCCTTGGCGACCTCGGTGGTGCCGGACATCCGGCGTGTCATCGAGGAGGGCTTCTTCTCCAGGTTGTGGCGCAGGCCGGCCTTCTGGCGGCGGATCTTGCCCGACCCGGTCACCCGGAAGCGCTTGCTCGCACCGGAGTGCGTCTTGTTCTTCGGCATCTCGTCCTCTTTCTCGGTTCGGTGCCCACGGGTCGCCGTGGGCACGGTGCTCTTCGGGGCGCTCAGGCCTCGATCTCGGGATCGAGGTTCTCCGAGCGCTTGTGCTCCTTCTTCTGCGCCGGCAGCTCGGTGTGCGCGGCCGTGCGCTCCGCACGCTCCTCGGCTCGCTCCACCTCGCGGGCCGCAGCACGCTCCTGCTTGGCGGCCTTGACCTCTGCCTTGGCCTCGGACTTCTTCTTGTGCGGCCCGAGCACCATGATCATGTTGCGGCCGTCCTGCTTCGGCGCAGACTCGACGAAGCCGAGCTCCTGCACGTCCTCGGCGAGGCGCTGCAGCAGCCGGAATCCGAGCTCGGGGCGGTGCTGCTCTCGGCCACGGAACATGATGGTGATCTTGACCTTGTCGCCCTGGCGCAGGAACCGCACGACGTGGCCCTTCTTGGTCTCGTAGTCGTGCGCGTCGATCTTCGGCCGGAGCTTCATCTCCTTGATCACCGTGTTGGTCTGGTTGCGACGCGCCTCTCGGGCCTTCTGCGCGTTCTCGTACTTGAACTTGCCGTAGTCCATGAGCTTGCAGACCGGGGGGCGCGCCTGCGGGGCCACCTCGACGAGGTCGAGGTCGGCCTCCTGCGCGAGACGGAGGGCGTCGCCGGTGGAGACGATGCCGACGGTCTCGCCGTTGGGTCCGACGAGCCGGACCTCGGGCACCCGGATCCGGTCGTTGATTCGCAGCTCAGTGCTGATGGGTCCTCCAGGGGTCGGTTGCGGTGAGCTTCGACCACGCCTGGGCCCCGGATGTGGAAGAGGGCCCCCGCGTCGACGCACGGAAGCCCCAGGAGACGGACGGGGGCGTACGGCGTCCCGCCCGTGACCGTGACCCGACGACCTGTGGCGGTCGATGCGGGTGGGAGGAGGCCTCCGCTTGTCGGACCGGCCACACGAGATGACCGGTCGGTCACCTGCCAGTGTACGGGACGGCTGCTGCCGATGTCGAAACGCTGCCGTCAGGCCGGCCGGGCCCAGCCCCAGCCGTCGCCGAGCCGCACCAGCCTGCTCCCCTCGGCGAGGGCGCGCAGCAGCTCGCCCTCGACCGGGAACAGCACCGGGCCGGCGATGTCGAGCACGAGAGCGTCGGCGCCGTCGTCGACGGCCGACCTGGCTGCGACCGGCAGGGCGACCGGGACCGGCCGCGCCTCGGCGTTCCAGCGTTCCAGCGGACCGGTGCCGGTGAAGGCCAGCAGCGCCTTGCGGCCGTCGGCTCCCTCGACCAGCACGGTGGCCATGTCGCTGGTCTTGTCGTGGGGGCGGCCGTGGTCGTCGTACTCCACCTCGCCCAGGAGCGCCACCACGGGCACCAGCACCCGCGTGTGCTGCACCACCGCCAGCGCCTCGAGCTGGCTGCGCGGCTCGGCCTCGTAGCGCGCCAGGGCGGCCCCGACCGCGGGGTCGACCGAGCCGTCGTCTCCGGCGAAACCGGGATCGGGAATGGTCCGCACCCGCCGATCCTCTCAACCGTGCGTGCCTGACCGTAGGCTGGGGCCGTGGGCTACGACTTCGTCACCTGGGGCGCCGTCGCCTGCGTGCTCTCCGCGCTCGGCGGGGTGCTCAGCTGGCTGGCCTGGCGGCGGCGCGGGCTCGCGGCCGGGCTGCGCGGGCTCGCGTGGAGCATCCTGCCGATCGCCGCCTGGTTGACCGGCACCCTGCACCTTGCCGCCAACGTGGCCGGCGATGTCGGCGCCTGGGCACTCCACCTGGTCTTCTCCCCCGTGGTGTGGCTCGGCATCGTGGCGGCCGGCGTCGCCGTGGTGCTCTTCGGGGCCTCCGGTGCGATGCGCGCCCGAGGCGTCGGCACGCGAGGGCGCCCCCGCGTCGCGGGGGCCGGGAAGGCCCCGATCCAGCAACCCGGGTCGAAGCCGCGGCAGAACGTCCAGAACAAGTCGGCGAGCCCCGACGACATGGACGACATCGAGGCGATCCTGCGCCGGCACGGCATCTCGTGACGGCGCCGCACCGACCGCTCGACGAGGCCGTCGAGCGGCAGCGCCTCGCCCGCCGGCTGGGCCCAGCGGTCGCCGGTGTGGACGACCCTGCGAGCCCGCTGGTGGCGGTCGACCGGGACGCCTTCGACGCCAACGCCGCCGAGCTCGTCCGGCGGGCTGCTGGCAAGCCAGTGCGCGTCGCCTCGAAGTCGATCCGGGTGCCGACGCTGCTGGCGCGCGCGCTCGGCACGCCGGGGTTCCACGGCGTGCTGTCCTACTCCCTGCGCGAGGCCCTGTGGCTGGTCGACGAGGGCCTCTGCGACGACGTGGTCATGGGCTACCCCACCGTCGACGGCACCGCCCTGGGCCTCCTCCTCGGCAGCGAGCGGGGACGGGCCGCCATCACCCTGATGGTCGACAGCGTCGACCACCTCGACGTGGTCGCCGCCGCCGGCCCGGTGGCCGGTGTCCGGGTGGCGATCGACGTGGACGCCGGGCTGCGGCTCGGGCCGGCCCACGTCGGCCCCAAGCGCTCCCCGTTGACCGACGTCGACCCGGTGGTCGGCCTGGCCCGCGACGTGGTCCGCCGCGGCTTCGCGCTGGTCGGCGTGATGACCTACGAGGGGCAGGTCGCCGGAGTCCCCGACGACGTGCCCGGCCAGCGCGCGCGGAGCTTCGTCGTCCGGCGCCTCAAGGGCGCCTCGGTGGCCCAGCTGGCCGACCGGCGGGAGCGGGTCGCCCGGGCGCTGGCCACGATCGCCGAGCTCGAGTTCTGGAATGCCGGTGGCTCCGGCTCGATCGAGTCGACAGTTGGCGACCCGGTGGTCAGCGAGGTGGCTGCCGGCTCGGGGCTGCTGGTCCCCGGCCTGTTCGACCACTACCGCAGCTTCCGGCCGCGGCCGGCGGCATTCTTCGGTGTCCCGGTCGTCCGGCGGCCCGCCGCGGACGTCGTCACCGTCGCCGGCGGTGGCTTCGTCGCCAGTGGCGCGGCGGGCCGGGACCGGCTGCCGCTGCCGTGGGCACCCTTCGGGCTGCACCTGACCGCACTCGAGGGCGCCGGTGAGGTGCAGACCCCGCTGACCGGCCCGGGCGCCCGGGCCCTGGCGATCGGCGACTGGGTCTGGTTCCGGCACGCCAAGGCCGGCGAGCTCGCCGAGCACGCCAACACCGTGCACCTGGTGAGCGGCGATGCCGTCATCGAGTCGGTGCCGACCTACCGCGGGCTTGGCAAGGCCTGGTGAGCCTGCCCGGGCGCATCGTCGCGGCGGCCGCGGCGATCCCGGCCACGCTGGGCAGTGGCCGGCTGGTCTGTGTCGACGGCCCGGCCGGGTCGGGGAAGACCACGCTGGCCACAGCGCTGGCCGACAGGCTCGACGGCGCCCCGGTGGTGCACATGGACGACCTCTACCCCGGCTGGGACGGCCTGGGCCGGGTGGACCCGATGGTCCTCGGGCTGCTAGGCCCGCTGTCCGACGGGAGGCCGGGCAGCTACCGGCGCTACGAATGGGCTCGGGGGGAGTACGCCGAGGCGCACGTCGTCGCGCCTGGCCCCTGGCTGGTGCTCGAGGGGGTCGGCTCCGGGGGCAGCGCCTGGTCCTTGCTGACCACGCTGCTGGTCTGGGTCGAGGTGCCGACCGACGTGCGGCTGGCCCGGGGCCTGCGACGCGACGGGGAGCAGATGCGGGAGCGCTGGGTGCAGTGGATGGCGGACGAGCAGGCGCTCTTCGACCGGGACCGGATCCGGGAGCGCGCCGGTGTCCACGTCGACGGCACTGCGTCGTACTGACCTGTCGCGTACCCTGCGACCCATGGTGGCACCGACGGGTGAGCAGTTCACGATCGCGGCGGACGGCTACGAGGCCGTGGTCGTGGAGGGCGGCGGCATCCGGTCGCTGACCCACCGCGGCGTCGAGGTCCTGCGGGGGTATCCGGCCGACGAGAGGCCGGCGGGCGGGCGGGGCCAGGTGCTGGTCCCGTGGGTCAACCGGGTCCGGGACGGCGCCTACGCCTTCGACGGCCAGGACCTGCAGCTGGCCATCTCGGAGCCGAAGACCGGCAACGCCATCCACGGACTCGTCCGCTGGTGCTCCTGGCGGCCGCTCGAGGTGGCCGACGACCGGGTCCGGCTCGGCTACCGCTTGATGGCCCAGACCGGCTACCCGTGGACGCTGGACGTCACGGCGGACTACGCGGTGGCGGGCGGCGGTCTGACGATCACCCTCACCGCGACCAACCTGGCGCACTCCCCCGCGCCGTTCGCCGCAGGGATGCATCCCTATCTCGCAGTCGGAGCTGGGCGGGTCGACGACGTCACGCTGACCGTGCCCGCCGAGACCCGCCAGCTGGTCGACGAGCGGTCGCTGCCGGTCGGCACCGCCCCGGTGTCGTGGGACCACGACTTCCGCACCGGGCGGCTGATCGGGTCCCTCGAGCTCGACGACGCCTACACGGACCTGATCCGCGGCGGCGACGGGCTCGCCGTCGTGCGCGTCGAGGGGCAGAGCAGTGCGGTCGAGATGTGGCTGGACGACTCCTTCGCCTGGGTCCAGGTCTTCACCGGCGACACCCTCGAGCGGGGTGCCCGGGAGTCGCTGGCAGTGGAACCGATGACCTCGCCGGCGGACGCGTTCAACTCTGGCACCGACCTCGTCGAGCTCGAGCCCGGGAGCACCTGGTCCGGTCGCTTCGGCATCCGCCGGGCCTGACCGCTCCCGACGCGGCTCAGCGCTCCGGCTCGGGTGGTGTGTGCGCGGCGATCAGCGCCCGCAGCTCCCGCACGGCACGTTCGGCGCGCGGACCGTCGGAGCCCTGGATCGCCACGACCGAGATCTGGGTGCCGTCGGACAGGTCCAGTCCCGCCCAGGGCGCGCCGTGGCGGAGCGACACGTCGACCACCTGCGGCCACTCGTAGACCCGGCGACGGTAGCCGTTGACCACCGTGACCGTGTCCGGGGCCGCGGTGATCCGGCAACGGGCGATGGCCCATGCGCACCCGACCGCCAGCACCACGAAGACCGCCACGGTGAGCTTCTGGAAGATCGTGAAGGTGTTGACCTCGTCGCCGAGCAGGATCCCGGCGGCGACGAACACGACCGCCAGCCCACCCCCGAAGACGAAGATCGCCATCCGGGCGCCGAAGGGGCGCCACGTGTGTGGCAACGAGACCGGTGCACCCGACATCGCCGGTCAGAGCCTGCAGGCGTGGATGTCGGTGAGCAGGATCCCCCGGGCCCCGATCTCGTAGAGCCGGTCCATCAGCCGCTGGGCGCCGTCACGCGGCACCATCGAACGCACCGCCACCCACCCCTCGCGGTGCAGAGGGGAGACCGTCGGGCTCTCGATGCCCGGCGTGAGCCCGACCGCCTGCTCCACGGCCGCGTCGGGGATGTCGTAGTCCATCATCACGTAGGAGCGGGCCACCAGGACGCCGTCGATGCGCCGCCGGAACACCTCGAAATCGGCCGGGTGCGGGGCATCGGACCGGGTGACGACCACGGCCTCCGACTCCAGCACCACGTCGCCGATGATCTGCAGGCCTGCCTGGAGCAGCGTCGACCCGGTCTCGACGACGTCGGCCACCACGTCGGCGACGCCGAGCTGGATGCTGGTCTCCACGGCACCGTCGAGCCGGATCACCTCCGCCTCCAGGCCTCGCTCCTCGAGGTGGCGGCGGACGAGACCGACGTAGGAGGTCGCGATGCGCCTGCCGGCGAGGTGATCGAGGTCGGTGAGCTCACCGGGGCGCGCCGCGAACCGGAACCGGGAGCGGCCGAACCCGAGGGCGAGCGCCTCCTCGGCCTTGGCGCCGGAGTCGAGCAGCAGGTCACGCCCGGTGATCCCGACGTCGAGGGTTCCCGACCCGACGTAGAGCGCGATGTCGCGGGGCCGCAGGTAGAAGAACTCGACACCGTTCTCGGGGTCGATGAGGGTGAGCTCCTTGCTGTCGCTGCGCTGGCGGTAGCCCGCCTCGCGGAGCATCTCGGCGGCGGCGGCGGCCAGGGAGCCCTTGTTGGGCACCGCGATGCGCAGGAGGCCACCCTGGGGCGGGGCTGTCCGAAGCGGGTCGTCAGACATGGGTCATCTCACAGGTGGGCGTAGACGTCGTCGAGGCTGAGGCCGGAGGCGAGCATCAGCACCTGCGCGTGGTAGAGCAGCTGGCTGATCTCCTCGGCCGCCCTGGCATGGCCCTCGTGCTCGGCGGCCATCCACGACTCCGCTGCCTCCTCCACCAGCTTCTTGCCGATGGTGTGCACGCCGGCGTCGAGGGCAGCCACCGTGCCGGAACCCTCGGGGCGGGTCGTCGCCTTCTCCTGCAGCTCGGCCCACAGCTCCTCGAACGTCTTCACCGGCTCAGCCTAAGGGTTCTCGGCGCTTGATCCGCCGCAAGGTCGTGGCGGTGAGAAGCGCCGCCGCCGTCGCCTGATAGCCCTTGTCCTCCTGCGAGCCCTCGACCCCGCAGCGGGCGAGTGCCTGCTCCTCGGTGTCGCAGGTGAGGACGCCGAAGCCGACGGCGACGCCACTGTCGAGGGCGACCCGGCTGAGCCCGTCGGTGGCGGCCCGGCAGACGAACTCGAAGTGCGGCGTGCCACCGCGGATGACGACGCCGAGCGCCACCACGGCGTCGAAGCCCTGGGTGGCGAGCGCGCTGGCGACGACCGGCAGCTCGAAGGAGCCGGGGACCCGGACGAGCACGGAGTTCCCCACCCGGTGCTCGACCAGCGCGCGCTGGGCACCGGCGACCAGGCCGTCCATCACCTGCTCGTGCCAGCTCGCGGCCACCACTGCCACGCGGAGCTCGTGGCAGTCGACCGGCTCGGTGTCCGGGGCACCGGGCCCACTCATCCTGGCTCTCCATCCGTGGCGCTCGCCGGGGCCAGGTGGGGCAGCACGTGGCCCATCCGGTCCCGCTTGGTCTGCAGGTAGGCGAGGTTGTGGTCGTTGGGCCTGGGCGTCAACGGCACCCGCTCGGTGACCCGGATGCCGTAGGTCTCCAGGCTGCTGGTCTTGTCGGGGTTGTTGGTCATCAGCCGGACGCTGACCACCCCGAGGTCGCGGAGGATCTGCGAGGCGGCGCCGTAGTGCCGGGCGTCGGCAGGCAGCCCCAGCTCGAGGTTGGCGTCCACGGTGTCGCGGCCGCCGTCCTGCAGCTGGTAGGCCTGCAGCTTGGCCAGCAGGCCGATGCCGCGCCCCTCGTGGCCGCGCAGGTAGATGACGACTCCCCTGCCCTCGGCGGCGATGCGGTCCATCGCCTCGTCCAGCTGCGGGCCGCAGTCACAACGCGACGACCCGAAGACGTCCCCGGTGAGGCACTCGCTGTGCACCCGGGTGAGCACCGGCGTGCCGTCGCGCAGATCCGCGGGATCGCCGTACACCAGGGCCACGTGCCCTGAGTCGTCACCCGGGCCGTCGACGGTGATCCGGTAGCCGAACGCGGTGAAGTCGCCGTGCTCGGTGGGGAGCCTGGTCCGGGCACGGCGCTCGACGTGCATCTCGGTGCGCCGCCGGTGGTGCACGAGCTGTTCGATCGAGATCAGGCGCAGCCCGTGCTCGTCGGCGAAGTCCCGCAGCTGCTGGCCGCGCTTCATGGTGCCGTCGTCGTTGACCACCTCGACGAGCACCCCTGCAGGGGTCAGCCCGGCGAGCCGGGCCAGGTCGACGGCCGCCTCCGTGTGTCCTCGACGGACCAGCACACCACCCTCGCGGTAGCGCAGCGGGAAGACGTGCCCGGGCCGGGTGAGGTCCCCCGGCTCGGTCGCGGAGTCGGCGAGCACCCGCGCGGTGTGCGCCCGGTCGTGGGCGGAGATGCCGGTGGTGACGCCGTCACGGGCATCCACCGAGACGGTGTAGGCCGTGCGCAGCCTGTCGCGGTTGTGCGGGGTCATCAATGGGATCTCGAGCCGGTCGAGCATGGCGGCCGGCATCGGCACGCAGATCACCCCGCTGGACCACCTGATCGTGAACGCCATCAGCGCGGGGTTCGCCTTGCTGGCCGCGAAGATGATGTCGCCCTCGTTCTCCCGGTCGGCGTCGTCGATGACCACGACCGCCTTGCCGGCGGCGATGTCCGCGATGGCCTCCTCGACCGCGTCGAGCCTCAGCCCGGGCCGGCTCGCGTCGCTGTCGGTCATGCGGTCATCACCTCCGACTCCTCCGCTGCGTCGACGGGGCCCTCCCGCCGGGCCGCCCGGAGCCAGACGAGGAAGCCGGCGACGACCAGCGCGGCATAGACCACGTAGAGGATCGCGGTCGGGTAGTAGTGGGAGTGCCAGAGCAGCGGGACCCCGACGGCGTCCACGGCGATCCAGGTCAGCCAGAAGTCGGTCCAGCCGCGGGCCATCGCGTAGGTGGCGAGCATCGAGCCGACGAAGATCCAGGCATCGCACCAGTAGTACCAGCGGGGGGCGGGCCAGCCGGCGCCGATCACCGCGAACACCCACTGGCAGACCAGCACGCCGGCCACCGCGAGGAGGAGGTACGCCGTACGCTCGCCCGCCGTCGCCCAGCGTGGCTTGATCGCGGACTGGCCGTCGGCGCCGGCCGCGGACCGCAGCTGACGCCACCGCCACCAGCCGTAGACGCTGGTGATCACGAAGAACACCTGCCGGCCGGCCTGGCCGAAGAGCGGCACCTGAGCGTCGGCCTGGAAGGTGGCGGCGATGAAGACGCTGAACAGCAGCACGTTGCCGATGATGCCGACCGGCCACGCCCACACCTGGCGGCGCAGTCCTCCGAGCGCCGAGGCGAAGCCGAACGCGTTGCCGAGGATCTCGCGCCACGTGATCGGATGGCCGGCCACGCTGATCTGGGCGTCGTAGAGCCAGGCAAGGAAGCTCATCGGCCGCTTCCCTCCCCACGCTCCTGAAGCATCTTCTCGACGTACTTCGCGATCACGTCCACCTCCAGGTTCACGGGGTCGCCCGGTTGCTTGAGCCCGAGCGTGGTGTGCGAGAGCGTCTCCGGGATCAGGCTGACGCTGAATCCCTCGGCGCCGACGTCCACGACGGTCAGCGAGACACCGTCGACGGTGATCGAGCCTTTGGGCACGAGGTAGCGCGCCAGCTCGGCGGGCAGGGACAGCTCGACGACCTCCCAGTGCTCGCTGGGAGTACGACGCAACAGGGTGCCGGTGCCGTCGACATGGCCCTGGACGAGGTGGCCGCCGAGGCGCCCGCTCGGTGTCACCGCCCGCTCGAGGTTGACCCGGTCCCCCTCGGCGAGGGCGCCGAGCGAGGTCTTGTCGAGGGTTTCCCGCATCATGTCGAAGGTCAGCTGCTCGGCGTCGCGAACCGAGACCGTGAGGCAGCAGCCGTTGACCGCGATCGAGTCGCCGAGCTTGACGTCGGTGGTCACCAGGGGGCCCTCGACGGTGAGGCGGACGGCGTCGCCCTGGTCCTCCAGGGCGACCACGGCGCCGAGCTCCTCGACGATCCCGGTGAACATCAGCGATCCCCTTCCGGTGCCAGCGTGATGCGGACGTTGGCCTGGTCACCGGCACCGAGGGTGGTGACGTCGGTGATGCACAGCTGGCGGGCGTCGGCGATGGTGGTGATGCCGAGCTCCGCGACGGCGCTGCGCCCGGCGCCGAGCAGCATCGGGGCGACGTAGCAGACCACCTCGTCGACCAGACCGGCCTCGAGGAAGACAGCGGCCAGGGTGGGGCCGCCCTCGAGGAAGACGTGGCGCCGGTCCCGCCCGTGCAGGCTTTGCAGCGCCTGGTGGGGGTCCCTGGTGCGCAGCTGCACGGTCTCGGCCTGGTCGTCCAGGATCCGCCGGTCGCTGTCGAGCTCGCGCAGGCCCATCACCGCCCGCAACGGCTGGTGCGGCAGCGGCTGGTCGTCCTCGTCGCGCACCGTCAGCTCCGGGTCGTCGACGGCGACGGTGTTGCTCCCGACGAGCATCACGTCGCACTGCGCCCGGAGGCGGTGGGTGTCGGTGCGCGCGGGAAGCGAGCTGATCCAGCGGCTGGTGCCGTCGGCGGCTGCGCTCCGCCCGTCCAGCGTGCTGGCGAACTTCCAGGTCACGAAGGGTCGCTGGTGCTCCAGGGCAAAGGTCCAGGCGCGGTTGACCACACGGGCCTCGTGCTCGAGCAGCCCGAAGGCGACGTCGACGCCCGCGTCGCGCAGCGCCTGCTCGCCACCTGCGGCCACCGGGTTCGGGTCCGGTTGGGCGAAGACCACGCGAGCGACACCGGCCTCGACCAGGGCCCGGGTGCACGGCCCGGTGCGACCGGTGTGGTCGCACGGCTCGAGGGTGACCACGGCCGTCGTACCCCTCGCCCGGTCCCCTGCCGCCATCAGGGCAGCGGCCTCGGCATGGGGCGACCCGGCGCCACGGTGGAAGCCCTCGGCGACCGTCGCGCCGCCGGGTGCGAGCAGCACGCAGCCGACACGAGGGTTCGGGCCGAGCGGGACCCCCGGTGTGCTGGCCAGCTCGAGGGCGCGCCGCATCGCGGCTTCCTCTGCGGCTGAGAAGTCGGTCATCGCCCCTGCTTCGGTCCACTGGTCGGTCGCGACCCGGGGCGTGCCGGTGGCTCGGCGCACGTCGGCGCCCGGGAACCACCCGCGCGTGCTGCTTCCCATCCGGACTCTCACCGTCGGTCCAGGAGTTCCACCTGGTCAACCGGTCACTGGCTGTGACCGGGTCGCGGACTGTCACCGCCGGTTCGGAATTGCACCGACCCCAGAGCACGCGAGCTGTTCAGCTCGTCAGGGACAGATTGCCACAGCGCGGGGCAGGTCGCCTATGTCGCCTCCCTCACAGCCGACCGGTCACTTCTGGTCGCCTGACGGGCGCCGACCGGTCACTTCTGGTCGCCGCACGACGCTCCACCGGTCAAGAATGGTGATTTGGGCTTCGCCAAAACTGACTGGTCGGCGGTCTGGGCGCCGCCAAAGCTGACTGGTCGGCGGTCTGGGCGCCGCCAAAGCTGACCGGTCAGCGGGGGGTGGCGGCCCGGGCGGCCTGGTCCCGCAGCTGCTTCACCATCGCGTCGGGGTCGTCGGCCCCGAAGACGGCCGACCCGGCGACGAAGGTGTCCGCCCCTGCCTCCGCGCAGCGCTCGATGGTGTCCGGCGATACACCGCCGTCGACCTGCAGCCGGACCTCCAGCCCCGCGGCCGAGATCAGCGAGCGGGCCCGGCGGATCTTGGGCAGCACGATGTCCAGGAACTCCTGCCCGCCGAAGCCCGGCTCCACGGTCATCAGCAGCAGCATGTCGAGCTCGCCCAGCATGTCGCCGAAAGGCTCGACCGGGGTGGCCGGCTTGAGCGCCATGCCCGCCCTGGCCCCCTTGGCACGCAGCTCCCGGGCCAGCCGCACCGGCGCGTGCGCGGCCTCGGCGTGAAAGGTGACGGAGCCGCAGCCGGCCTCGGCGTACTCCGGCGCCCACCGGTCCGGCTCCTCGATCATCAGGTGCGCATCGATCGGCAGTTTGGTGTGCCGCCGCAGGCTCTCGATGACCGGGGCGCCCACCGTCAGGTTCGGCACGAAGTGGCCGTCCATCACGTCCACGTGCACCCAGTCGGAACTGGGGATGCGGCCGACCTCGTGCGCGAGCAGGGACAGGTCGGCGTTGAGGATGCTCGGCGTGATCTGGAATCCCATGACGGGTCGATCCTAGGGGTCCCCGGTCCTACGACCGGCGCAGGACGGCGAGGAACATCGCGTCGGTGCCGTGCCGGTGCGGCCACAGCTGCAGGGCACCGGGGAGTACGGCGCTCTCCGCCTCCTCGAGCCACGGCAGCAGGGCGGGTGCATCCTCCAGGGTGACGTCGCTGCGGGTCGCCAGCGCCCCCCGGACGACCTCCGCGGTCTCGCCCACCACCGGCGAGCAGGTCGCGTAGCCGACAACGCCGCCGGGCCGGGCCGAGTCGAGGGCGGCCGCGAGCAGGCGGCGTTGGAGCGGGACCAGGTCGTCGAGGTCCTCCGGCGAGCGACGCCAGCGGGCTTCCGGGCGGCGACGCAGCGCGCCGAGCCCCGTGCACGGCGCGTCGACCAGGACCCGGTCGAAGGCACCGGCGCGCCAGGCCGGCCGGGTGCCGTCGGCCACCACGACCCCGGCCATGCCGGCGGGGACGGCTCGCACGGCCGAACGCACCAGCGCAGCGCGATGGGGCTGGCGTTCGCCGGCCAGCACCCGGGCGTCGCGTCCGACCGCGAGCGCGGCGAGCAACGCGGTCTTGCCCCCCGGCCCGGCGCACACGTCCAGCCAGAGCCCATCGCCCTCCTCGACACGGGCGGTGGCCACGGCGAGGGCGACGAGCTGGGAGCCCGCGTCCTGGACGCCGGCCCTGCCTCCGAGCACCGCCGGGAGCTGGGCCGGGTCACCTCCGGTGAGGGCGACAGCGAACGGGCTGACGTCCAGTGGCTCCCCGCCGAGCTCATCCGGTGTCGAGACTCCGGGCCTGGCCACCAGCGTCACCCGGGGCGGCCGATTGTCGGCCGCCAGCAGCTCGGACAGCTCGTCCGCCCGATCACCGAGGGCGGCCGCGAGCTCGTCGACCACCCAGGCGGGGTGCGACATCCGGGTCGCGAGGTCCGCGTCGAGCAGGTCGAGCCAACCGTCCAGCGGGAGCTCGGCGACCTTGCGCAGCACCGCGTTGACGAACCCCGTGGGCCGGTGGCCGACGCGCTGGCGAACCAGCTCGACGGTGGTCGCTACCGCGGCGTGGGCCGGGACGCGCATCGCCACCAGCTGGTGGGTGCCCAGCCGGAGGGCGTCGCGAACCGGGGCATCAACAGGACGATGGACGAGGGCGGTCAGCACTGCGTCGTACGCGCCCCTCATCCGCAGGGTGCCGCTGACCAGCTCAGTGGCGAGGGCGGCGTCGCGGCCGGAGACCCGACGCTCGCGCAGGGCGCGGGCGAGCTCGAGGTTGGCGTAGGCGTCCTGCTCGTCGACGGCGCGCAGCACGTCGTAGGCGACCAGCCGGGCCGCGTCGACCGGCGGCGTCGCGCGGCGGGCGTTGCGACGCCAGTCAGGCGTCGGCAAGGTAGGCCTTCGCCAGCGTCTTCGGCGCGACCGCCAGCCACGCGTCGGTGATCACCTCGGCCAGCTCGTCCCGGGTGATCTCGCCGAGCCGGCTCTCCTGCACGAGCACGGCGTTGTAGCCGTTGAAGTGGTCGGTGGTGAAGAACGGCCCGTCGGCCTCGACGAGCTCGGCCTTGTCGGCGGCGTTGGCCACCCGGATGACGAGCAGGTCGGTGTACAGCTCGCCGGTCGCCGGGTCGACGGCGTCCTTGCGGGGACCGCGCGCGATCACGAAGCCGCGGCCCTTCTCGCCGCGAGGCACTTTCCAGGTCGGACGGTCACCCCACGAGGTGCCCTTCTCGGTCTCCGGCAGGGACGCGGTGATCTCGTCGACGTCGGCGGGCGTGGCCTTGCGGGAAGCCATGCCGGGCACGCTACCCGCCGAGCCGGGCGCCCGTCTCCAGCCGGGCGCCGCGGGCCCAGTCGGCCGCCGGCATCTGCGTCTTCCCGAACGGCTTGACCTCGCCGAGGCGGACCGGCTGCGTGCCGGTGCCGACCCGCAGCTCGTTCTTGCGGACCTCGAGCTGCCCGGGTGGCAGGGACCCGTCGGCGAGGGCCACCGGGCCGAGCTTGACCCGCTCCCCGCCGAGCGTCGTCCACGCGCCGGGCGCGGGCGTGCAGGACCGGATCCGCCGATCGACCGCGGCGGCGGGCTCGGCCCAGTCGACGTGGGCGTCCTCGACGGTGACCTTCGGGGCGAAGCTGACACCGTCCGCCGGCTGCTCGCGGGCCTCGAGCGACCCGTCCTCGATGCCGTCGAGGGTTTGCACCAGCAGTCCGGCGCCGCCGTCGGCGAGCCGGGCGAGCAGGTCGCCGGCGGTGTCGGTGGACCGGATCGTCTCGGTCATCACGCCGAACGTCGGGCCGGCGTCGAGTTCCTTGACGATCCGGAAGGTGGTCGCGCCGGTCACCTCGTCACCGGCCCGGATGGCGTGTTGCACCGGTGCGGCACCGCGCCAGGCGGGCAGCACAGAGAAGTGCAGGTTGACCCAGCCGTGCCCCGGGATGTCGAGGGCCGACTGCGGGAGGAGGGCGCCGTAGGCCACCACCGGGCAGCAGTCCGGCGCGAGCAACCGCAGGGCGTCCTGGAACTCTGCGTCGCGGGGGTGCGCGGGCTTGAGCACCGGAACTCCGAGCTCGCCCGCGCGCGCCCCGACGGGCGACGCGGTCAGGCGGCGGCCGCGGCCCGCCGGTGCGTCCGGCCTGGTGACCACGCCGACCAGCTCGTGCCGGCTCTCCGCGATGGCGTCGAGCGCGGGTAGGGCGACGGCGGGGGTGCCCGCGAAGACCACGCGCATCAGAGCCCGAGCCCCCCGGTGGCGTGCGGGGAGACCCGGACCTGCGGGACCCCGTCGCCGAACCACTCCGCCTGGCGGATGATCCGCATCGCCTCGCGCCGGGCCTCGCGGTCGAGGCGGTCGACGAACAGGATGCCGTCGAGGTGGTCGGTCTCGTGCTGCAGTGCCCGGGCGAGCAGCTCGGACCCCTCCACGACGAGCGGCTCACCGTGCATGTCGAAGCCGTGGGCCACCGCGTTCATCGCGCGGATGCAGTCGATGCTGAGCCCCGGGATGGACAGGCACCCCTCGGCGCCCTCCTGCCGCTCTTCCGACAACGTCAGTGTGGGATTGACCAGGTGGCCGACCTCGCCGTCGACGTTCCACGTGAAGACCCGGAGGCCGACGCCGATCTGCGGTGCGGCGAGCCCGGCCCCGGGGGCCCCGAGCATGGTCTCGGTCAGGTCCTGCACCAGGGTGCGCAGCTCCTTGTCGAAGTCGGTGACCGCGGCGGCGGGGGTTCGCAGAACCGGGTCGCCGAAGAGCCGGATCGGCCGGACGGGCACGGGTCCTCCTCGGTCGTGGACGTTGCCGGGCAGTCTACGGAGCCCGACCCGCTGCCCCCTGGTAGGCCATTCCCATGACCTCGCGCACCTGCTGCAGCCGCGCGTCAGCGACGCCGCCGGCGCGCGCGTTGCCCGCAGCGAGGCCACCTCCGGCCGCCGGTCCGGCTCGAACGTGATCCGCCGCTCGGCGTCGGTGCGGGCGCTGCGGACCAGCGCCGCCGTCTGGTCCGCGGAGGCGCCCAGCGGTGGCGCCGCAGAACAGGATGTCGGCGGCCTGGTGCACCGGGTAGGTCAGCAGCAGCCCGCTCAGCGGTCGTCCCTTCGTCGCGACGAGCTCGTCCTTGACCGTCGGGTTGCGCTCGAGCTCG
>JAICXL010000069.1 GCA_025980475.1 Nocardioidaceae bacterium | reverse complement strand
GGTGCCAGAAGTACTGCTGCCGCACCGGGTCCCAGGTCCAGTTCGAGGGCTCGGTGTCGACGAAGATGACTCGCGCCTCCTCGTAGAGATCCTCGCTGTCGGACCAGACGTAGAAGTCACCGTAGGGGCCCTCGGGGTCCTCGCGGCTGGCCTGGAACCACGGGTGCTGGTCGCTGGTGTGGTTCATCACGAAGTCGATGATCACCTTGATGCCCCGGGCGTGCGCCTGGTCGACGAACTCCTGGAAGTCCTCGACGGTGCCGATGTCGGGGAGGATGCCGTTGTAGTCGGAGACGTCGTACCCCCCGTCGCGCAGGGGGGAGGTGAAGAACGGCGGCACCCACAGGCAGTCGACACCGAGCCACTGGAGGTAGTCGAGCTTCTCGGTCAGGCCCTTGAAGTCGCCGGTGCCGTTGCCGTCGGCGTCACGGAAGGAGCGGACGAGGACCTCGTAGAAGACGGCGGTCTTGAACCACTCGGGTTCGGTCGGGGGATGGTGGTCGTCGGTCGTGTCCTCCGCGGTCGTCAGATCGCCACCCATGGGGGCCAGTCTTGCATCGACGGGGTGCCGGCATTCAAGTCGAGGCCGTCAGCGGCGCACGCTCAGCACGTGTGCGGGCTCGATGCCCGGGTCGAGGCGCACGTAGTTGTGGGCGCCCCAGTGCCAGGCCCGGCCGGTGATCTCGTCGGTGACCGCGAACGTGTCGTGCCACTGCAGGCCCAGGCTCGGCATGTCGAGGTGGACCATCGTCTCCCGGGCGCCGTGCGGGTCGAGGTTGACGACCACGACCACCAGGTCGTCCTCGTCCGGGGCGTCCTTGGCGAAGACCAGCACGGAATCGTCCTCGGTGGTGTGCACGGTGAGGTTGCGCAGCCGCTGCAGGGCGGGGTGGGCCCGGCGGATCTCGTTCAGACGGGTGAGGTACGGCGCCAGGCTCCTGCCCTCACTGGCCGCTCGATCCCAGTCGCGGATGCGGATCTGGTACTTCTCCGAATCGAGATACTCCTCGCTTCCCGGCCGGACGGCCACGTGCTCGAACAGCTCGTAGCCGGCGTAGACGCCCCAGCTCGGCGAGCCGGTGGCCGCGAGCACCGCCCGGATGCGGAACGCCGTCGGGCCGCCGTACTGCAGGTAGGCGTGCAGGATGTCGGGGGTGTTGACGAAGAAGTTCGGCCGCAGCACGTGACCCGTGTCGTGGCTGACCTCCCTCAGGTAGGTCTCCAGCTCGGTGCGGTTGTTGCGCCAGGTGAAGTAGGTGTAGCTCTGGTGGAACCCCACGGTCGCCAGCGCCCGCATCATCGGCGGCTTCGTGAAGGCCTCGGACAGGAACAGCACGTCGGGGTCGGTGCAGCGGACGTCGTCGAGCAGCCGCTCCCAGAAGGGGACCGGCTTGGTGTGCGGGTTGTCGACGCGGAAGATCCGCACCCCGTGCTCCATCCAGTGCTGCAGCACCCGGCGGACCTCGGCGTAGATGCCCTCGGGGTCGTTGTCGAAGTTGACCGGGTAGATGTCCTGGTACTTCTTCGGCGGGTTCTCCGCGTAGGCGATCGAGCCGTCGGCCCGGGTGGTGAACCACTCCGGGTGCTCCTTGACCCAGGGGTGGTCGGGCGCGCACTGCAACGCAAGGTCGAGCGCCACCTCCAGCCCGAGCTCCCCCGCGCGGGCCACGAACGCGTCGAAGTCGGCAAGGGTCCCGAGGTCGGGATGGATCGCGTCGTGGCCGCCCTCCCTCGAACCGATCGCCCAGGGCGAGCCGACGTCGTCCGGCCCCGGATCGAGGGTGTTGTTGGCCCCCTTGCGGTTGACCTCGCCGATCGGGTGGATCGGCGGCAGGTAGATGACGTCGAAGCCCATCGCCGCGACCGCGGGGAGGCGCTCGGCAGCGGTGCGGAAGGTGCCGCTGGTGACCGTGCCGGCCGCGTCCACTCCTGCGCCCTCGGAGCGCGGGAAGAACTCGTACCAGCTGCTGAAGAGTGCCTTGACGCGGTCGACGAAGACGGGGTAGGGGCCCTCGACGGTGAGCAGGTCGCGCAACGGGTGCTCGCGGAGCACGGCCGCGAGCTCCGGGGTCTCGGCCACCGCGAGGCGCGCGCCGACGGGCCGGCCGGTGTCCTTCAGCGCGGTGATCGCGTCGGCCACGACCTGGCGGGCAGCCTTCACCGCAGGGTCCTTGCGGCGCTCGCCTTCGTCGAGGCAGGCGCGCACCCGCTCGAGCAGCAGCGCGCCCTCGGTGAACATCAGCTCGGTGTCGACGTCGGCGCGGATCTTGATGCCTGCGTCGTGCAGCCAGGTGGCCAGCGGGTCGCTCCAGGACTGGATCGAGAAGGTCCACGCGCCCTCGGCGTCGGGCAGCACCGTGGCCGCCATCCGGGAGACCTCCCCCTCGACCTCGTGCATCCGCACCGGTTCGATGGCGACGCCGTCCGGTCCGGTGAGGACGACGTCCGCGCCGAGCCGGTCGTGTCCCTCGCGGAAGACCAGCGCGGTGACCTCGAACGGCTCGCCGAGGGCTGCCTTGGCGGGGTAGCGGGCGTGCTCGACCACCGGGGTGACGTCCATGACGGGGATGCGTCCGACCATGGGGCCACCCTAGACAGGGATTCATTGGATCGATCAAGTCCGGGTGCGTTACCGTCGTCGGGTGCGTGCCATTCGTCGATTCACCGTCCGTCCCGTGCTGCCGAAGCCGCTCCAGCCGCTGGGCCAGCTGGCCCTCAACCTGCGCTGGTCCTGGCACCCGGAGACCCAGGACCTCTTCGCCGCCCTCGATGCCGAGGCCTGGGCGGCCAGCGGTCACGACCCGGTCCGCCTGCTCGGCGCCGTCTCCCGGGAGCGCCTGGAGGAGCTCGCGACCGACAAGCGGTTCCTCAAGCGGCTCGACCTCGCCGCAGCCGACCTCGACCAGTACCTCACCGGCGAGCGCTGGTTCCAGCGTCGCCTGGCGGCCGGCGAGGGCTCGGCGCCGCGGCTGGTCGCCTACTTCTCGCCCGAGTTCGGGATCACCTCGGTGCTCCCGCAGTACTCCGGCGGGCTCGGCATCCTCGCCGGTGACCACCTGAAGACCGCCAGTGACCTGGGCGTGCCGCTGGTCGGCGTCGGCCTGCTCTACCGGCACGGCTACTTCCGCCAGACGCTCTCCCGCGAGGGGTGGCAGCAGGAGACCTACCCGGTGCTCGACCCCGATGGGTTGCCGATCAGCCAGCTCCTTGAGGCCGACGGGTCACCGGCCCAGGTGCACATCGAGGTGCCCGGTGACAGCCCGCTGGTCGCGAGGGTCTGGGTCGCCCACGTCGGCCGCGTGGAGCTGCTGCTGCTCGACTCCGACGTCGAGGACAACCCCGGCCACCTCCGCGACGTGACCGACCGGCTCTACGGCGGCACCACCGAGCACCGCCTGCAGCAGGAGCTGCTCCTCGGTGTCGGCGGTGTCCGGGCGCTTCGCGCCTGGTCGCGGATCACCGGGGCGCCGGCACCCGAGGTCTTCCACACCAACGAGGGCCACGCCGGCTTCCTGGGCATCGAGCGCATCCGCGAGCTCTGCACCGACCCGGACGGGCCCCGGCTCGACTTCGACACCGCCCTGCAGGTCACCCGCGCGGGGACGGTCTTCACCACCCACACCCCGGTGCCCGCCGGCATCGACCGCTTCCCGTGCGAGCTGATCGAGCAGTACTTCTCGGGGCAGGGGCTGGCCGGTGGCGTGCCCGCCGACCGGGTCCTGCAGCTCGGCGCCGAGGACTACCCGGGCGGCGACCCGGGGGTGTTCAACATGGCGGTGATGGGCTTCCGCCTCGCCCAGCGGGCCAACGGTGTCTCGGTGCTGCACGGCGACGTGAGCCGGCACATGTTCAACGGCCTGTGGCCGGCCTTCGACGCCACCGAGGTGCCGATCACCTCGATCACCAACGGCGTGCACGCCCCCACCTGGATCGCCCGGGAGGTCTTCGAGCTCGCTGCCCGCCAGGGGGCCGACACCGAGACCGGTGAGGTCTGGGACGTGGTGGACAAGGTGCCGTCCGCCGACCTGTGGTCCACCAAGCGGCTGCTGCGGGCCCGGCTCGTCGAGGACGCCCGGGCGCGGCTCCGCCGGTCCTGGCAGAAGCGCGGGGCCAGCAGGGCCGAGCTCGGCTGGATCGACTCGGCGCTCGACCCCGACGTCCTCACGATCGGCTTCGCGCGCAGGGTGCCGTCGTACAAGCGGCTCACGCTGATGCTGCGCGACCCCGACCGGCTCAAGCGGCTGCTGCTGCACCCCGAGCGTCCGGTGCAACTGGTCATCGCCGGCAAGGCCCACCCCGCCGACGACGGCGGCAAGAAGCTGATCCAGGAGATCGTCCGCTTCGCCGACGACCCGGAGGTCCGGCACCGGATCGTCTTCCTGCCCAACTACGACATCGCGATGGCGCAGCCGCTCTACCCCGGCTGCGACGTTTGGCTGAACAACCCGCTGCGGCCCTACGAGGCGTGCGGCACCTCCGGGATGAAGGCGGCCCTGAACGGCGGGCTCAACCTGTCGATCCTGGACGGCTGGTGGGACGAGTGGTTCGACGGTGACAACGGCTGGGCGATCCCGTCGGCCGACGGAGTCGACGACCCCGACCACCGCGACGACATCGAGGCCCGCGCCCTCTACGACCTGATCGAGAGGGACGTGGCGCCACGGTTCTACGACCTCGACGCCGAGGGCCTGCCGATCCGGTGGATCGAGATGGTCCGCCACACGCTCAAGTCGCTCGGCCCCAAGGTGCTCTCGAGCCGGATGGTCCGTGACTACGTCGAGCGCCTCTACGAGCCCGCGACCACCTCCTCGCGCGAGATCAACGACTCCTACGAGGGGGCTGCCGAGCTGGCCGCCTGGAAGGCGCGCGTGACCACCGGCTGGGACGACGTCCGCATCGACCACGTCGAGACCGAGGGCGTCAGCGACGCTCCGGAGATCGGCGGCGCCTTCGACCTCCGGGTCTTCGTCTCGCTCGGCTCGCTCTCGCCCGAGGACGTCGATGTGCAGGTCGTGCACGGCCGGGTGCGCGGGGAGGACCAGCTGGTCGACACCTCCGTGGAGTCACTCGTGCACACCGAGGGCTACGAAGGCGGCCGGCACCGCTTCGACGCCCACGTTTCCCTGGCACGCACGGGCCCGTTCGGCTACACGGTGCGGGTGCTGCCCAAGCACGTGGGGCTGGTGTCGCCGGCCGAGCTGGGGCTGGTCCGGCTCGCCCAGTAGCCGCAGGCAGGCCATGCTGACCCGCCTCAGGTCTCCTGGACCAGCAGCAACGAGCGGGCCGCGAGCTGCACGCTCTGGCCGGCCACGAGGCGCGTCCCCACCGGCAGCTGATCGTCGGTGGTGAGCACCACCTCGCCGGTGGTGACCCACTCGTTGACCGGCAGGTCGAGGTCGCTCGGCTCGGCGGAGGCGTTGAGCCACAGCAGGAACGAGCTGTCCCGCTGCTGCTCGCCGTGCGGCCCTGGGGCGCGCAGCGGGTCTCCGGAGACGAACATGCCGAGCACGCGCTGGGTGGGATCCTGCCAGTCCGCGGAGGTCATCTCGCGACCGCTCGGGTGCACCCACGCCAGGTCCTTGGGACCGCCCTCGACGGCCGGTCGCCCCTCGAACCAGTGCCGCTGCCTCAGCGCCGGGTGCTCGCGCCGGATCCGCAGCGCCTGCCGGGTGAGCTCGTAGAGGTCGAGCCACGCGTCGTCCGGCCGCCAGTCGACCCAGGAGGTCTCGTTGTCCTGCACGTAGGGGTTGTTGTTGCCCCGCTGCGTGCGGCCCCGCTCGTCGCCGGCGGTGAGCATCGGCACCCCGTTGGACAGGCACAGCGTCGCCATCAGGTTGGCCGCCTGCCGGCGGCGCAGGGCCAGCACGTCGGGATCGTCGGTCTCGCCCTCGGCGCCGCAGTTCCACGAGCGGTTGTTGTCCGAGCCGTCGCGGTTGTCCTCGCCGTTGGGCCCGTTGTGCTTGTCGTCGTAGGAGACCAGGTCGCGCAGCGTGAAGCCGTCGTGGGCAGTGACGAAGTTGACGGAGTTGTACGGCGACCTCCCGTCGTCGGCGTAGAGGTCTGAGGAGCCCGCCAGTCGGGTCGCAACGGTGTGGATCCCGTCGCCGTGCCCACGCCAGAAGTCCCGGATCGTGTCGCGGTACTGGTCGTTCCACTCCACCCACGGCGGTGGGAACTCGCCCAGGCGGTAGCCGTCCATCGACGCGTCCCACGGCTCGGCGATCAGCTTCACGTGCCGCAGCGCCGGATCCTGGCCGATCGTGGTCAGCAGGGCTCCGCCCATGTCCACGTCGTGGCCGGTGCGGGCGATCGCCGACAGCAGGTCGAAGCGGAAGCCGTCGACGTGCATCTCCTGGACCCAGTAGCGCAGCGAGTCCAGCACCAGCCGGAGCGGCGTGGGGCGGTGGGCCGCGAAGGTGTTCCCGCACCCGGTGACGTCCCAGTAGGTGTCGACGAACGCGCCGCCGTCGCCAGGGTCGACCCGCTGGTAGTAGCCGCGGTCGTCCAGGCCGCGGAACGAGTAGGTCGGACCGTCGGTGCCCGCTTCGGCGGTGTGGTTGTAGACCACGTCCAGGATCACCTCGAGGCCGGCCGCGTGCAGGTCCTTGACCATCTGCTTGAACTCGGTGACCTGCTCACCACGGTCGCCGGACGACGCGTAGGCGTGGTGCGGGGCGAAGAAGCCGATCGTGTTGTAGCCCCAGTAGTTGGTCATCCCCCGCCTGGACACCGACGGCTCGGACACGAGCTCGAAGGCGGGCATCAGTTCCACGGCGGTGACCCCCAGGCCGCGCAGGTAGTCGGTGACGACCGGGTGGCCGAGCCCGGCGAAGGTGCCGCGCAGGTGCTCGGGAATGCGGTCGTGGCACTTCGTGAAGCCCCTGACGTGCAGCTCATAGACGACCGTGTCGAGCCAGGCGTGGCCCGGACGGCGGTCGTCGGCCCAGTCGAAGTCGTCGTGCACCACCACGCCCTTGGCCATCGACGCGGCCGAGTCCAGGGTGCTCGGACGGGTCGGGTCGGTGTCGTCGTATCCGAAGACCTCGGGGCCGGGGACCACGCCGTCGCTGACGGCGCGGGCGTAGGGATCCAGCAGCAGCTTGTGTCGGTTGAACCTCAGTCCCTGCTTCGGATCCCACGCCCCGTCGGCGCGGTAGCCGTAGCGGGTGCCGACCGCCACGCCCGGCACGGCGCCGTGCCAGACGCCGAGCGTGTGCTCGGTGAGCCGGTGCCTGGTCTCGTTGCCGTGCTCGTCGAAGAGGCACACGCTCACCGACGTCGCCCCGGGCGAGGAGACCGCGAAGTTGGTCGACTCCGGCGACCAGGTGGCCCCCAACGGCCAGTGCCGGCCGGGCCAGACGGGCATCGTCTCGCCCGCGCGGGTCCACTGTCCGGGGGTCACGCCGGTCATTGTGGCCGATAGAGTCCTGACGGTCCGCGAAACCCCTGCCCGGAGGAGAAGCCATGAGCGAGTTCGTCCGTCTCGAGGTCGAGGACGGCGTGGCCACGATGCGGCTGGACCGGCCGAAGATGAACGCCCTCAACGCCCAGGTGCAGGAGGAGATCCGTGCTGCGGCGGCTGAGGCGAGCGCGCGCGACGAGGTCAAGGCGGTGGTCGTCTACGGCGGCGCGAAGGTGTTCGCGGCCGGCGCTGACATCAAGGAGATGGCGGACATGTCCTACATCGACATGGTCAAGCGGTCCGGGGCGCTGACCTCCGCCTTCGCCTCGGTGGCTCGCATCCCCAAGCCCGTCGTCGCCGCGGTCACCGGCTACGCCCTCGGTGGCGGCTGCGAGCTGGCCCTGTGCGCCGACTACCGGATCGCCGCGGAGAACGCCACGCTCGGTCAGCCCGAGATCCTGCTCGGCATCATCCCGGGCGCGGGAGGCACCCAGCGGCTCTCGCGGCTGGTCGGTCCGAGCAAGGCCAAGGACATCATCTTCAGCGGCCGTTTCGTGAAGGCCGACGAGGCACTGGCCATCGGGCTGGTCGACCGGGTGGTCCCTGCCGACCAGGTGTACGACGAGGCCCTCGCCTGGGCAGGACAGTTCCGGAAGGCAGCGTCGTACGCCGTCCGCGCCGCCAAGGAGGCCATCGACCGGGGCCTCGAGGTCGACCTGGACACCGGTCTGGAGATCGAGCGGGCGCAGTTCGCGGCGCTGTTCGCGACGCGGGACCGTACCCTCGGCATGCAGTCCTTCGTTGAGCAGGGTCCCGGGAAGGCGCAGTTCGAAGGGCGCTGACCCCCGATCCGGCGAGGCGGCCGATGACCCAGACCAGGAACCAGTCGACGACCAAGGAGCGCAGCGTGGCCACCAAGGGCACGGATGACGAGCCGTTCCCCGACCGGAAGAAGGAGCACGCCGCCCAGATCGCGGCGGCCCGGTCCAGGGTCGCGTTCGCGATCCGGGTCATCTTCCTGGTGTTCGCGATCGTGCTCGCGGTCGGCGCGCTGCTGGTGGCCTTCCGCCACGACGTCAGCGGCACCAACGGGCTGGTGCGCTTCATCAAGGGCTTCGCCGACGCGATCGACGGTCCCTTCAGCCGCGGCAACGGCGTCTTCCACTTCACCGGCAAGGGCCACGACGCCGCTGCTTCCGCGATGACCAAGAACGCGCTCGTCAACTGGGGGATCGCCGCGGTCATCTACCTGATTATCGGGCGGGTGCTCGGCCGGGTCGTCGGCCCTCGCAGCTGAAACGCACGCGAACCGCGCCTCCGCGTGTCGCCGCGGAATCGAAGTAGGCCGCGCGTGATTTGCACTACGTTCCCTCCCCAGGAGGGAAGACAGATGAAGAAGATCAGCAGGGCCGCCGCTGGCCTGCTCGTGTCAGGCTTGCTGGTCGCCGGAGGGGCGCCCGCGGCCGATGCCGTCACGCAAGGCGACTACACGTGCAACGGCGTCGCGGGTGCGTCGGCGGTCAACAGCGCTACGGCTCCGGCCTCGATGCAGGTTGGCGATGCAGTTCCGGTTGACCTCAGCTCGGTGTTGACGGTGCCCGGAGACCTGCTCGACGGTCTGCTCGCCGTGGGGGGCGCCCTGACCGGCACCGGCACCGGGGGGGCCGCCGGAGTCATCTCTGGACCGGACGGCCTCCACCAGATCGGTGCGGAGACCAGTCAGCTGACTGGTCTCGCAATCCTCGGCAGCAACATCCTGCCGCTCACCGGGGCGACGAACTTCATCCCCACGGAGCCGGGCACCTACAACGTCATGGCTGGAACGGACGCCGCGTCGCTCGACACCCGCACCGGGCTGGTCGACAGCTCGCTCCCGCTCAACTGCGTGCCTGTCGGGGGCGAGGTGATCAGGACGATCACCGTCCAGAAGGCGTCCGGACCAGTGCCGCCAGTGCCCGGGCTCAACGACTCGACGACGACAGTCGCGCTGACCCGGGGTACCGAGGCTTACGGCCAGGCCAACACGGCGACGGCGACCGTGACGACCGGTTCGCTGGGAGCGCTCGCCCAGGACGGTGATGTCCGTTACACCGTCGCCGGTCGTTCGTCGGTGACCGTGCCGGTGACGAGCGGGATCGCCAAGCTCAAGCTGCCGAAGCTGCCAGCGGGCCACACCTACACGGTCAACGCTGACTACGAGCCGGGCGATGCGGTGATCAACGGCAGTCACGCCAGCTCGACGCTCAGGGTCGTCAAGGACGGCACCCGCACCTCCGTGGCTGCGCCGAGCATCCGGCGGCACCACGCCGAGGTGGCGACGGTCAGGGTGCGCTCGGCGCACGGCGCGACGGTCGGAGGCAAGGTCAGGGCGATCCTGAAGAAGGGCACCCACACCCTGAAGTCACGGACGGTCGGCCTGCGCAGCGGCACCGCCAAGGTCCGCTTCGGCAAGCTGCGGAAGAAGGGCAGCTACACCGTGGTGGCCCGCTACCTCGGCACCGGCAACTTCAAGCGATCGGGCGGCAAGGACGGCTTCGCGGTCCGCTGAGCGCCGGTCCGCTGTGACCGAACCCACCCCTCGGCCGGTGTTCAGGGGCCCCTGACCCATGGGTAATCTCAGAGGAACCCAACTTCTGACCCAGGAGGCGGCCCGCGGGCCGATACAGCATGAACATTGTCGTCTGTGTGAAGCACGTGCCGGATGCGACTGCTGACCGGCAGTTCGAGTCCGACAACACCGTGGACCGTGAGGGCGTGCCCGGGCTGATGTCCGAGCTCGACGAGTACGCCGTGGAGCAGTCGCTGCAGCTGAAGGAGAAGCGCGCCACCGGTGATGGCGGCGAGGAGGTCACCGTCACCGCGCTGACCGTTGGTCCTGAGGGTGCCGCCGAGGGCCTGAAGAAGGCGCTGCAGATGGGTGCCGACAAGGGGGTGCACGTGGTCGACGACGCGATCGCGGGCTCGGACGCGGTCGCCACCGCGAAGGTGCTGGCCGGGGCGGTCCGCAAGCTGGGGGAGGTCGACCTGGTCGTGTGCGGGATGGCGTCGACCGACGGTGCGATGAGCGTGGTGCCGGCGATGCTCGCCGAGCTGCTGGACCTACCGCAGGTGACCTTCGGGTCGGTGGTGGAGTCGCAGGACAAAGAGTTCCGGATCAAGCGGGACGGCGAGAGCGCGACCGAGGTGATCGGTGCGACCGCCCCGCTGGTGCTCAGTGTCACCGACCAGTCCGGCGAGGCCCGCTACCCCTCGTTCAAGGGCATCATGGCGGCGAAGAAGAAGCCGGTGGAGACCTGGTCGCTGTCCGACATCGACGTGGACGCCGGTGAGGTCGGCGCGGAGGCCGCGTGGACTGCGGTGATCTCGACAGAGGCCCGTCCGCCGCGCAGCAAGGGCGAGGTCGTCGCCGACGAGGACGGCTCGGGCGCCAAGGCGCTGGTCGAGTTCCTCGCCTCCAAGAAGTTCATCTGAAGGCCCGAGGAGCAAAGCAGATATGTCTGAAGTCCTGGTTCTGGTCGACGAGGTCGATGGTGCGGTCCGCAAGCCGACCTACGAGCTGCTCACGATCGCCAAGCGTCTCGGTGAGCCGTCCGCGGTGTTCATCGGTGGCGCCGAGGCGGCCGACGCCGCTGTGGAGGCGGTGAAGAAGTACGGCGCGGAGAAGGTCTACGTCGTCGACGACAGCGAGATCAAGGGATACCTCGTGGCTCCCAAGGCCGAGGTGCTGGCCCAGCTGGTCGAGCAGGCCTCACCGGCCGCCGTGCTGGTGCCCTCCTCGGTCGACGGCCGGGAGATCGCCGGCCGGCTGGCCATCAAGATCGGCTCCGGGTTGATCACCGACGCCACCGACGTCCAGCCCGGCGACGACGGCCCCGTCACGACGCAGTCCGTCTTCGCGGGCAACTACACCGTGCAGGCCAAGGTCACCAAGGGCACCCCGATCATCGCGGTCAAGCCCAACGCCGCGGCACCGGAGGAGACCGCAGGCGCGGGCGCGGTGGAGAAGTTCACCCCGACGATCTCGGACGCGGCGAGGAAGGCCAAGATCGTGGCCTCCCAGCCCCGCCAGGCCTCGGGCCGCCCGGAGCTGACCGAGGCGGCCATCGTGGTCTCCGGCGGTCGCGGGACCGGCGGCAACTTCGACCCGATCGAGGGCCTCGCCGACTCCCTGGGTGCCGCAGTGGGTGCATCCCGCGCCGTGGTCGACTCCGGATGGAAGCCGCACAGCTTCCAGATCGGCCAGACCGGCAAGGTGGTCTCCCCCCAGCTCTACATCGCCAGCGGCATCTCCGGTGCGATCCAGCACCGTGCCGGGATGCAGACCTCGAAGACCATCGTCGCGGTCAACAAGGACGAGGAGGCCCCGATCTTCGAGCTCGTCGACTTCGGTGTCGTCGGCGACCTGCACACGGTGCTGCCCGCCGCCACCGAGGAGATCAACAAGCGCAAGGGATGAGCCGACGTCCCCGACCCCCGGTTCGTCGCACGAGCCGGGGGTCCGCTGCGTCTGGGCGCTCCCGGTCGCGCGTTCGTCGCCGCAGGCCCCTCACGAAGACAGCGCTCGCGGCGCGGACGGCCAGGAGGGCGCGGGTCCGCCGGGTCTGTTGGTCGGTGCTCGTCTCGCTCGTGCTCCTGGGTTGCGTGCTGGTCAGCGCCGACCGGGTCCTCACTCCCGGCTTCACCGCCGCGGTGGTGGCGATCGTGCTGGTCGGATACGCCTTCCCGACCTACCTGTTCTGCCTGGTCAGCGCGCTCGTGCTCCGCCGCCGGCCCCGCCCCGGGTCGCGCGAGCGTCGGTGGTGGTCCGGTGTCGCGGCGGTCGCGCTGGTCGGCGCCGTGCTGCACGGGGTATGGCTGGGGCCGTCGTACGTCGGAGACCACCCCTCGCAGGAGCCGACACTGACCGTGCTCCAGCTCAACACCCGCTTCGGGTTGGCCGACCCGCAGCAGGTCGTGCAGCTGGCGACCTCGCGGCAGGCCGACGTGGTCGTGCTCGAGGAGCTCAACCCGACGGCGGCCGCGCGCCTCGGTGCCGCCGGGCTGGGGAACGTCCTGCCGCACTGGTGGGGGAGCGCCAGGCTCGGGACGATGGTGTTCTCGCGCTGGCCGCTGCGCCACCCCGAACAGCTGCCGGTCAGCAAGGGCGCCGTCCGGGTGGAAGTGGCGGCGCCGCGGCCGTTCTGGCTGATCGGCCTGCACACGACCCAGCCGCTGGTGAGCACGCAGCGGTGGCGGCGCGACCTGTCCGAGATCCGCCGCGTCGTCGCGCGGCAGCATGGGCCTGGTGTGGTCGCCGGCGACTTCAACGCCACCCTCAACCACGGTCCGATGAGGCGCCTGCTCGGTGTCGGCTCGGGGGCCGGGCTGAGCGACGCCGCCGTCGACGCCAACTCCGGCTGGCAGCCGACCTGGCCCAGCGACGACCTCGCGCGCGTGCTCGGCGTACCCATCCTCTCGCTGTTCACCCTCGACCACGTGCTGGTGACCCGCCAGATAGACGTGGTCAGCACCCGCACTCTCACCGTCAGCGGCACGGACCACAAGGCGCTGGTCGCCAGCCTGGTGCGTCCGCCCGCTTCGTGAACGGCCGGTGCTCGAGGTTCTCGACCCGGGAGGTCATCCCCGCCACCAGAGCGGCGACCACCGCCCAAGGCACGACCCGCGCGCGGGGCAGACCGGCCAGCAGCAGCACCGGCCCGAACAGGAAGCCGGCGACGCGGGTCGGCCTCGTTGTGTGGGTCGACGCGACGGGGGAGGAGAGCGGACATGGGCCTACGAGAGCGGATTCGTGCAGCCAGGGGCGCGGCCGTAGGCTGGGCGGGCCATGACCGTCTATCTCGACCACGCGGCGACCACGCCGATCCACCCTGAGGCCGCCGCCGCGATGACCGCCCAGCTCGCTCGGGTCGGCAACGCCTCGTCGCTGCACGCCTCCGGGCGCGACGCCCGCCGCGTGGTGGAGGAGTCCCGCGAGACCGTCGCCCGGGTGCTCGGCTGCCGGCCCGGTGAGGTGGTCTTCACCTCCGGTGGCACCGAAGCGGACAACCTCGCCCTCAAGGGCCTCTACTGGGCACGGCGCCACGAGGACCCGCGGCGCAGCCGCATCATCAGCACGGCCGTCGAGCACCACGCCGTGCTCGACTCGCTGCGCTGGCTCGCCGAGGCCGAGGGTGTCGAGGTCGTGCTCGTCGGCGTGGACCGCGCCGGCCGCCTCGATGTCGAGGCGTTCCGCACCGCCGTGGAGCAGGACCCCTCCCGCGTCGCGCTGGTGTCGGTGATGTGGGCCAACAACGAGGTGGGCACCGTGCAGCCGCTCGCGGAGGTGGTCGCGGCCGCCCACGCACACGGCATCCCGGTGCATACCGACGCCGTGCAGGCGGTCGGGCAGCTGCCGGTCGACTTCGCAGCCTCCGGCGTCGACGCGATGACCGTGACCGGCCACAAGCTCGGTGGCCCCTACGGCGTCGGTGCCTTGCTGGTACGCCGGGACCTCAAGCCGGCCGCGCTGCTGCACGGCGGCGGCCAGGAGCGTGACGTCCGGTCCGGGACGCTCGACACCCCCGCCATCGCTGGGTTCGCGGCTGCCTGCGAGATCGCAGTGAAGATCAGGCCCGAGCTGGCCGATCGCCTCGCCGGCCTCACCGACCAGCTGGTGGCCGGCGTACTGCTCGAAGTGCCCGACGCCGTCCGCAACGGCGACCCGGTCGCGGGACCCGACCACCGGATGCCCGGCATCGCCCACCTCACCTTCCCCGGCTGCGAGGGCGACTCGCTGCTGATGCTGCTCGACGCCCGCGACATCGAGTGTTCCACCGGTTCAGCCTGCAATGCCGGCGTCCCGCAGGCCTCTCACGTGCTGCTGGCCATGGGCTGCAGCGACGAGCTCGCTCGCGCGTCGCTGCGCTTCTCGCTGGGCCACACCACCACGGAGGCCGACGTCGCCGCCCTGGTCCGGGCAATCGGACCGGCCGTCGAGCGCGCCCGCGCTGCCGGCCTGGCCAGTCAGGCGGGGCGCGCGTCGTGAGAGTCATCGCTGCCATGTCCGGCGGCGTGGACTCTGCGGTCGCCGCTGCCCGGGCGAAGGACGCCGGCCACGACGTCACGGGCATCCATCTCGCCCTCTCGCGAAACCCGCAGTCCTACCGCACCGGTGCTCGCGGGTGCTGCACCATCGAGGATGCCAGAGACGCCCGGCGGGCAGCGGACGTCATCGGGATCCCCTTCTACGTCTGGGATCTGAGCGACCGCTTCCACGACGACGTGGTCGAGGACTTCATGGCGGAGTACGCCGCCGGCCGCACCCCTAACCCGTGCCTGCGCTGCAACGAGAAGATCAAGTTCGCGGCCGTGCTCGACCGCGCGCTGGCGCTCGGCTTCGACGGGGTCGCCACCGGCCACTACGCGCAGCTGCGGGAGGGCGCGGCCGGGACCGTCGAGCTGCACCGGGCCGTCGATGCCGGCAAGGACCAGTCCTACGTGCTCGGCGTGCTCACCCAGGAGCAGCTCGCGCACTCCCTCTTCCCGCTCGGCGACACCCCCAAGCCCGCGGTGCGCTCCGAAGCGGCGGCGCGCGGGCTGCAGGTGGCGGCGAAGCCGGACAGCCACGACATCTGCTTCATCAGCGACGGCGACACCGGTGGCTGGCTCGGGGAGAAGCTGCGGGACGTGAACCGTGGCGGGGAGGTCGTCGACCACGCCACCGGCCAGGTGCTCGGCTCCCACGAGGGGTCCTGGCGGTTCACCATCGGGCAACGCAAAGGGCTGCGGATCGGCACGCCGGCACCCGACGGACGGCCGCGCTACGTGCTCGACATCGAGCCGGTCGCCGGCACGGTCACCGTCGGTCCGCGCGAGGCGCTGGGCGTGTCGTCGCTAGGCTGCATCCGCCCGCTCTGGTGTGGCGCGGCGCCAGCGGTGCCGCTCGAGTGCACGGTCCAGCTGCGGGCCCACGGGGACGAGCACCGTGCGGTCGTCGTACCCGCTGCTGACGGCTTCTCCGTCACCCTGCGCGACCCCGCGTCCGGCATCGCTCCGGGCCAGGCGTGCGTGTTGTACGACGACACGCGCGTCATCGGCTCGGGCACCATCTCGTCGACG
>JAICXL010000043.1 GCA_025980475.1 Nocardioidaceae bacterium | reverse complement strand
TGTAGCCGGGATCGGTGTAGCTCGCCGACAGGGTCACGACGCTGTGCGGCGCCACCGCGGTGCCGGGCGTCGGGGCGGTGATCGTCGCGACCGGGTCGACGTTGCTGAGGGTGAGCTGCGCATCGGCGCTGCTGCCGTCGGAGGCGGTGAGGGTCACCACGAAGCGACCGTCGTCGTTGCAGCTGACCTTCGGGTCCAGCGTGCTGCCGCCCTGGATCTTGCACGTGGCATGGTCCCTCTCACCCAGCGGATCACGGACGGCCGTCCAGGTGTAGGACGCGGCGCCGTCCCCGGTCCCGTGGATCTGGACCCACGAGCCCTCCGGGCCGGTGTAGGGCCCTCCGGCCGAGACCGTGCCCAGCGCGGCGAATGCTGTGGGAATGATGGCGAAGCCGCTGGCGACAACTGTGAGCGCAACCAGCGCCCCGCTCCACCAATGACGTACCCGGATTTGTTGTGTCATGGAGCCCTCCCAGGGCGCGATATTCGATACGTGACGCTAAGAACCGCTGCGCTGCAACGGGAATCCCCAGATTTGGTCATCGACACCTACCCGGATGAACTACTCGAAGGTGGCCGACCGGTCAGGCGCTCGCGCTGAACGACCGGACCGCGAGCGCGACGCCACCGGCGCCGAGCCCGGTGAGCCGGCCGAGCCGGGCACGCTCGCGGAGGGACAGGGCCCGCAGCAGCGGGTGGTCGGCGTGTGCGTCCAGCAGCCGTCTCAGCTGCGGGGAGCACAGCACCGTGGCGTCCCAGGCGATACCCAGCGAGAGCGCGGGGTCCTCGACGTCGAGGGCGACGTCGAGGTTGCTCTCCAGCAGCTCGGCCCAGCGCTCGTGCAGGGCGGCGACCAGGTCGCCGGTGGTGCGGAACTCGGTCTCCAGCTGGGCCCGCAGCTTCGGGTCCGCGACGTCACGGATCTCTGCGCAACCGCTGTCGAGGAGCTCCTTGATCAGTTGCCGCCGGTGCTGGACCGGCGACCAGGCCGTTGTCGTCATGGCCGCCTCCGCGAGGGGAATGCAAGCCATCATGGGCCTGTCGGGACCGACGCGACACAATTGCGGAATGGTGGAGCAGACCAGCTGCCCGAGGTGTCGGCTCAGTCCTGGCGTACGGCGATGGCCGCCACGTCGTCGTCCCGGCTGTGGTCGCGGACCTCGTCGACCAGAGTGGCCAGCGCGTCGGACAGCGCCCCGTTGCCCAGCGAGGGCAGCTCCTCGAGCAGTCTCACGAGGCCGGCGTCGATGTCCTCGGTGCGCCGCTCCACCAGCCCGTCGGTGAAGGCCACCAGCGTGTCCCCGGGTTGCAGGGACACCGAGCGGGAGCGTCGTAGGTTCGTGGCCGCCCCGAGCGGCGGGCCCTCTGCCAGCGGCAGCGCCGAGGCGGAGCCGTCCGCGCCGAGGATCAGCGGCGGCGGGTGCCCGGCGTTGACGAAGCTGACCGAGGTCGGCGAGAGCACCAGATAGACCAGCGTGACCAGCTGGGTCATGTCGTAGGTGGTGAACAGCGCGTCCATCTGGTTCATCACCGTCTCCGGCGCCGGGTTGACGGCGATGTGCGCCCGCAGCGCGGACCGCATCTGCGCCATCGCGGCCGCCGCCTCGACGCCGCGGCCCATCACGTCGCCGACGAAGACCGCGAGCCGGCCGTCGGACAGCGGCACCACGTCGTAGAAGTCGCCGCCGAGCTCGGTGCGACCTGCGGGCTCGTAGAAGCTGGCCAGCTGCCAGCCGGGGACGGTGGCGGGCAGCGTGGGGAGCACGGCGTTCTGCAGCTCCTCGGAGACCTGCCGGGTCTGGCTGTGCAGCTGGGAGTTGTCGATCGCGATCGCGGCCCGCCGGGCGAGCTCCTCGGCGAACTTCACGTCCTCCTCGGTGTAGGCGCGGCCCGACTCGGCCATCACCCAGCTGATCGCGCCGAGCACCCGGTCGCGGGCGATCAAGGGCACGATCAACGCGCTGTGCAGGCGCAGCTCCCGGGCCAGGCGCAGGTGCTCCTCGTCCTTGGCGGCCTCGACGAGCATCTCGTCGGGGATCTCCGAGAGCAGCACGCTCTCACCGGAGGCGATCGCCGCCCAGGCGCCCTCGCCGGTGTCCCGGTCGGAGGGGTAGCGCCGCTCGATGTCGAGGGCGAACTGGACCTTCGCCGGGTCGAAGTGCTCGACGGCCAGCCGGTGGATCCGGCCGTCCTCGAGGAGGTCCACGCCGCTCCAGTCGGCGAACTCGGGGATGGCCATCCGGGCCACGCTGCTCAGCGTCGCCTGGTAGTCGAGGCTGCTGGCCAGCTCGGCGCTCGCGTCGGCGAGGAACCGCGACCGGGCGGCCTGCTTCTCCACCTCACCCTGCACCCGGATCCGCTCGAGCGCCTGCGCGCAGGAGTCGCCGAGGATGCCGAAGAACTCCAGCTCCGCCGTGTTTAGCGACCGCTTCCCCGGGAAGGAGAGCGTGAACACGCCGACGGTGCGGCCGACCACCTTGAGCGGCAGCGCGACCATCGAGCGCTCGCCCTCGGCGGCCCGCTCCAGGTCGGGGTAGGCGGCGTCGATCGCCGCCCGGCCCATCAGGAACATCCCTTCGCCGCTGCGGACGACGTCGCCGGCGGGGGTCGGCTCGGACACGGAGAAGGACGTCCATCGCTGCTCCGCCCCCGCCCAGCCGCCGCGCAGCCCCGCCAGCACCAGGGTGTCGTGGTCGGTGAGCAGGCTCAGCGAGGCGACCGTCGCGCCGACCGCGTCCGCGGCGTGCGAGATCACCACATCGGTGACCGCCTCGACGTCGTCGGCGGCGCCCAGCTCGGCGGCGACGCGGGCCAGCCGGGTGAGCCGGTCGTCGAGGCGGCGGGCGTCCTTGGCGGGCGCATCCGGCTCGGTGGGGTCGTCGGCCAGGAGGAGTACGCCGACGATCTCGCCGGCGTCCGTCAGCGGGGCGCAGGTCACGCCGGTCTCGCGGGCCCGACCGTCGACGGTGTGGACCTCGAGCCGCCCGCGCCAGGGGTTTGCGCCGATGACTTGCGCGATCACCTCGCGCAGCGCGTCGCGCACGTGCTCGGGCACCAGCTCGCGCAGGTCCAGCACCCGCAGGTCCGGGTCGGCCAGGGCCGGGTGCATCCGGACGGCAGCGGCGTTGGCGTAGTGCACCCGTCCGTCGGGACCGGCTGCGAGCGCGGCCTCCCCGAGCGCGTCGAGGTGCGCGAGGTCGGCCGCCCAGCCAGGTGCGTGGGGGAGGAGCACCGGCCCATCATGTCAGCGTCAGGCCGCCACGTCCCTAGCTCGGTTGCACTACTCATCGACCGACACGCCGGCGACCCGCCGGGTGGGCGGGTGGCCCGGAGACCACCCAAGCGGTCTATGGACTCCGGCCTTCCGGCGCGGGGATGCTGCTCGACGGGAGGAAGGGCGACACCATGACCGGATTGACGGTGCGGCCGATGGCGCACGCAGATCTCAAGGACGCGGCCGAGATCACCAACGCAGCATTCGGGGCGCTTGCGGAACGCTCGCAGGTCGAGCAGACCTTTCCCTTTCCCTTCTTCGAGCTTCGCTTCGGCACCGATGCCCGCGGCTGCTTCGTCGCCGTGGACGAGACCGGCTCGGTCGTCGGCGCGCTCTTCTCGGTCGCCCGCGGCACGCTCGGCTGGTTCGGCCCGTTGGCGACGCGGCCCGACCTCCAGCACTCGGGGGTCGGCGAGGCCCTGGTCGCCGAGTGCCTGGCCACCTGGAGCCAGCGCGACATCCGGCTGACCGGCCTGGAGACCTTCGCCGACAGTCGGTTCCACGTGCAGTTCTACGGGCGGATGGGCTTCCGGCCCGCCTGGACCGGCGTGGCGCTGCGCGGCCCGACGTGGGAGCGGTCGATGCCAGCGGGCGTGGAGACCGGTGGCCTGATGCCCGACCTCGACTTCGTCTACCCGGGCCTGGACGTCTACGCCGAGGCCGCCGCGACGACCGCCCACGGCGCCGGCCAGGTGCTCACCACCGAGGGCGGGGTCGCGATCGTGCACGCGGCCGGTCCGGACCGCGAGGCCGGCTTCGTGCCCTTCCTCGCCGCCCGCACCCGGGCCTCCTTCGACCGGCTGCTCGCCGGCGCCGAGCACGTGGTCAGGGGCTACGGCAGGCAGCACGTGCTGGTCCGCACCTCCGGCTCGGCCTGGGCCACCCTCGACGCGCTGGCCGAGCGCGGCTACCGCCACGCGGGCGTGATGGTCCGCATGAAGGCGGGCGAGAACCTGGACTACGACCGCGGCGAGAAGTTCTACCTCGACAGCTGGCTGTAAGGGCCTACCGGAACGTGCCGGCGGCTGCGGGGACGTGCCTGCGGCTCAGCTGGTCCCTCCCTTCGCGGCGAGCACCTGCAGCAGGTGCTCCACGCACTCGCGCATGGCCGAGCGTCCGGTCGACAGGTACTTCCGCGGGTCCACGACGGCCTGGTCCGCGCCGAGCGCGTCCCGGACCGCACCGGTGAAGGAGATGTTCAGCGCGGTGCCGATGTTCACCTTCACCATGCCCGCCGCCACGGCCGCGGCGAGCTGGTCGTCGGGCACGCCCGACGAGCCGTGCAGCACCAGCGGCACCGGGACGGCGGCGGCCAGCGCGGCCACCAGGTCGAGGTCGAGACGGGCGTCGCGCCGGGTCATGGCGTGGCTGTTGCCGACGGCCACGGCGAGGCCGTCCACGCCGGTCTCGCCGACGTAGGCGCGGGCCTCCGCGGGGTCGGTGCGGGCGCCCGGCGCGTGGGCACCCTCCTTGCCGCCGACCTCGCCGAGCTCCGCCTCGAACCAGAGGCCGTGCCCGTGGGCCCACTCCGCGGCTGACCGCGTCGCGGACACGTTGTCGTCGTAGGGCAGGCGGGAGGCGTCGAACATGGCGGAGGTGAAGCCCTGCTCGACGCTCTCGTGCAGCAGCTCGACGTCGGTCACGTGATCCAGGTGCAGGCCGAGCTCGGCCGACGACGACCGCGCCACCGCGGCAGCCGCCGCGGCGATCGGGGCGAGCCGGCCGTGGTAGCGGACTGCGTTCTCGCTGATCTGCAGCAGCGCCGGGAGGTTCGCCTGCTCGGCGGCCTCGGCGATGGCCTCGGCGTGCTCGACGCAGATGACGTTGAAGGAGCCGAGGCCGTGCCCGTGGGCGCGGGCGCGCTCCACCAGCTCCTGGGTCGAGGTCAGCGGCATGGGCGTGCTCCGGCCTGCTCGGGCATCACAGCTCCTGCACCTCCACGTGCGGCTCGAGCTCGGCGACGTCGACGGGGTCGACCACGCCGGCGACGGGACTGCGGACGGCGGCAGCAGCGGTGGCTGCCGCGCGCCGCAGCAGGTCGGGCCACGGGTCGCCGGTGAGCATTCCGTCGGCGAGGACGGCGACGACCGCGTCGCCGGCACCGGTGGGGTTGCCCTGCACGCGCGGCGGGCTGACCGACCAGGCCCGGGTGCCGAGCACCCCTACCAGCCCGCGTTCGCCGAGGGTGGCCACGGCGCGCTGGGCCCCGAGGGCGACGAGCCGGCGCGTGGCATCGGCGGCGAGGTCGAGCGGGACCGGCAGCGCAAGACCCGCGGCCTCGGCGAGCTCGGTCTCGTTGGGGGTGACCACGGCGGGCGTGGTGTCGAGGACGTGCAGCAGCGGCTTGCCGTGGGCGTCGAGCACCACCGGGACGCCGCGCTCGCGCGCGGCGGCGGCCAGCTGACGGTAGCCGTCCTCCGGGACGCCGGGCGGCAGGCTGCCCGCCAGCACCACCACGCCGGCCGTGTCGAGCAGCGTCTCGAACGCGCCCCGCAGCGCGTCCCACTCGCCGGCGGAGACGGTCGGGCCGGCCTCGTAGAACCCGGTGGCGGAGCCAGGGCTGACCACGGTGACCGTGCGCCTGCTCTCTGCCGCGAGCGGCACGAGGTGGTGGCTGATGCCCGCCCCGCGGAGGGAGGTGGCGATCGCCGTACCGATCTGGCCGCCGGCGAGGCCGAGCACCGACGCGTGCCGGCCCCACGCGGTGAGCAGCCGGGCCACGTTGACGCCCTTGCCGCCGGCATGGGTGTGGGTGTGCGTGACCCGGTTGATCTCGCCGGGCACCACCTCGCCCGCCTCGTAGGTGATGTCCAGCGCCACGTTCAGCGTCACGCAGAGCACGCCGGTCGCCGGGTGGGTCATGAGCCCGAGAGCACCACCGATCGGGTCAGGTGCCGGGGGTGGTCGGGGTCCAGGCCCCGCCGCAGTGCGGACGCCACCGCGACCCGCTGGGCGCGGACCAGCTCCGCCTGGGCGTCCCGGTTGGTGGTCTCCACGTGGGCTCCGGTCACCGCGACGTCACGGACCAGCGAGGCGTTCGGATCGCCGAACATCCAGATCACCGCGCTGTCGTCGGCCGCGGAGAGTGGGCCGTGCCGGAACTCCAGCGACGGGTACACCTCGCTCCACGCCGAGGCGGCCTCGCGGACCTTCAGCGCCGCTTCCGCGGCCACGCCGAGCATCCAGCCGCGAGCCAGGAAGACGTAGTGCGGCCGGTCCACCAGCGCCGCGTCGACCGGCTGGTCCAGCACGGCCGCGGCCTGCTCGACCACCGGCGCCAGGTCGTGCCCGACGTGGGCGCGCAGCAGCGTCAGGGCACTGGTGGCGAACCGGGTCTGCACCACCGACTGCTCGTCGGCGAAATCGAGCACCACCAGGTCGTCGACGGCGTCGGCGATCGGGGTCGAGGCGTCGGCGGTGATGCCGAGGGTGCGCACGGAGTCCGGCAGCTGGTCCAGCGCGCGCAGGATCTCCGTGGTCGTGCCCGACCGCGTCAGGGCCACGACGAGGTCGTAGGGCCGCACCGGCATCTCGCTCGCCGGGAAGGCGTCGGTCTCGCCGTGACCGGCTGCTTCGCGCGCGGCTGCGACGGCCGAGGCGATGTGCAGGGAGGTGCCGCAGCCGATGACCGCGACCCGTGCTCCCGGCGCCGGCAGCACCGTCGCCGACTCCCTCGCCACCGTCACGGCCCGCGACCAGCACTCGGGCTGGCTGGCGATCTCGGTGAGCACGTGGCTGCGGCCCGCGCCGTCCATGCTGATGTCCTGGTTCACTGTGTGGTCTCCGCTCTCGACGTAATCACGCGCTCTCGCTGGTCCTCCGTCAGGGCGATCCCCGTCCCGGCGTCGAAGAGGTAGATGTGCCTGGCTTCGGCCGTCAGGGTCAGCCGTTGCCCGGGGCCGGACTCACGTCCGGGCCTGCTTGTACGACGAGCCCGGCCGCGCTGTCCCCGACGACCCCTACGGAGTCGTGGCCGACCAGGCAGTGCACGAGCGCGTGGCTGCCGAGGGGCTCGTGGAAGTCCACGGTGACCTGGATCCCGGGATGGCCCTGGGGTGCGATCCGCAGGCTCTCGGGCCGGATGCCGACCACCACGTCGTCGTGCCCGGCCGGCGCGGCGCGGAGCGTGTGACCACCCAGCAGCACCTGGCCCTCCGCCACTGTCCCGGGCACCAGGTTCATCGCCGGGCTGCCCATGAAGCCGGCGACGAAGACGTTGGCCGGGTGCTCGTAGACGTCCTGCGGGGTGCCGAGCTGCTGGACCTCGCCCTGGTTCATCACGCAGATCCGGTCACCGAGCGTCATCGCCTCGACCTGGTCGTGGGTGACGTAGATGGACGTGATGCCCAGCCTCTGGTGCAACCTCTTCAGCTCGGCCCGGACCTGGCCGCGCAGCTTGGCGTCCAGGTTGGACAGCGGTTCGTCGAGCAGGAAGGCCTGCGGTTCGCGGACGAGCGCCCGGCCCATGGCGACCCGCTGTCGTTGGCCGCCGGAGAGCTGGGCCGGCTTGCGGTCGAGCAGCTCGACGATGCCCAGGATCTCTCCGATCTCGCGGACGCGGCGGTCGATGTCGGGCTTGGGGGTCTTCCGCTGGCGCAACCCGTAGGCGAGGTTCCGGTAGACGCTCATGTGGGGGTACAGCGCGTAGTTCTGGAAGACCATCGCGATGTCCCGGTCGCCCGGGCCCTGCCTGGTGACCTCGGCGCCGCCGACGCAGATCTCGCCGGACGTCGGCTTGTCGAGCCCGGCCAGCAGGCGCAGCGCGGTGCTCTTCCCGCAACCAGACGGACCCACCAGGATGACGAACTCGCCGTCGTCGACGTGCAGGTCGAACTCGGTCAGCGCGACGACGCCGTTCGGGTAGCGCCTGGTGACCTTCCGGTACTCGACTTCGGCCATGTCTCAGCCCTTCAGCCCGGTCGCGGCGACGGAACGCACGAAGTAGCGCTGGGCCGCGAAGAAGACCAGCAGCATCGGCAGGAGGCTGAACACGTTGCCGGCCATCAGCAGCTCCCAGTGGGTGGCGTGCGAGCCCTGGAAGGTGGTCAGGCCCAGCGGCAGGGTCATGTTGCTCTCGGTATTGATCACGATCAGCGGCCACAGGAAGGAGTTCCACGAGTCCAGGAAGGTCAGCGCTGCCAGCGTCGCCATCGCCGGCAACGAGAGCGGCAGCACGATCTTGAAGAGCACCCCGAGCCGCGAGGTGCCGTCGATCCGGGCCGCCTCCTCGAGCTCGACCGGGATGGTCAGGAAGAACTGGCGCAGCAGGAAGATGCCGAACGCGGTGGCCAGGTTCGGCGCGATCAGCGCCCCCAGATGGTCGATGCCGAGCTGGTCCCAGACGTTGAGGCCGACCCACTTCACGATCAGGAACTCCGGGATCATGGTGACCTGGAAGGGCACCATCAGGGTCGCCATCAGGACGGCGAACAGGGCGCCCCGGCCGAGGAACCGCAACCGGGCGAAGGCATAGCCGGCCAGGCTGCACAGCACCAGGTTGGCGACCACGACCACGAGCGCCACGACTGCGCTGTTGAGCATGAAGCGGAGGAACGGGGCGGCGGACAGCGCATCCGGGTAGTTCGTCCACTGCGGCGAGGCCGGCAGCAGCACGGGCGGGAACTGCCGGGTCTCGGCCTCGGTCTCCAGGGAGGTGATCACCATCCAGATCAGCGGGACCAGCAGGATGAAGGTGAGCGGGATCAGCACCAGGTGCCAGGGGCTCGGCCTGGTGAACCGGAACCTGGGCTCGGCGGGCGCGGTCGCAGTCGTGGACGTGGTCATCGGTTGTAGTGCACGAATCGGTTGCCGACGCGGAATTGGATGAACGTGATCACCAGGATCACCAGGAACAGGACGTAGGCCAGCGCCGCCGCGTAGCCGGCGTTGAACTGCTGGAACGCCTGGTCGAAGAGGTAGTAGACGACCACGGTGGTCGAGTGCAGCGGTCCGCCGCGGGTGGTCAGGTAGACCTCGTCGAAGAGCTGCAGGGCGTTGATGCTGAGCCAGACCGCGAGGAACAGCGTCGCGGGGCTGAGCAGCGGGAAGGTGATGGTGCGGAAGATCGTGAACGGCTTGGCCCCGTCGATGGCTGCCGCCTCCTGCAGCTCCTTGGGCACTCCCTGCAGGGCCGCCAGGTAGATCACGACGGCGAAGCCGGTCCAGCCCCACACAGTCATCGCGACGATGACGTAGAGCGCCTGTCCGGGGCTCGACAACCACTGGCCCTGGGGTAGTCCGAGGCCGTTCAGGACCGCGTTGACGACGCCGAAGGACGGCTCGAAGAGCCACATGAAGATGATCGCCTCGTTGATGGTGGAGACCGCCATCGTCACGTAGGCCGCAGTGCGGTAGATCGAGATGCCGCGGACCTTGCGGTTCAGCGCCGCGGCGATCAGCAGCCCGACGATCATCGTGGCCGGGACGAACAGCACGGTGTAGACGATGGTGTGCTCGATCGCGAGCCGGAAGGTCGCGTCGCCCGGGATCTGCTTGTAGTTGTCGAGCCCGACGAACGGTGTCTCGGGGGTGAGCAGGTCGGACTTCTGGAACGACAGCAGCAGCGACCACAGGATCGGCAGCAGCCCGAACACCGCGATCAGCACCGTTGCCGGCGTCACGAACGCCCACCCCACGGCATGCTCGGACCCGGAGAACCGGCGCAGGAGGCCGGTGCGTCGCGCCGGAGGCGCGGCGTTGCTCGCGGTGGGGGTCGCGCTCGCCACGGTGAGGGTCAGCTGCCGGACGACAGTGCCTGGTTGGTGGCGTCCGAGGCCTGTGTCAGCGCGTCCTGGGGGCTCAGCTTGCCGAGCAGGACGCCGACGATCGCGTTGCCCAGCGCCTCGGAGATCTTCGGGTACACCGGGACCTGCGGCCGGGCCTGCTTCACGTTGGAGAGGTTGTGGATGTAGACCTTCAGCCCGGGCAGCTTGTCGTTCATCTGCTTGATCACGCTGGGATCGGTCCCCACCGAGATCCGCGTCGGCAGGTCACCGGTGGCCAGCGAGAACTCCTTGACCTGGGGGGCCGCGGTCAGCCAGGTGACGAAGGTCTTGGCTGCCGCCACCCGGGCGCTGCCGTTGTTGAACACCACCCAGTTGTCCGGCCCGGCGATGCTCTGGTGGCCGGCGGAGGAGCCCGGGTAGGCCGGCATGATCTGCACGCCGTAGGGGACCTGGACCGACGACAGGTCCCACGGCCCGGTCACGAGCATCCCGATCTTGCCCGCGTTGAACAGGTCCATGTACTTGGAGTTGGTGGTGTCCACGTAGACGGACTTGTCGTCGACGGCCATCTGCTTGAGCGTGGTCATCGCCTTGAGCCCTGCGGGGGAGTCGAACGCCGCCTTGGTGTTGTCGGAGTTCAGGATCTGGCCGCCGGCCTCCCAGAGCATCGCCTCCCAGTGCCAGACGCTGTCCTCGCTGGCGTCGGCCGGGTAGGAGGTGCCGAACTGCTTGGTGGCGGCATCGGTCAGCTTCTGGGCGGCCGACCGGAAGTCGTCCCAGGTCCACTGCGGCGTGGGTGGGGCGACCCCGGCCTTCTGGAACAGCACCTTGTTGTAGACGATGGCGAGGTTGTCGACCAGGGCCGGCATCCCGATCACCTTGTTGTTGACCGTGGCGACGGCGCGCTCGCCGCTGTAGAAGTCGTTCCAGTTCACGGCCTTCGTCTTGACCGTCGAGGTCAGGTCGACCACCGACGGGATCTTGGCGACGTTGGGCGCCCAGCTGCCGTAGAGGTAGGCGACGTCCGGGGGAGTGCCACCGCGTACGGCGGTCAAGACCTTCTGCAGGGCGTAGTCGTTGTTGGTCTCCAGAATCTTGACGTCGATGCCCTTGTGCGAGGCGTCGAACTCGTTGGCGAGCTTCTTGAACGCGTTGCCCTCGACGTCGGTGTAGCCCTCCCAGACCGTGATCTGGGTCTTGCCGCTCGACGACCCGCCGCCTCCGCAGCCGGCCACTGCCAGCAGCAGGGCGGCCACCAGGACCGCCAGTGCACCCCGACCGGACCGCCACATTCCAACCGCCCCACTTTCGGACTCGGCGTCGCTCAAAAACGAGCATTCAGCGCGCGTGTGCTTGCACATTTGTGCGCGTTTCGCTGGACTGTACGACATGTTCGAGCACACCTCAATGGGGGAAGCGTCCAAGAGATGCTGAAGGCCGACCGGATGGCCGCGATCCTGGAGCACATCGCCGAGGCCGGCAGCGTCGACGTCGGCCGCATTTCGGCCGACCTGTCGGTCTCGGCCGCGACGCTGCGTCGCGACCTCAAGGCGCTGCAGGAGCAGGGCCTCCTCGTGCGCACCCACGGCGGTGCCGTCGCCAGCGGCGTCGGGTTCGAGCTGCCGCTGCGCCACCGCGAGGCCCGCCGCCAGCCGGAGAAGCGGGCCATCGGCCGGCTGGCCGCCTCGCTGGTGCCGGAAGGCGCGGTGGTCGGCATGACCGGCGGCACCACGGCGTCCGAGGTCGCGCGGGCGCTGAAGAACGACGCAGGCATCACCGTGGTGACCAATGCGCTGAACATCGCCGCTGAGCTGGTGCTGCGCCCGTCGATGCGCGTGGTCGTGGTGGGCGGTGCGGCGCGCCACGCGAGCTACGAGCTGGTCGGGCCGGCAGCCCAGGCGGTGATCGACCGCTACCACCTCGACGTGTCGTTCATCGGCACCGACGGGCTGACCGTCCAGGAGGGCTGCAGCACCTATGACGAGATGGAGGCGCACACCGACCACGCGTTCATCAGCCGCGCCCGCCGCACCGTGGTCATCGCCGACAGCAGCAAGCTGGGCAAGCGCACCTTCGTCCGCATCTGCCGCACCGACGAGATCAGCGACCTGGTCACGGACGCCGACGCGGACCCGGGCTTCCTGGCCCAGCTGCGCGACGCCGGCGTGAACGTGCTGGTGGCCGAGACGTGAGCAGAAACGAAAAGGAATCTGTGCGCGACCTTGATCGATTCACTGTCGGGCTGGGATAGTCGCGGCCATGGTCAAGATTGCCTTCATCGGCGCCGGCAGCGTCGAGTTCACCCGCAACGTCGTCACCGACCTCTGCGGCTTCCCGGAGCTGCACGGCCGGCTCGAGCTGGCCCTGCACGACATCGATGCCGAGCGGCTCGGGCATGCCGGCACCATGGCCGAGCGGATCAGCGGCCAGACCGGCGCCGGCGCGACCGTCAGCTCACACCTGGACCGGCTGGCCGCGCTCGACGGCGCCGACTACGTGGTCAACGAGATCCAGGTGGGTGGCTACGCCGCGACGCGCACGGACTTCGACATCCCGGCGCGCTACGGGGTGCGGCAGACCATCGGCGACACCCTGGGCATCGGAGGCGTCTTCCGTGGCCTGCGCACCATCCCGGTCCTCATGGGCATCGGCGAGGACATGGCCAGGGCCTGTCCCGGCGCCTATCTGCTCAACTACTCCAACCCGATGGCGATGCTGCCCTGGGCGGTCTATGCCGGCACCCCGTTCGACCGGGTCCTCGGCCTGTGCCACTCGGTGCGCGACACGCACGGGTTCCTCTCCGGGCTCGTCGGGCTCGCGCCCTCCGAAGTCGACTTCACCACCGCCGGGTTCAACCACCAGGCGTTCGTGCTGCGCTTCGAGCACGAGGGCCGCGACCTCTACCCCCGGCTGCGCGAGGTCATCGCCAACGATCCCGAGCTGCAGCGGCGCGTGCGGGTGGAGGTGTTCCGCCGGTTCGGCTTCTTCCCGACCGAGTCCAGCGAGCACTCCGCGGAGTACCTCCCCTGGTTCATGCGCTACGACGACCAGGTCGAGCAGTTCCGGATCTTCGTCGGCGACTACCTGCACCGCTCCGAGGAGAACATCGACGAGTACGAACGCACCCGCCGCGAGCTGGAGAGCGACGCCCCGCTGGACCTTGAGTCCACCTCGGAGCTGGCGTCGGAGTTCATCCACGCCCACCAGACCGGCCAGGCCCGGGAGATCTACGTCAACGTGCGCAACGACGGCAAGATCACCAGCCTGCCCGACGACTGCTGCGTCGAGGTCCCCTGCCTGGTCGACGCCGACGGGCCGCACCCGCGGACGGTCGGCGCCCTGCCACCGCAGCTCGCGGCGTTGAACCGCACCTTCCTCAACGTCGTCGAGCTCACCGTGCGTGCCGTGCTCGAGGGCAGCCGCGAGCACGCCTACCAGGCGGCGCTGATGGACCCGAACACGGGGGCGACGCTGACCACGCGTGAGATCGTCGCGATGTGCGACGACCTGTTCGAGGCCCACGGCGAGCTGATGCCGGAGGCGCTACGGGCGTGACCCCCCCGGCGCGGGGGCGGGGGTTGCTCGTCGGCTTCGACTTCGGTGGCACCAAGCTCGCCGTCACCCTGGCGGACCTGCACGGGGCCCGGGTGTCGGGGGAGGTGCTCCCGACCGAGGCGGAGAACGGCGCCGAGCAGGCCGTGCGCCGCGCGGTCGCCAGCGCGCGGCGCCAGCTCGCCGACCGCGAGGCCGTGGCCGCGGGCGTGGGCGTGGCCACGATGGGGGTGACCCACGACGACCACGTGGAGCTGGCACCCAACGTCCCCGGCTGGGACCGGCTGGCGCTGCCCCCGATCCTCGAGGAGGCATTCGGCCCCGCACCGGTCACGATCGCCAACGACGTCAAGGCCGCCGCCCTCGCCGAGCTGACCTGGGGCGAGCTGCGCGATGTCGGCACCGGCGTCTACCTCAACCTCGGCACCGGGGTCGCCGCCGCTCTGGTCGTGGACGGAGCCGTCGTCGACGGCGCCCACGGCGCCGCAGGGGAGATCGGCTACTGGGCCCGGTCCCGCGCGGACCGCGTCGGCGCGGGCGGGGGGCGGGCGCCGCTGGAGGAGTACGCCGGCGGCTCCGGCGCCCTGCTGCGGGCTCGCAGCGAGCTCGGTGTCGAAGGGGGCGTCGCCGCGCTGGCGCAGCTGGATGACCCGGCGGCACGCGCCTTCCTGGAGGACCTCTACGCCGAGATCGCGCTGCACACCGCGAACCTCGCGGTCGCGCTCGATCCCGAGCGGGTGGTGGTCGGCGGCGGCTACGCCCGGAGCTCGGACGCGGTGCTCGAGGCCGTCCGCGCCCGGCTGGACGCGTTCGTCCCCTATCCGCCGGAGCTGCGCCGGGCCGCGTTCGGTGCCGACGCCGGCACGGCCGGTGCCGTCGCGCTGGCGATGCAGGCGTCGCGCTCAGCCGGTTGACTCCACCACGGCGACCGCGTCGATCTCGACCAGGATCCCGGCCAGCGTGGACCCGACGGTCGTGCGAACCGGGTAGGGCTCGCTCACCTTGCGGCGGTAGACCGCGTCGAAGGAGGCGAAGTCGCCCAGGTCGGCCAGGTGCACCGTCAGCTTCACCGCCGACGCCAGCGACGAGCCGGCCGCCCGCAGCGCCGCGTCGAGGTTGTCCAGCGTCTGCCCGGTCTGCTCGGCGACATCGGCGCCGATGACCTCGCCCGTGCCCGGGCTGTGCGGACCGAAGCCGCTGGTGAAGACGAAGTCACCCACGCGCAGGGCCTGTGCGTAGGTGCCCTTGGGGGTCGGCGCCCCATCGGTGTGGATCTCGGTGCGCTGCATGGCGTTCCTTCCTAGAAGCAGGTGGTGAGGCAGCCGGTCACGGTCAGGTCCTCGTCGATGACGGGGATCACGCGCCACTTGTCGAAGGTGGTGCACGGGTGCGAGATGCCGAACGACAGCAGGTCTCCGACTTCGAGGACGCCGTCGTGCTCCAGGAAGGCGTGCTGGTCGTTGAGGCCGACGGTTCGGACCCCGCGCAACGGTTCGAGGGCGTCGCCGGTGAGGCGTTGCAGCGGCACCGGCAGCCCGGCGTCGAAGGAGCAGTCCCGCCGACCGAAGCCGGCGAGCGCCAGCCCCGGCTCGGGCCCGGAGAGCACCTGCGCCCAGAGTCGTAGCGCGGGCCGGAGCTGGGGCCCTTGACGGCGCGTCGCCGGGCCGGCGGCGTCGTACAGCCCGTGGTCGTGGGTCACGTAGCACCCGGAGCGCAGCACCAGCCGGCCCCGGCCTCCGGTCGCGGCCGGGCCGAGCTCGTCCACCACCAGGTCGAACCACATCGAGCCGCCGGCCGTGACGATCGGCTCCGGCACTACCTCGGCGACGGCCAGCAACACCTCCCGGACGTCGGCGAGGTAGGCACGGATCGCGGGGATCGACGCGGTGCCGTGACCGAGCACGCCCTCATAGCCGGCGACACCGGCCAGGCGGGCGCCCTCGAGCTGGAGCACGGACCGCGCGAGGTCGACGGCCTCGGCCACGGTGCGGCATCCGGTGCGCCCGCCGGGGACGCCGAGCTCGACGAGCAGGTCGATCGGTCGGCCGGTCCCGCGACGCTCGAGGGCCGCCCTGGCGGCGGCGACGCCGGCGGGCGAGTCGACGTACGCGAAGCACTCGAACCGCGGGTGCCGGTCCAGCTCGGCGAGGAGCCAGTCGAGCCCGGCCGGGTCGACGAGCTCGTTGGCCAGCAGGATCCTCCTCACCCCGAAGCTGCGGAAGGTTCGCACCTGGCTGGTCGTCGCGGCGGTGATGCCCCACGCGCCGGCGTCGAGCTGGTGCCCGATGAGCTGGGGCGACATCGTGGTCTTGCCGTGCGGGCACAGCAGCGCGTCGTGCTGGTGCACCCAGGAGGCCATCGCGGCGATGTTGCCGTCCAGGGCAGCCCGGTCCGCGGTGAGCAGCGGCCAGGCGAAGCCGCCGGAGCGCAGGTTCGGGCGACGCTGGGCGAGCTCGTCGAGGGTGCGACCGACGGCCCAGGCCGGCAGTCCCTTGTCGGTGGGCTGGACGCTGTCGGCCGGCTCAGGTCCCATCGGTGATCTCGAGCGGTCCGCGGTAGGGGAGGGCTGCGGGCCCGGCCACGCCCACGTCGACCGCGAGCAGACAGCCGGCGTGCGGCTGGAGTGAGAGCTCGGCCTCGGTGAGCCCGACCCGGGCGGTGGTGATGTAGAGGACGTCGCGGTCCGGTCCTCCGAAGGCGCAGCACGACGGTCGCGCGGCGGGAGTGGCGACGCGCGCGAGCAGCGACCCGTCGGGGTCGAAGCGGCGCACCTCGCCGGCGCCCCAGATCGCGACCCACAGGCAGCCGTCGTCGTCGACGCACATGCCGTCGGGCACGGCGCCGGCCTCGTCGACCTGCACCACGATCCGGGGCTCGCCCAGCTCGCCGTCCCGGTATGCGAAGGCAGTCACGGTGCGGGCGCCGCTGTCGATGAAGTACATCGTCTGGCCGTCCGGGCTCCAGCCGATCCCGTTCGAGACGGTGGTCGGCGAGAGCTGCACGGTGAGGCGGCCGGCCAGGTCGATGCGGTAGAGGCATCCGCCGTTGGGAGCCCCGGCGTACTCCATGCTGCCCAGCCACAGCCGGCCCCTGCGGTCACAGGCGCCGTCGTTGACCCGCGTGTGGCCGGCTCGTCGCCGTTCGGGCGCGGTCAGCTCGCGCAGCGCTCCGGTGCGGTCGAGGGTGGCCAGGCCCTGGCCGCGGCCGACCAGCCAGCCGTCGCCGGGATCGGGCAGCGGGAAGACGGCGGTGAGCGGGCCGCCGAGGTCGAGGACCTCTACGTGGCCGATCCCGGCGTCGGTGATCGCAGCCGTGTGCAGGCGGCCGCGGTGCACGTCGACCCAGACGAGCTCGCCGCGACGGTCGTCCCAGCGCACGCCCTCGCCCAGCTCGAGCTGCAGGTGGCAGCGGCACTGGGCGGTGAACTGCTCGGCCGGTCCCATCACATCACCGCCAGCTGCCCGCCATCGACCACCAGCGTGGTGCCGTGCACGAACGACGCCTCGTCGCTGGCCAGGAAGGCATAGGCCGCGGCGACCTCGTCGGTCCGGCCGACACGACCGAGGGGGATGCGCTCGCGGGCGTACCTATCGGCGAAGCCCGGGCCCATTCCTCCCGCGATGCCGGTGTTGAGGGGCGTGTCGATGTAGCCCGGGCAGAGCGCGTTCACCCGGATGCCGTGCCCGCCGAGCTCCACGGCCATCGACCTGGTCAGCTGCAGGACGCCGCCCTTGGAGGCGTTGTAGTGGGCGTAGTCCTCCTCGCCACCCAGCGCGTTGGTCGATGCCATGTTGACGATCGCGCCGGTGCGGTCCCCGGCAACCAGCTTGCGCGCGAAGGCCTGGCCCACCGTGAACATCCCGGTCAGGTTGACCTCGAGGACCTCGCGCCAGTCGTCGCCGTCGATCTGCAGGAAGGGGGTACGACGGGCAATGCCGGCGTTGTTCGCCAGCACGGTGAGACCGTCACACGCCTCGTCGGCCGCGTCGATGACCGTGCACACCGCCTCGTGGTCGCGGACGTCGAGGAGCAGGCCGCCGGCCAGCTCGCCGGCGTCGCCCAGCTCCTCGAGGGCCTGCTCGAGCGGCTCCGCCTCGTGTCCGGTGACGAAGACCCGGCAGCCCTCCTCGAGGAAGCGTCGCGCGGCGGCCAGCCCGATGCCGCTGGTGCCGCCGCTGACCAGCACCCCCTGGCCGGACAACCCCCGCATCAGCGGCCCTCGGGCACGATCACGGCCTTGACGATCTCGGTGGCGCCGTCGGCCAGGGAGTAGAAGACCTTCGCCGATTCCTCGAGCGGCACCGGCGTCGTCCAGGACAGGTCCAGCTCGGCGGCCAGCGAGACCGCCTCGGCGAACTCGGCCGGCGTGTAGGCGAACGACCCCCGGATGGCCTGCTCCCCACGGATGAGCGCGTTGCCGTCGAGGTCGACGGTGTCGTGGGCGAGCCCGAGCCAGACGGCGGTGCCGGCCGGACGCAGGTGCGCGAGGGAGGCGCGCCTCGTCTCGGGCAGGCCGACCGCGTCGACGACCGCGTCATGCTCGTCCTCGAGCGATGCCTGTGCCGCCAGGCCCAGCCGCCGCGCCGCGGCCCGGCGGTGCTCGCTGGTGTCGGCGACGTGCACGGTGGCGCCGTGGCGGGCGGCGACCAGGCCGCACAGAAGTCCGATCGGGCCGGCGCCGAGGACGCCGACGCGCTCGACCGGCGCGGGCAGCAGGGCCCAGGCGTGCACGGCGTTGGCGAGCGGCTCGACGAGTGCCGCCGCCCCGTCGGGAAGGCCGTCGGGCAGCTCGTGCAATGCCGACCGGGGGACGGCGACCTGCTCGGCGAAGCCGCCCGGTCGGTGCACCCCCAGCAGGCCACGGCGGCGACAGACCTGGGGGCGGCCGGCCGTGCAGCCGTCGCAGCTGCCGCACGCCAACAGCGGGTTGACCGCGACTCGCTGACCGGCGGCGGTGCGGCCCACGAACTCGTGGCCCATCACCAGGGGCGGGACGCGCATCCCCGGGGTGCGGAAGCCGTGCAGCTCGCTGCCGCAGATCCCGCTCGCGAGCACGGTGAGCAGCTCCTCGTCCGGGCCGGCCACCGGGCTCGGCTCGTCGCGGAGCTCGACCTCGCACGGGCTCGTGTAGACGAGTGCGCGCATGCCACCTCCTCGGTTCGTCGGACGCTAGCACCGGACAGATCCGGGAAGACTCCTCCTGCCCACCGGAATCCACCCGCGCGGCACACTGTTGACGTGGACATGACCTACGCCAGCCCCCTGCTCTCCCTGCCCGGCGCTGTCGCCGGCGACGGCATCGACGCACCCGTCGCCGCGCACTACGGCTCCTTCCACACCGAGCAGCGCACGCTGGACAGCGGTGACGGTTTCGTCGACCTGTCCCACCGCGGCGTGCTGCGGGTCAGCGGCCCGGACCGGCTCACCTGGCTGCACTCGCTGACCACGCAAGCCTTCGAGTCGCTGCAGCCGAACGTCCCCACCGCGGCGTTGGTGCTCTCGCCGCAGGGCCACGTCGAGCACGCGATGCACGGCCAGGACAGCGGCGGAGCCGACGGAGCCTTCGTCGCCCACACCGAGCCCGGCCGCGCGCAGGCCCTGGTCGAGTTCCTGGACTCGATGCGCTTCATGATGCGCGTCGAGGTCACCGACCTCACCGGGGAGCTCGCGGTGATGTGGCGTCCGGGCGGCGAGGCGGGCAAGCACGACTTCGTCCCCCGCGACCAGCTCAGGGCGTACGCCGACGCCGCGGGGCCGGCCTGTGGCCTCTGGGCGTTCGAGGCGCTGCGCATCGCCCGCGGCGAGCCCCGGCTCGGCCTGGACACCGACCACCGCTCCATCCCCAACGAGCTCGGGCTGATCCCGGAAGCGGTGCACCTGGACAAGGGCTGCTACCGCGGGCAGGAAACGGTGGCGCGGGTGCACAACCTCGGCCGCCCGCCGAGGCGGCTGACGCTGCTGCACCTCGATGGCTCGTTGAACCGGCTGCCGAAGCAGGGCACCCCGATCAGCTTCAACGACCGCGAGGTCGGCTTCGTCGGCACCAGCGCCCGGCACTACGAGCTCGGCCCGATCGCGCTGGGCCTGCTCAAGCGCAACGTCCCCGTCGACGCCACCCTCGACGTGGACGGCATCCCCGCCGCCCAGGAGCCGGTGGTCGACCCCGACGTCGGCCTGCACGTCCGTCCGCTGCGTTAGGCGAGTCGGCAGGTCATCGCCGCGAGCTCCGGCGACCGCTCAGTCGGGCACGGGCTTCCGCGCGACAGTGAGGCCCCGCCGCCCTGGGCCTGGGTGCCGTCGATGTGGATTCACCCGGCGAAGTGGAGCCCCGCGAAGACCAGGAGGCTGACCAACAGCATGACCGGGAGGATCCACCAGTCGACAAGGCGGTTGTCGCGCTTCGTGTGCATGGCACAAGTAGAAGGGCGGCCGTGCCAGACCGTCGACCGATCACCCGATCTGCGACACGCTGGTCTATGCCAGCTGAACGCCGGGCCGACCCCAGCCCCGGAGAATGGGCTCGTGATCCTCGACTCCGAGCAGCGTCCGTGGGGGGCGTGGCACGTCATCGACGTCGCCGACGGCTACAAGATCAAGCGCATCCACGTGCTGCCGGGCTGCCGACTGTCCCTGCAGACCCACGAGCACCGCTCCGAGCACTGGGTGGTGATCCAGGGCGCCGCGACCTGCACCGTCGACGACACGGTCTCCGTGGTGCGGGCCGGCGAGTCCATCGACGTCCCGCTCGGCGCGCAGCACCGATTGGCCAACGACGGAGCGGTCGAGCTGGTCATCGTCGAGGTCCAGCTCGGCGCCTACACCGGTGAGGACGACATCCGCCGACTCGACGACGACTACGGCCGCTGCCGGGGCTGACCTGTCACGTGTCGGGCGACGCGCCACCCGCGTAACCGCCGGCAGCGAGAGCTCGTTGTCCCTGGCATGCAGCGCACCCGCCCCCTGGTCCTCACCGTCCTGGTCGCGCTCGTCGCGATGCTCGCCACCCTGACCGGCTCCGGCGTGGCAGCGGCAACCACCGCGGTGCCGCGTCCCCACGACGACCCGTTCTACCGCTACACCGGCTCGACGCCGCTGAAGGACATCAAGCCCGGCACGGTCCTCAAGCACCGCAGCGTCACCGTCAGCCTGTTCGGCAAGGGGTCGACGCCCGTCCAGGCGGTGCAGCTGCTCTACCGCACCCGCGACGAGCTGAAGCGGCCGAGCGTCACGGTGACGACGGTGGTGGCCCCGACCGGTGCCACGGCCGGGGCACCGCACGGCGTCGTCGGCTACCTCAGCTTCTACGACGCGCTGGGCGATGAGTGCGACCCGTCGTACACCCTGCGCGGGGGCGACGCAGGCACCGCGTCCAACAACCAGCAGGCCCAGGTCGAGGAGGGCCTGGTCACCTCGCTGGCCGCGCAGGGCTACGCCGTGACCGTCCCGGACTTCGAGGGCGAGCACCTGCACTGGGTCGCCGGCCAGGAGTCGGGCTGGAGCACCCTGGACGCGGTCCGCGCGACCGAGTCCTGGCTGAAGGTACGGCGATCCACCACGCCGGTCGGCCTCTTCGGCTATTCAGGCGGCTCGATCGCCGGGGAGTGGGCAGCCGAGCTGGCGCCGCGCTACAGCCCGGGGCTCGACATCACCGGCACCGCCATCGGCGGCATCCCGGTGGACCTGGCCCACAACCTGCGCTACGTCAACGGCAGCCAGGACTGGTCCGGGGTGATCCCGGCGGTGCTGGTGGCGCTGGGCCGGGCCTTCCAGATCCCGATGCGTCACTACGAGTCCGCCTACGGACGCAAGATCGCGCGCAAGGTCCGCGGCCAGTGCATCGGGTCTTTCAACGGCGCCTACCCGGGGCTGCGGGTGCAGCAGCTGGTCAAGCACCGCTACCGCCACTTCCTGGCCGTCCCGGTCTTCGCGCGGATCATCAACCACCTGCTCATGGGCTCCACCAAGGGCCACCCGAACGCGCCGATGCTGCTGGCGGTGGGCGACAAGGACGGCACCGGCGACGGCGTGATGGTCGCCGACGACGTCGAGGCGCTGGGTTATGAGTACTGCCACCAGGGCGTGACCGTGGACTTCCAGCGGTTCAACGGCTCCGACCACACCCAGGCCGGTGAGCAGTTCTTCCCGCTCGCCGAGGACTGGTTGGGCGAGCGGATGGCCGGCGTCCCGGCCACCGGCAACTGCGCCAGCATCGGCAAGGGCAACTCCCTGGCCCCGTTGAAGGTGCGCTGAGCCAACCCGAGAGGTAATCCGGCGAATCGCCGCAATTTCCCCCGCGCCGGAGGACACTCCGATTCGTAGGCGAAAGCACGATCGGGGAGAGAGCACATGTTGAGCACGGACGGACTGGTCGACAACACGTTCACCAAGACCCGCCGGCGGGACGGCTACGACCTCGGCGAGGTCGACGCCTTCGTCACCGAGGTCCGAGAGGCGCTGGGTCAGCGGGACACGCAGATCAGCGCGCTGCAGCAGCAAGTCGCCGTGCTCCGCCTGGAGACTCGCGCCCCAGCGCCCGCGCAACCGGCGCAGCAGCCCGACGACCGCAAAGGCAGCTCCGCCGCGGCCGTCCGGCTGCTGGAGATCGCCACCGACAACGCCGACCGACTCGCCGCGGAGGCGAAGGCCGAGGCCGAGTCCGTGGTGGCCGCTGCCCGTGCCGAGGCCGACGGGTTGCTCGCCGCGGCGCGCACGGAGGCCGACCGGCACGCAACGTCAGCGCGCGCGGAGGTCGAGCAGTTCACCGCGGAGGCCTCGCGCGAGCGGTCCGCACTGGAGGCGCAGCTCGACCACCTGCGCCAGCAGGAGCACAGCCACCGCGACCACCTTCGCCGGCACTTCTCCGAGCAGCTGGCCCGGCTTGACGAAGCAGACGCCCCGTCGCTGCGCGCAGTGGACTGAGTAGCGACCTCAGCGCAGGACGGCCCGGCGAGGACAGGTCCGTCCCAGGGGTCACGCTCAGGTGAGGACCACGCCGGTGGTGCCGTCGACCGTGACGACCTGGTCGTCGTGCAGCCGCTGCGTCGCGGCGCCCGTGGCGAGCACCGCCGGGAGACCATGCTCGCGGGCCACGATCGCGGCGTGCGAGAGCAGCCCCCCGTGATCGGTGACGAGCGCCCCCGCGATGCCGAACAGCACCGACCAGGCCGGGTCGGTCGTGGGGCAGACCAGGACGTCGCCGTGCCGCACCCGATCGAAGTCCCGCGGGGTCCGGACCACCCGGACCGGCCCAGTGTGCCGGCCGGAGCAACCCGCGACCCCGACGAGCACGGACGCGTCGCGCGGGGGGACCGGCTCATGGCGTTCCTGTGACCACATCAGGGCCTGGTTCAGCCGCCGACCCGGCCCGGGCAGGCCACGCAGGTCGGGAACGCCGGAAGGCGGGTCACCGAGGTGGTCCGGACCGGGGTGCTGCAACACCCAGGCACGCTCGGCCCGGTTGCGGGCCGCCTCTCCCGTGACGGCCTGCACCGCCGCCGGGTCGTCGCGCAGGGCCGCCCGGACGGTGTCCAGCTCGACGTGGGCGACGTCGCCCGGCTGGGTCAGCAGGCGACGGGCGTGCAGCCTGGACCCGGCCTCGACCATCGTCCGGCGCACCAGGCCTCCCGGCATCGAGGCAGTCCAGAACGCGCTGGTCTCGCGCAGGGCGTAGCCGCGTCGCGCCAGGCCGAGGAGCCGGTCGAGCTCGGTGGCGTCTCGCGTCCCGGGCGCCGCCAGGGCACGAGCCTCCGAGGAGGCGGGCGCGGACGAGGCGGCCGACGCGGACGACCCGCCGGCCGAAGGGCCGGCACCGGCCGCCACCTGCTCGCGGAGCAGCCTCGCCACCAGTGCCGGCCGCTCGGCGAGGGTGGGCGTCGCCGGGTCGTCGCTCAGGCTGCGCACGGCATAGCGCTGGCACCACTCCTCGACGCGGCCGGCCAGCTCCGGCCGGGCGGCGCGCAGCCGCTCCACCAGGTCCGCCTCGGCCTCGTCCACGGCGGCCCGGGCCACGGGATCGTCATGGATCTGCCGGGCGATCTCCGCGAGCCGAGCCGACGGCTCTGTGGTCGTCGCCGAGGATCCGGCGACCAGCTGCAGCACCTTGCCGGTGTCCCAACCGAGGTGGCGTCGACACCACTGCACGAGGTCGAAGACCGGCACCACCTCGGCGGGCACCAGCCGGAAGTGCAGCAGCAGTGCCTCCTCGAGGAACCCCACGACCTCACCCAGGTGCTCGTCCAGCTCGGCGTCGGACAGCCCGGCCTGGTCGACCGAGGCCAGCCGGCGGTGCTCGGCGGCCAGCCGCGGCAGCTGCACCCGGTCGAAGTCGTCCATCACCGTGGTCAGCGACACCAGCCGCCGTCGCGCCGAACGCATCCGTCGCCGGAGCGGGGGCGCGAGCCGGGCCAGCACGGCCAACACCCACCAGGGCGGCGGCGGGCCCTCGTGGCCACCGAGGGGCACCACGCGCAGGTAGGACTCCCCGCCGATCATGATCATCTCGAAGCGGTCGACGAGGCCGCCGTACTCGCGGTTCATCGTGGTCAGCCCGGTGGAGACCAGTCGGGCAGCGACCCGGGCGCCGAAGGCGTGGAACGGCTCCGGGTAGCGGTCGACCTCCTTGAGCCAGGTGCCCGGGGGGACCTGCACGGCCGGCGGTGTCGGCAGGGCGGTGATCGGCCGGGCCTGCAGCACCACCAGCCGGTGGTCGGCCATCGCCCACTCGAGGTCCTGCGGACCGCCGAGGAGCTGCTCGACGTCCAGGGCCAGCGCCGCGACGCCCTCAGCCTGCTGGCGGGTCAGCGCCAGCCGGGTCACCGAGGCGGGCGTGGCCACGCCGTCGCGCACCCGCCACTGGTCGCCTTCCTCGGAGCCGGACACCACCGGGACTCCCAGCCCGGTGACGGCGGAGACCACGACCTCCTCGCGCGAGCCGGTGACCGGGTCCGCGGTGAACGCCACC
>JAICXL010000005.1 GCA_025980475.1 Nocardioidaceae bacterium | reverse complement strand
GGATCTGCCCAGTGTTGGCCGCCACCGGCCTCGGTTCTCAGTTCAAGGGGCTCACCCCTCGGCCGGCCAGTGCCTGGGTCAGACGCACGCTTTCGCCGGTGGTCTGGCAGACATGTGCGTGGTGTAGCAGCCGGTCGACGGCGGAATCTGTCAACCCCGTTGGGTCAGTTCTTGGTTGGGGTTGTTGAGTCGGTGTCGTTTGGGCGGTTGATCCAGGCCGTGTCGGGCAGGTCCGGTGGTTCGGGCCGCTTGTGCACGAACCTTTCCGGGTTCGCCGCGTAGGCCTCGCTGAGTGTCGCTGCGCGGGCTGCTCGGACGTCGCTGGCGTGGCCGTGGTGGACGTCGAAGGGGGTGTGCATCCCGATGCCGGAGTGCCGGTGGTCGTGGTTGTACCAGCTATAGAAGGTGGCGCAGAACGCTCTGGCGTCCTCGATCGAGCCGAACGTCGCGGGGAAGTCGGGGCGGTACTTCAAGGTCTTGAACTGGGCCTCCGAGAACGGGTTGTCGTTGCTGCAGTGGGGACGCGAGTGCGACTTGGTCACGCCGAGGTCGGCGAGCAGGAACGCGACCGGTTTGGAGGCCATCGAGGAGCCCCGGTCGGCGTGGATGGTCAACTGGCCGCGGTCAATGTTCTGCTTGGCAATCGTGTCAGCGAGCAGCCGTTCGGCCAGCTCCTTGGACTCGCGTGTCGCGACCATCCAGCCCACGGTGTAGCGGGAGTAGATGTCGATGATCGAGTACAGGTAGAAGTAGGTCCACTTCGCCGGCCCGGTCAGCTTGGTGATGTCCCAGCTCCAGGTCTGGTTGGGGCCGTGCGCGACCAGCTCGGGCTTGACCCGCGGCGGGTGGGTGGCCTGGCGGCGCCGTTCCCGGACCTGGCCATGCGCCTCGCGCAGCAGCCGATACATCGTGGACTCCGAGCACAGGTAGGTTCCCTCGTCGAGCAGGATCGCGTGCACCTCACCGGGCGCCAGGTCGACGAACCGCTCCTCGTGGAGCACCCCGAGCACCCGAGCCCGTTCGGCCTCGGTGAGGGCCCGCGGCTGCGGCGCGTGCTCCCGTTGTGGCCGGACAGGCACCGGGGACTTGCGGTGCCGGCGGTAGTGGGTTGCTCTGGGGCGTCCCACCGCAGCGCACGCGGCCTTGGTGCCCACCACGGGTTCGAGCTCGTTGATCGCGGCGTCGGTCATCGCTCGCTGTCGTTCCTGCTGCTGTCGGTCGCAAGCGTGTCCAACAGAGCCGAGAGTTTTCCCTGGACCTCGATCACCCTTCGAGCCTTGTCCAGTTCCGCGGCCAGCCGCTCGTTCTCCTTGCGCAGCCGGGCGGCCTCCCGTTGCTCCGCGGACGCCGGGGCTGGACCGGAGGACCTACCCAACGCGTGCAAGGCGCCGGCGTCGCGCTGGTCGCGCCAGGCGCTGATCAGCGAGGAGTAGAGGCCCTCGCGGCGCAGCAGCACGCCCTTGCCGGCGCGATCGGCCGCCTCGTACTCGGCGAGCACGTCACGCTTGTACGCAGCCGTGTAGGTCCGCCGACGCGCCCGCTCGGGCACCTCGGGATCCGGCACGTCGTTCACCAGCCCAGACTGCCTCAAACCAGCTGGCTGAGTCACTGTCGTTGTCATAGAGGGGAACTCCTTCCCCGCCCTCCCCGGCACTAATCAGGACGGTCCTGGTGCCTCACCCAAGGCTGACAGAGAGGGGTGTCCTCCTGAGAATCACGGTGTCCTGCGGGGACGTAGGTGCCCCGGAGGGACGCCGGGACACTGGCTCGGGATTCGGCAACACAGTGCGGATCAGGGACACGGGGATCTCGTTGCGCTCAACACTGGCCATCAAGGTGCTACCCGCACTTCGTAAACGACCAAGGGGTGCGTCTATGTGGGCGGTGTGCGGCACCTTCGCGGCACTCCCGAACTAGGAGCAAGGGACTCATGCCTGACCGCGCCACCCATTCGGCAGGCTCACCGACACGCTCACCAAGTGCCTCACGCAGTGGCGCACAAGTACATCACTGCACCGCCCACCGCCGCTGACACGCACGTCTGGACGCCCTGTTCGTGGCAGCGCCTGCTGACATCCTGCTGACATTGCGGGCGGAGCAACATCAGAGGCCGCCTCCGGATGACTCCGGAAACGGCCTCTGAACTGCGGTTTTGCATTTGTAGCGGGGGCAGGATTTGAACCTGCGACCTCTGGGTTATGAGCCCAGCGAGCTACCGAACTGCTCCACCCCGCGTCGTCGAGAAGAAAGACTACGCGAGGACGGGCACGGCAACAAATCTGGGGCTACCGGGTCGCGGGCTGCGGGCGGAGCAGCGAGCGCCAGCCATGGACGAGCATGGCGACGAACGCGATGACCCAGGCGGCCAACGCGAGCCAGCTCTCGTTGGCGCCGATCGCCTCGACGATCGGCAGCTGGTCGGCCTGCCCGAGGAAGTGGCCGCCCACGCCGTACATCCCGAGCGGGAAGACCACGCTCCACATGGCCGCTTCGTAGCGCAATGCAATCCGGTGGACCGCGTGGCGCCAGATCCCGGCGGCGACCAGCGGCGGGATCAGCCAGGTGCCGAACGCCCAGAAGAAGACGGAGGCACCGGCGATCAGCCCCCGGGTCGCTGCGACCATCGGCGCGTCGGCCATCTGCACGATCCGGGCGCCGGCCACGACGGTGATCGCGGTGGCACCCATGGCCACCCAGTACGGCGGGGTCAGGTCGATCGGGCGCAGCTCGAAGAACAGCATCCGTACGGCGACGAACACCCCGGCTGCGGCGTAGAGGAAGACACCGATCGACCAGGAGAACACGGCCAGCAGCGCCAGCTCCCGGCGCCCGCTGCTGATCTCCGGCTCGATCATCGCGATCAGCACGGCGATCGACTGGCTCGCCACCACCCAGATGAACCAGGTGCCGTTGGCGTTCTGCAGCACCGGTCGGACCGCCTTGCCGAGGACCGCGGTCCAGGGGACGACGTACCCCAGGACCAGCCAGGCCAGGGCGCCGGTGCAGCCGAGGGCGATGGCCACGTTCCAGTGCCGGTCGAGGGCGAGCCGGGAGCCCACCACGCAGGTCGCCGCGACGAAGGTGAAGAAGCCGAATGCGCGGGCGGGGTCGGCGAAGTCGGCCACCACCTCGGCGCTGAAGACGGCCAGCCGGACGGCATAGAGGACGACCAGCACGGCGTACTCCCCCACGGCGAGCCAGAGCAGTCCGGTGGAGATGGCCGGCAGTCCGTGGTTGTGCATCGCGACCGAGACGATGCCGGTGGCCATCACCAGGGCGAAGTAGCCGGGAGCCAGCGTCCGGACCGCGTGTCGGGCGCGACCGGTGAAGCCGCCGGCGTCGGCCACGGGTCAGCCGTTCCCGGACTTCGGCTTGCTGCTCGGCTTCGGGGTCGTCTTCTCTCCGCCGGACGGGGCCGGCGTCTCCGCCTTCTGGCCCTGGCTCAACGCCTTGGCGACCAGCGCGCGGCCCTGGTCGACGAGCTTGGCATAGCCCTGCAGGTCACCGCTCTTCAGCGACTGCTCGGCCTGCGAGAACTTCTGGTCGGCCTGCTGCAGCAGCTTCAGCGCAGCGGTCGGCAGCTGGGTCTTCCCGCCGTTGCCCTGCTGGTTGCCCTGGCCGCCGCTGATGCCGTTGTGACCGGACGGCACGCTGCCCGTGCCGAGGACGCTGTCGAGCGACTCGGCCAGCGTCCTGCCGATGCCGACGTCGTTGCCGAAGGAGACCAGCACGAACCGCAGCACCGGGTAGTTGCCGGCACCGCCCTGCCGGATGGTGTAGAGCGGCTCGACGTAGAGCAGGCCGCCTCCGACCGGCAGGGTCAGCAGGTTTCCGTACTGCACCTTGGCCCCGGACCGCTTGAAGGCCAGGAGCTGGTCGGCGACCTTGGGGTCGTTGGCGAAGTTGTTGGCGATCTGCGAGGGCCCGGCCACCGTCGCGTTGTCGGGCAGCCGCAGGACCTGGATCTTGCCGTAGGTCGAGGGGTCGGTGGCGTCAGCGCCGATCGAGATGAACGCCGCCAGGTTCTGCTTGCCGTAGGGGACGTAGACGCTGGTGAGCGCGAACACCGGCTTGCCACCGGGCCGCGTGGCCACCGTCAGCCGGTAGGGCGGCTGCTTCACGCTCGGGACCGTCGGGTCCTGGGGCACGTCCCAGAGGTCGGTCCTGCTGTAGAAGGTCTTCGGGTCCAGGACGTGGTAGCGGGTCAGCATGTCCCGCTGCACCTTGAACATGTCCTCGGGGTAGCGCAGGTGGCTCTTCAGGTCCTGCGGGATGTGCGTCTTGATGACTCCCGGGAAGGCCTGCTCCCACGCCTTCAGGATCGGGTCCGAGGTGTCCCAGGCGTAGAGCGTGACCTTGCCGCTGTAGGCGTCCACTGTCGCCTTCACCGCGTTGCGCATGTAGTTGATCTGGTCGTTGGGCAACGTGGCGTAGGCCGTGCGCGGGTTGAGCGCGTCGGAGGTCATCTGCTCCAGCGACCGCTTCTCCGACAGCGGGTAGCGGTCGGTGGTGGTGTAGCCGTCCAGGATCCAGACGATGCGGCCGTTGACCACCGACGGCAACGCGTCGCTGTCCACGGTCAACCACGGGGCGACCTCCTGGACCCGCTGCCGCGGCGACCGGTCGTAGAGGATCCTCGAGTCGGGGTGCAGCCGCGACGACAGCAAGATGTTGGTGTCGCCGAACTTCGTGGCGTAGAGCAGCTTGTGCCACAGGCCCCCGATCGGGACGCCGGCGTGGCCCTGGTAGGTGCTCAGCTGCGCCTGTCCAGGAGCGCCCTGGCTCTGCGGGTAGTCGAGCTCGACGTTGGGGCCGCCGGGTGCCTTGCCGACGATGGAGTAGTCGGGGCTGTGCTCGCCGAAGTAGATCTGCGGGCGGTACTTCCCCAGCTGACCGACCGGCGGGATGTTCTTCTCCGCGAAGATCGGCTTGCCGTCGTTGATGCGGGGGTTCCCCTGGGCGTCCCGCTGATTGCCGTACGCCGCGATCATCCCGTACCCGTGCGTGTAGACGGTGTGCAGGTTGGCCCAGTTCTTCGAGGAGTCCGGAAGCCCCTCGAGGGAGACCTCGCGCGCGGCCACCACCAGGTCGCGCTCACGGCCGTCGATCAGGTAGCGGTCGATGTCGAGCACGCCGGGGACGGTGTAGTAGTTGCGCACCTGCTGCAGCTGCTGGAAGGTCTCGTGCTCGAGCAGCGGGTCGACCAGCCGGATGCCGGGCAGCGACGAGGCGTCCTTCTGCAGCTGGGCCCGGTCGACGTTGGTGCGAGCGTCGTACGGCGTCACCTTGGTGCCGGTCAGGTCGAAGGCGCGTCGGGTCGCCACGATGTTGTTGGCGATGAACGGCGCCTCCTTGTCCGGCTCGTCGGGGACGACCTGGAACTGCTGCACGATGGCCGGCCAGATCATCCCGAGCAGGATCGCCGAGAGGATGAAGAGCGCCAGCCCGACCCCCGGCAGCAGCCAGGTGCGCCGGAAGACGTTGGCGAAGAACAGCAGCGCGCAGATGACCGCGATCGCCATCAGGATGTTCTTGGAGGGCAGCACCGCGTGCTCGCGCGTGTAGGTCATCCCCGTGATCAGCGAGCCGCTCTGCGACGTCAGGTCGAACCGGTCCAGGTAGTAGTCGAGGCCCTTGAGGAGCACGAACAGCCCCAGCAGCACCGACACCTGGACCTGCGCCGCGCCGGTGAGCTTCTCCCCCGGCGACTGCAGCCGGATGCCGCCGTAGAGGTAGTGCACGACTGCCGCCCCGACCAGCGCGAGGACGACCGCGGTCATCCCGAAGTCGACGAGGTAGTGCAGCCACGGCAGGTGGAAGACGTAGAAGCCGACGTCCTTGTGGAAGTAGGGATCCGCGGTGCCGAAGGACTGGGCGTTCCGCCACAGCAGGAAGTCGCGCCACTGCCCCGCCCCAGAGGCACCGGCGAAGATGCCGATCACCACGCTCGTCGAGACCAGCAGGATGCGGCGGATCGGCGTGACCACTTCGCGGTAGCGGTCGAGCCCCGCCTGCTCCGGGGAGTTCGGCCGGAAGAGCGGCCGCAGCCGGAAGGCCAGCACGAGGTTGATCCCGACGATGACGGCCATCAGCACGCCGAAGACGAGGAAGAGGCCGATGCGGGTCCAGATCAGCTTGCTGAACACGCTCGGGTAGGCGCCCCCGAGCGAGTCGAACCACAGCTTGTCGGTCCAGAAGCTGGTGAAGATCGAGAAGGCGATCAGCAGGGCCACCAGCACGACGATCGTCATCACGATCGGCCGGCGCCGATGATGGCGTACGGCGGTGCTGCGGGGCGCCGGCTGCTCCTCCGGGTCGTCGAAGAAGTCGCTCATGGAGCGTCCTCGGTGTCCAGGGTGGCGTGCAGCAGCTCCAGGAGCGGCGGCACCAGGTCGGGCCCGCCCAGCACCGACTCGTCGTCGTCGTGGGAGCGGAGCCGCAGCGCGCAGAACGACTCACCGTCGCGGCTGGCGGCCGCCACGATCCGCACCTCCTGGCGGTCGGGGTGCCCGGCGGCGTACTCCGCAGCGGCCGCCCGGTCCTCGGGCAGGTCGGTGTCGGCCTCCGGGGGCAGCACCAGCCGCTCGACCACGGCCGCGCAACCGGCCACCTCCGCGGGCCACTCGATCTGCTGCAGGACGTCCTCGAGCTCCTGGCCCGGCGGCAGGGCATCCTGCTCGACCGGGGTCAGGCCCTCGGCCGCGCCGTCGATGCCGAGCGCCTCGGCGAGCTCGGGCTCGCGGCGCACCAGCTCGGCGGTCTCGACCAGCGCGAAGATCTGGGCCGGCTGGTCCCAGCCGCCGTGGGACGCGTGCAGCTCGAGCTCACGGACGACGTCGGCCAGCTGGCGCGTGGGGTCGGTCACGACGTGCACCTCGGCAGCTGGGCCTGCGGGTTCGCGGCCCATGCCTTGACGTCGGCCAGCGCGTCCTGGAACCTCTTCACCTTCACGAGCCGCATCTTGTCAGGGTCGTAGGGCGCACCCAACGCTTCCGCGCAGTTCTTCGCCGGCACCAGGAAGAGGTGCGCGCCGTCGTCCTCCGCCCCGACGATCTTCTGCTGGATGCCGCCGATCTCGCCGACCTGCCCGCTCGGAGAGATCTCGCCCGTGCCGGCGACCACCTGCCCGTGGGTCAGCGAGCCGGGCGTGAGGATGTCGTAGATCGACAGCGAGAACATCAGCCCGGCGCTCGGGCCGCCGATGTTGGGCGAGATGTGGATGCCGACGTCGAAGGGGAAGTCGTAGGACGGCGCCACCAGCACCCGGATCGCCGACTTGGCCTTGTCCTGCGTCGAGTGCGTCGTGGTGATGGTGACGACCTGCACGTGGTTGCCCCGTCGGATCCGCACGTGCACCGCCGTGCCCGGAGGCAGTGAGCTGATCGCGGCGATGACCTGCTTCGTCGTGTGCACCGGGTGCCCGTCGACGGCGAGGATCAGGTCGCCGCTCCGGAGCTTGCCCGCGGACGGCCCGTCCTTCTCCACGCCGGCGACGCGGACGGCGTTGCCGAAGTGGATGTGCAGCGCCCGCAGCGCGTTGGCGATCGCGGAGTCCTGGGAGGAGACCATCTCCTGGCTGGACTGCTGCTGCACCGTCTTCTGGGTGTCGGTCGGCGCATAGACCGCGTTGTAGGGGTAGACCGCCCGGGTGCTGTCGAGCCAGGCCCGGACGACCGCGACCATGTTCACGTTCTCGTCGGGGCCGGTCGGCGAGACGGTCACCATCCGCAGGCCGCCCTTGTCGCGATAGACCCGGTGGCCGTCGACCCGCAGGATCGGCTTGCCGTTGAAGTCGCCGAGCACGTTGATCGTGGGGCCGGGCGAGAAGACGACGTAGTGGGTGCGGACCTGGGAGGCCGCGACGCCCAGACCGATCAGCAGCACCACCGCGAGGATGCTGGCGACGGACCGGCGACTCATGGCGCCACCCTCTCAGACACGTGGGAGGCTCAGGCGTGGGAGGCGGCGGTCAGGCAGACCGACGCGAGGGGCGTACGGCGATGCCCGTGCTGCGGTCGACCCTCGGGTGACGGACGTGGTGGGCCGTCGGGTGCTCGCGCATGATCGCCTCGGCGAAGCGCTGCTGCTGCTTGCGCCGCGCCTCCTCCGAGCGCTCGTGGCGCTCCGGGCGCGCGCGGCCGATCCAGCTCACGAAGAGCATCGCGAGCACCGTCACGACGGCGGGAGGGGCCAGCCACCACAGGATCTCCACGCGCCCCATGATCGCCGAGGGGGCGCGTCGGCCGGCCGCCCGACACGCCCTCTCAGGCAGAGTTCAGGGGGCGGGCAGGCGTCACGGCGAGTTGACCCACTCCTCCTGGCCGTCGGCGAAGACCTGGTGCTTCCAGACCGGCACCCCGGCCTTGAGCCGGTCGATGAAGGCGCGCGAGGCGTCGTACGCCTGTCCCCGGTGCTTCGCGGAGGCCGCCACCAGCACCGCGGTGTCGCCGATCTCCAGGTGGCCGGTGCGGTGCACGGCGGCGAGCGCGACCATGTCGAACTCGGCGGCTACCTGCTCGGCCACCTCGCGCAGCCGGTCGAGGGCGGTGGGGTGAGCGGTGTAGTCGAGGTGGGTCACCGCGCGGTGGTGGTCCTCGTCGCGGACGTTGCCGACGAAGAGGTTCAGGCCGCCCGCGGTCGGGTCCGCGACCGCGGCGAGCACCTCGGCCACGTCGAGCGGTGCCTCCCGCAGGTCGAGCAACCGGACGACGCCGGTGCCGGTGGACGTAGTGGTCACGGTGCAGAGCCTACGACCGGCGCGCGACCGCGGTCCGGTGGTTGGGGCGCGACCGGTAATTTGGTGCCATGACCGACGACCCGGCCGACCGACCGGACGACAACCCCTTCAAGGGGACCCCGTTCGAGCAGCTCTTCAACGCCTTCGGCAGCGCGGCCGGTGGCAGCGGCCCCGTGGGGATGCCCTTCGACCTCTCGGGCCTGATGGGCCAGATGCAGGCGATGATGTCGCCCTACGACGGCCCGGTCAACTGGACGCTGGCGACCGACATCGCCCGGCGCACGGCGGCGCAGGAGCCCGACCCCAGCACCGACCGCGCCGACCAGGGGCGGGTCGCCGACGCGATCCGGCTGGCCGACCACTGGCTCGACAACGCGACCGTGCTGCCCTCGGGTGTCTCGACGACCGCGGCGTGGAGCCGGGCGGACTGGATCGAGCAGACCACCGGCGTGTGGCGGGTGCTGGTCGAGCCGGTCGCCGAGCACGTCGTCGGCGCGATGGGCAACGCGATGCCCGAGGAGGCCCGAGCGATGGCCGGGCCGTTGCTCGGCATGCTCGGCAAGGCCGGCGGCGCGATGTTCGGCAGCCAGGTCGGGCAGGCCCTGGGGACCCTGGCCGGCGAAGTGCTCACCGCCTCCGACATCGGGCTCCCGCTCGGTCCCGAGGGCAGGGCCGCCCTCGTGGTGCACAACGTGGCGGAGTTCGCCGAGGGACTCGACGTCTCCGACGACGACGTGGTGCTCTACCTCGCGCTGCGCGAGGCGGCGCACCAGCGGCTGTTCGCCCACGTGCCCTGGCTGCGCCAGCACCTGATCGCCTCGGTGGAGGACTTCGGCCGCGGGGTCACCATCGACGTCACCGGCATCGAGCAGGCGATGGGGCAGATCGACCCGACCAACCCGCAGGCCCTCCAGGACGCGCTCGAGGGCGGCCTGTTCGAGCCGCACCACACCGAGGCCCAGAAGGCCGCCCTGCAGCGGCTGGAGACCACCCTGGCCCTGGTGGAGGGCTGGGTCGACGAGGTGGTCGGCCAGGCCGCCGCGGAGCGGATGCCCGAAGCCGCCAAGCTCCAGGAGGCCATCCGGCGCCGTCGTGCCGCCGGTGGCCCCGCCGAGCAGACCTTCGCGGCGCTGGTCGGTCTCGAGCTGCGGCCGCGCCGGCTGCGCGACGCCTCCACCCTGTGGGGCTCGCTCCGCTCCCGCCAGGGCCAGGAGGGGCGGGACGCGGTCTGGGCCCATCCCGACCTGCTCCCCACGGCGGCGGACCTCGACGACCCGCTCGGCTTCCGCGAGGACCTCTCCGAGCCGACCGAGCTCAGCTCGGAGGAGTTCGACCGGGCCCTGGAAGAGCTGCTCGGGTCCGGCTCGCCCGACGACCCGGACGACCCGGACGGTCCCGGCGACGACACCGGCGCGTGAGCGTCGGCCCGGGGCCGGACCTGCACGCGGACGCCCGGGCGGTGCTGTCCGCCTGGCAGCCGCCGGACCCCGCCCAGGAGGCCCTGCGCAAGGCGTACGTCGGCCACCTGGCTGTCCATCCCGACGGGTGCTCCCGGTCGTGCTTCCCGGCCCACCTGACCGCAGGTGCCCTGGTGGTCAGCGACGACGGAGCGCAGGTGCTGCTGAACCTGCACCGCAAGGCGCGCCGCTGGTTCCACTTCGGCGGCCACCTCGAGCCGGCGGACCAGTCACTGTCCGGCGCTGCGCTGCGCGAGGCGACCGAGGAGTCCGGCGTACCCGGCCTCGTCGTGGACCCCGCGCCGGTCCACCTGTCCCGGCACCCGGTGGACTTCTGCGACCCGCGCGGGCAGGTGCAGCACCTCGACGTGCGGTTCTGCGCGCGGGTCCCGGCCGCGACGGTGCCCGCGGTCAGCGAGGAGTCGCTGGACGTGCGCTGGTGGCCGGTGGACGACCTGCCGACAGACGCGCCGGACATGCTCGAGCTGGTGCGACTGTCGCTGGCCCGGCTTCCCGGGTGACTGGGTCGGCAACCGGTCGAGGAGACCTCAGAGCTCGTCGAGCTGCAGGTTCGCCGCCTGGGCGACGCCCTCGAGATAGCCCTTGGCGCGCTCGGCCCTGGGGAACTGGTCGACCCAGCGCCAGAACCGCTGGTTGTGCCCGGGCTCGAGCAGGTGTGCCAGCTCGTGGAGCAGCACGTAGTCGACCACCCAGGACGGCATCTGCTGGAGCCGGTCGGACAACCGGATGGTCCGGTCGACGGTGGTGCACGAGCCCCAGCGGGTGGTCATGTTGTCGACCCAGCGCACCGAGACCGGCTCGGCCCGGCCGTGGAGCCACTCCTCGCTGAGCTGCTGCGCCCGACGCATGAGCTGGTCGTCGGTGCGCCGGCGCCGGGCCTCCGACCGCTCGAGCCGGCCGAGCATCGTGGTGACCCACTCGTCCTCCTCGGCCCGGCTGAAGCGGGCCGGGATCAGCACGATCACCTTGCCGTCCTTGCGGTAGGCCGACACCGTGCGCGTGCGCCGGCGGGAGCGGCGCACCTCGACGTCCTCTCGCACACCTCCTGCCATGTCGAGAAGGTACCCCGCCGGTCACCCCTTCGCGGCCCAGGCCAGCAGCTTCTCGCGGGGCCAGGTGTTCACGATCCGGTCGGGCGACAGGCCCAGCTCCTCGGCGCGGGCGCAGCCATGGACCAGGAAGTCCAGCTGGCCGGGGGCATGGGAGTCGGAGTCGATCGAGAAGATGCAGCCGAGGTCGATCGCCAGCCGCAGCAGGTCGGTGGGCGGGTCCCGGCGCTCGGGGCGGGAGTTGATCTCCACTGCGACGTCGTGCTCGGCGCAGGCCTCGAAGACAGCCCGGGCGTCGAACTGCGACTGTGGCCGGATGCCGCGACCGCCCTTGACCAGCCGGCCGGTGCAGTGGCCGAGCACGTTGGTGAACCGGTTGCGGGCCGCGGCCACCATCCGGCGGGTCATCGCGGCCTCCTCCATCCGCAGCTTGGAGTGGACCGAGGCGACCCTCACGTCGAGCCTGCCCAGCATCTCCTCGGTCTGGTCCAGGGAGCCGTCGTCGAGGATGTCGACCTCGATGCCCTTCAGCAGCCGGAACCCGTCGGACGCCGGGGCTCCCGACGACACGTGCTCGTTGACCGCGTCGATCACCTCGAGCTGCCGGGCTAGCCGGGCGGCCGAGAGCCCGTTGGCCACCTTCAACCGGGGCGAGTGGTCGGTCAGCACCAGGTAGTCGTGGCCGACCTCCATCGCGGTGAACGCCATCTCCTCGATCGGCGAGCCGCCGTCGGACCAGTCCGAGTGGGAGTGCAGGTCGCCACGGAGCAGCGGGCGGAGCGTCGTACCCCCCTCCACCAGCGGGCCACCGAGCTCCCGCTCGAGCTTCGCCAGCCGCTCGGGCACGCGGCCTTCGACGGCCTCCTCGATGACCTGTGCGGTCGAGGCACCGATCCCGGGCAGCTCGCGCAGCCGGCCCTCGCGGACCCGCGCGGCGACGTCGTCGGGATCAAGCTGCAGGATCGTGTCCGCGGCGCCCCGGTAGGCCTTGACCTTGTAGGTCTCCTGCTGGGTGCGCTCGAGCAGGAACGCGATCCGGCGCAGGGCGGCGACCGGCCCGGCGGCGTACGGCTCGCGGTCGGCGTCGCTGGCACTCACGGGCGCAACCTACGCCGACCCGCCGCCTGCCGCACCCGTGTGATCCACAACACAGGCCCCGCCGTCCACAAGTTGTCCACAGCGTTGTCCACAGGAAGTGGAGAACTGCGGCCGTCCGGTCCCGGGGCCCTCAACGGCCGCGGAAGACCGGCGGCCGCTTCTCCCGCGCTGCGCGGATGCCCTCCTGCAGGTCCTCGGTGGCCAGCGTGACCGGCTGCGCCAGCGCCTCCCACTGCAGCGCCGCCTCGAAGTCGGCATGCCCGCCGTTCTGCAGCGCGACCTTGGTCAGCCGGCTCGCCACCGGCGCCGTGCCCGCGATGCCCCGGGCGACGTCGAGCACCTCACCGAGGAACCCGTCGGCATCGAAGACCCGGCTCACCAGCCCGAGGCGCAGCGCCTCCTGGGCGTCGACCGTGCGCCCGGTCAGCAGCAGCTCGCGGGCGTGGGCGTCCCCGACGACGTCGGGCAGCAGGAACGTCGCAGCCATGCCGGCATGCATCCCGAGTCGCACGAACGGAGCGCCCAGCCGGGCCGTGTCGGCGGCGTAACGGAGGTCGCAGGCCAGCGCCAGGCAGAGGCCGGCGCCGATGGCGGGCCCGTTCACCGCCGCGATGGTCGGCACCTCGAGCCGGCGGATCGAGAGCCACTGCCGGTAGAACGGGAGCATCCGCTCGCGCAGCGCGCCGACAGAGGCATCCGGCTCGCTGGCGATCCAGGACGTGTTGCCCCCGGAGCAGAACGCCGTACCCTCCCCCGTCACCACCACCACCCGGACCGAGCGGTCCGCGGCGAGCGCGTCGACCGCCCGGACCCACGACGCGGTCATCTCATCGGACATCGCGTTGCGGCGCCCCGGCTGGTCCAGGGTGAGCAGGGCAACCCCGTCGGCGGGCCGCTCGAGGCGCAGCTGGGCCAGCTCCGGAGCGGGGACCGCAGTCGCGTCCGGGCTTGCTTCCGGGCTTGTTTCCGGGCTTGCTTCCGGGCTTGCTTCGGGACTCGTCTCGGGCATGGCCCGGAGACTACCCAGCGGCGACATACCGGGGGGGTGCGGGACTTGTGCGCGACTCTGCCGTAGGGTCGAGGACGGTTCTCCAAGCGTGAACCCCGGCGGGTCGATCCGGACTCCCGCCGCGACGACCAAGCAACATGGATCAAGGAGGCCGTCATGGCGGAGACCTGGAGCGGCGAGTTCTACTGCGTGAAGTGCAAGGAGAAGCGCGAGGCCGAGGGCGAGGTCAAGGTCAACGACAAGGGCACCCGGATGGCCAAGGCCGTCTGCCCGGTCTGCGGCACGAACCTCAACCGCATCCTCGGCAAGGCCTGAGCCACCCAGACGCCTGACGGCGGGACCCTCCTCCGGGAGGTGTCCCGCCGTCTGCGCCTTCCTGTGGACGACGGTTGGCCCGATCCCGTCGTCCGCCCTACGGTCGGGCCATGGATGCGGAGGACCGGGCAGCGCTCGCTGCGGGCGTGCGGGTCGTGCGGCTGGGCCGTCACCTGCTGCAGGTGGGCCTCGAGCACCGTCGTGCCGTCCGGCTGGCTCGGACCCCGGCCATCGAGCAGGCGCTGAGCGCGCTGGCCACCGGTGTCCCGATCGCCCCCGAGGCCGCCGAGCTCACGACCGACCTCACAGCCGAGCTCGTCGAGCGCGGCCTGGCGGTGCTGGGCCGACCGACCGCCCCGATGTCCGTGGCCGTGGCCGGGGAGCCCCCTGCTGACCCCCTGCCACTGCTCGCCGCCGCCGGCCTGGCGCACACGACGGATGCCCGCGGGGCGGACCTGGTGCTGCTCGCCTCGTCCGGTGAGCTCGATCGTGAGCTGCTGGCGCCGGTCGCCCGCGCCGGGCAGCCGCACCTGCCGGTCCGGCTTGTCGACGGCCTGGCGATCCTCGGCCCGTTCTCGGTGCCCGGTCGGTCGGCCTGCCTGCGCTGCGTGGACCTGCACCGCGCGGCCGAGGACTCCGCGCACCTGCTGCTCGTCGACCGCTACGTGCACGCGCCTCCGGGCAGCACCGACCTCGTGCTGGGCACGCTCGCGATGGCCTGGGCGGTGCGCGACCTGGCGACCTTCGCCGCGGGCGGCTGCCCCTCGACCTGGTCGCGGACGGTGCGCATCGACCCGGCCGTGGGCGAGGTGGCCGCCCAGGCGTGGTGGCGGCATCCCGAGTGTGGCTGCACGTGGGGCCAGGGGTCCTCGGTCACAATGGAGGCATGAGGACTCCTGAAAGCCCGCTTGGAGCGGCATGAGCGGCATGCCGTGACCGAGCTCCCGCGCAGGGCCGTCCAGCGGACGGCCCGGCTGGCGGCCCTGCCCCTGGGGTACGCCGGTCGCACCGCGCTCGGGTTCGGCAAGCGCATCGGCGGCGCTCCTGCCGACACCGTGCTCACCGAGGTGCAGCAGCGCACCGCCGAGCAGCTCTTCCGCACCCTCGGCGAGCTGAAGGGCGGGGCGATGAAGGTCGGCCAGGCGATGTCGATCTTCGAGGCCGCCCTGCCGGAGGAGCTGGCAGCGCCGTACCGGGAGCAGCTCACCCGGCTGCAGGACTCCGCCCCGCCGATGCCGACGATCACCGTTCGGCAGATCCTCACCGAGCAGCTCGGCGACGACTGGGCCGGGCACCTGCTCGACCTCGACCCGATGCCGGCCGCGGCCGCTTCGATCGGCCAGGTTCACAAGGCCCGCTGGCGCGACGACACGGGCGAGCGTGACGTCGCGGTCAAGGTGCAGTACCCCGGCGCCGCCGCCGCCCTGCGCAGCGACCTGCGCCAGCTCTCCCGGCTGGCTCGCAGCATCGGCCCGATGATGCCGGGCATCGACGTCCGGGCGCTGGTCACCGAGCTGCAGGAACGCACGGTGGAGGAGCTCGACTACACCCTGGAGGCGCAGGCCCAGGCCGCGTTCGCCGCGGAGTACCTCGACGACCCCGACATCGTGGTGCCCGACGTGGTCGCCCACTCCGAGAAGGTGCTGGTCACGGAGTGGATGGAGAGCGCCGGGTCGCTGGCGCAGGTGATCCGCGCGGGCACGCAGGCCGAGCGCGATCACTACGGCGGGCAGCTGGCCCACTTCCTCTTCTCCTGCCCGGCGCGCACCGGGATGCTGCATGCCGACCCGCACCCGGGCAACTTCCGGCTGCTGCCGGCCGCGGACGGCGGCCCCGGCCGGCTCGGCGTGCTCGACTTCGGGGCGGTGGCCCGGCTGCCCCAGCGGGAGCTGCCCCGCACGATCGGGGCGCTGATCCGGATCGCCTCGATGGACGACTACGACCAGCTGGTCACCGCGCTACGCGACGAGGGCTTCATCCGGGAGCGGGTCCGCATCGACGCCGACGCGCTGCGGTCCTACCTCGGGCCGTTCATCGAGCCGGCCGCCGTCGAGCAGTTCACGTTCTCCCGCGAGTGGATGCAGGAGCAGTTCCGCCGGATCAACGACCCGCGCGGCGACGCGTTCCCGGTGATGCTGCGGCTGAACCTGCCGGCCTCCTACCTGCTGATCCACCGCACCTGGGTGGGCGCCATCGGGGTGCTCAGCCAGCTCGGCGCGACGGTGCCGTTCCGGGCGCTGCTGGAGGAGTCGCTGCCCGGCTTCGCGGGCTGAGGGCTACCACCACTCGCTGTCGAGCTTCGCCTCCATCGCTCGCAGGTGCTCACGCGAGCAGCGCCCGCAGAAGTGCTTGACGTGGCCCTGCTCCACCGCCGAGGTCCAGCTGATCGGCGCTTCGTCGGACTCGACGACCTCTCCGCAGAACGCACACGTCACCACGTCGTCGAAGGATAGTCCACGACGTCGGCCATCTGGAGATGACGAAGGCCGGGCCCGGCGAGCTCAGCTCGATCCGGACCCGGCCTCCGGGTTTCCCGCGATCAGGTACCCCTGGTCAGGGGGTGTCACCTGCCGTCCCGAACCCCCGGCCGACGGGGGTCAGGACCCGCACTACAGAGCGCGGGCGAGGGCGAGGCGCGCCTGGGCAGCAGCGCGCTCCGCCTTGCGGGAGAGGCGCCGTGCGGCGGCGAGCTGGTGCCCACGCCGTGACATGCGCGCCTCCTCCAGGCGCGCGTTCATATGCGCCCGGGCGAGGTTCTCCTGGATGAGATTCATCGTGATGCTCCGATTCAAGGTGTCGTTCATGGTGGTCATCCCTGGTGGTGGACGGACGGCGGTGCCGCGTCGGGTGTCGTGGTGGTGGTCACGCCGCCACCTCGTTCTTGCGGGGCCGGCCCCGGGGGCGCTTGCGGGGGATCACCGTCCCCTGGAGGAACAGCTCTCCGCCCCAGACGCCCCAGGGCTCACGGCGCTCGAGCGCACCCACGAGGCACTCGGCCCGGACCGGGCAGCCCTGGCAGAGGGCCTTGGCCAGCTCCACGTCGCTGGGCGACTCCGCGAAGAACAGCTCCGCGTCGTTGACCCGGCAGGGCAGCTCACCGGCGAGTCCGGCCGCCTTGTGGTCGAGAACGCTGATGGTCATGTGTCACCTCCTTCGTCTGACCTGATCGCTTGCGGGAAACCTGGGGGGAAGTGCTGGAAGAAACAGAAAGGCCGCGGATCCCTTGTCGGGTTCCGCGGCCTGGAGGCTGCCGGTCAATGAGAGTCGTCTCATGTGACAGGTGGTCTCCAGGCATGGGTCCCCGGGGTGGCCGTGATGACGGCGGCATCCACGTGGCGCTCACGCATGGTGGCGGCGTAGCCGGTGCCGAAGCCCTTGAAGGACCCCTTGACGGACCCCTTGACGGACACAGCGGTGCCGAACGAGCAGCCGAGGGTGGGCACGACGAGAGCCGACCGCGGAGCGATCGCGCTGGTGGGCTTGGTGATGTTCATCGTGCACCTCCTTCGTGGTAGTCGGGCGCCGGCCTCGTCAGGGTCGTGATGCGCATACTTCGGGTGTCCGAGACACTACTCGTGCGATCTCCGGCGCGGCAAATCATTTAACGAGGTTTCTCTGCGGAGTCCCCGGCCAGGATCTCGAGCAGGTCGTCGGCATACTTCTCCAGCTTGGCCTGGCCGATCCCGTTGACCCGCAACAGCGCCTGCTTCCCGCTCGGACGCACTTCTGCCAGCGCCTCCAGGGTGGCGTCGGAGAAGACGACGTACGCCGGGACGCTCTCCGCCGCTGCGCGTTCCTTGCGCCAGACCTTCAGCGACTCGAACAGCTCCTCGTCGTAGGGGATGGGGCAGTCCTCGCAGTAGCCGCGGTTGCGCTCGCGGGAGCTGCCCAGCGGCTTCTGGCAGAGCTTGCACAGCGCGGCCCGCCTGTCCTTGCGCCGCGAGCGCCCCGAGCCACCGGTGACGGGCCGGTCGGTGGTCGACGCCGGCCGCAACCCGTCGAGGAACCGGGACGGCCGCCGACGAGCCTGGCCGCCCGGGTTGCGGGCCAACGACCACGACAGCCAGAGGTGGGCGCGGGCGCGGGTGATGCCGACGTAGAGCAGCCGGCGCTCCTCCTCGACGGCCGCAGGGGTGTCGGCATAGCTGATCGGCATCGAACCCTCCTGCAGGCCGCCCAGGAAGACCGCGTCCCACTCCAGGCCCTTGGCGGTGTGCAGGGTGGCGAGCGTGACGCCCTCGGCGACCGGGGCGTGCTGCTCGTGGGCGCGGCGGTCCAGCTCGGCGACGAAGCCCTCCAGCGTGGGGGCGATCTCGGCCTCGACGTAGTCCTCGGCCTGGGACACCAGGGCCTGCAGCGACTCCCAGCGGTCACGGGCCTGACCGCGCGCGGTGGGCGCCCCGATCGACCAGCCCATCCCGCCGAGCACGCCACGGACCTGCTCGACGAGCCCGTCCCGGGCGGCCTCGCCGGCGCGCACGTTGCCGCGCATCAGGGCGATCGCCTGACGGACCTCGGGCCGGTCGAAGAACCGGGCCGCACCGCGCACGACGTAGGCGATGCCGCGGCTGGTCAGCGCGTCCTCGAAGGCCTCGGACTGGGCGTTGATCCGGAGCAGCACGGCCATCTCGCGCAGCGGCGTGCCCGCCGCCTTCAGCCGGGCCACCTCCTCGGCGACCGCCTCGGCCTCGGCCACCTCGTCGGGCAGCTCGTGCCAGGTCACCGTCGGGCCGGGCTCGCGTTGGGCCAGCAGCTGCACGCCACGGGTCGCAGTGCCGCGCATCAGCGCGTTGGCGGTCTCGACGACCTGCGGGGTCGAGCGGTAGTTGCGGACCAGCTCGATCGTGGTCGCGCCCGGGAATCTCGCGGTGAAGTCGGTGAGGTAGGACGCTCGCGCGCCGGCGAACGAGTAGATGGTCTGCGCCGGGTCGCCCACCACGCAGAGCTCGTCGCGGCCGCCGAGCCAGAGGTCGAGCAGCGCGGACTGGATCGGGCTGACGTCCTGGAACTCGTCGACGACGAACCACTTGTACTGCCGACGCACCTCGGCGGCGACCCGGTCGTCCTCGGTGAGCAGGGCGGCGCCGATGAGCAGCACGTCCTCCATGTCCATCCGGCCCTGCTCGCGCTTGAGCTCCTCGTAGGTCTCGAAGACGCGCGCGACGCTGGCGGCGTCGAGCCCGGCGACCTCACGGCCCCGGGCCGGTGCGAGGCGTTCGTAGTCGTCGGGGCGCACGTTGCTGACCTTGGCCCACTCGATCTCGCTGGCCAGGTCGCGCAGCCGGGCCTGGTCGACGTCGAGCCGGTTGCGTCGGGCGGCGCCGGCGATCACCGGGATCTTCGACTCGGTCAGGGTCGGCGGGGCCCCGCCGTACACCTGGGGCCAGAAGTAGCGCAGCTGCCGCAGCGCCGCGGAGTGGAAGGTGCGCGCCTGCACGCCGGCCGCGCCGAGCTGTCGGAGCCGGCCGCGCATCTCGCCGGCGGCGCGGGTGGTGAAGGTGACCGCGAGCACCTCCATCGGGTTGTAGACGCCGGTGGCCACGCCGTAGGCGATCCGGTGCGTGATCGCGCGGGTCTTGCCGGTGCCCGCGCCGGCCAGCACCCGCACCGGGCCGCGCAGCGCCTGGGCCACCGCACGCTGCTCGGGATCGAGCGCGGCGAGCAGGTCGTCGGCGGTCATCGGGCGGAATGTCTCCTCGGTCGGGGTTGTTGCAACCGTCAGAAAGACTAGACGCGAGGAGAGACAGGCCTGATGTCGCAGCACCTGAAGTCCGGGTCCCGGTTCACGATGTACAGCACCCCGTGGTGCGGTTACTGCCACCGGCTCAAGAACCAGCTGGACCGCGAGGGCATCGAGTTCGACGTCGTCGACATCGAGCAGGACCCCTCCGCTGCCGAGGTCGTGATGTCGGCCAACAACGGCAACCAGACCGTCCCGACGCTGGTCTACTCCGACGGCACGGCGCACACCAACCCGTCGGTCGCGCAGGTCAAGGAGAAGCTCGCCAGCCTCTGAGCGGCCACGAGGCCCGACTCAACGGGCCACGGGGGGGGGAAGTGAACCTCACCAGTGACCGGGGAGGGGCTGGCCGTACCAGTGCTCGACGAGTGAGCGGCTGATCGAGACGCCGCCGGGCAGCACCAGGCTGCCGTCGGCCGTCCCGGCCCGCACGTCGTCGCGGGTGAACCACCGGGCGTCCTCGATCTCGTGCTGGTCCACGGCGATGTCCAGTGACTCCGCGTGCCCGACGAAGCCGAGCATCAGTGACGCGGGCAGCGGCCAGGGCTGCGAGCCGAAGTAGCGCACCTCGCCGACGCGCACGCCGGTCTCCTCCAGCACCTCGCGCCGCACGGCCTGCTCGATGGACTCCCCCGGTTCGACGAAGCCGGCGAGCGTCGACCAGCGGCCCTCCGGCCAGACCGGCTGGCGGCCCAGCAGGGCCCGGCCGTCGTCGTCGGTGACCAGCATGATCACCGCCGGGTCCGTGCGTGGGAACTGCTGCCGCCCGCAGGCCGGACAGGCCAGCACGTGGCCGGACTGCGTGGACTGCAGCAGCGCCCCGCACCGGGGACAGTTGCGGACCGCGAAGTGCCACTCGGCGAGCCCGACGGCGTGCACCGCGAATGCCGCGTCCGCAGGCTCCAGGCCGGCGAGCACGGGCCGCAGCGGGGTCCAGTCCCCGGCACCGGCCGCCTTGTCGGCCAGCACTGCGAAAGACAGCGGCCCGTCCCCCATCCGGCCGAGCAGCACCCGGATGCCGTCGGGCGCGTCGCCCGGCGAGATCCAGTCGAGCCGCCCGTCGACGGCGTGGAGCCGGGTGCCGGCAACCACGAGAACACGGGTGTCGGGGCCTGCCCAGGCCTTCTCGAGCCAGTCGCTGTCGGTCCGCCTCTCCGCGAGGCGGTCGTGCGCCGGCTGGCCGAGCGCGATGGTCATCTGGTGAGCCATGCCGTGAACGCGTCGGCGTCGTAGGGGCGGTCGAGGAAGTCCGCCACCAGGTCGGCCGCGTCCTGCGAGCCGCCGGGCACCAGCACCTTGTCGCGGTAGCGCCGGGAGACCCCCTCGGCGAACAGGTCGTCGGGGTCGAACGCGGAGAACATGTCCTTCGCGATCACCTTCGACCACATGTAGGTGTAGTACCCGGACGAGTAGCCCTCGAGGTGCCCGAAGCCCGTGTGGAAGTGGGTGCCCTGCAGCGGCTGCACGAGGCTGTAGGCGTCGTACAGCTCCCACATGCGGGCGGTGAGGTCGTCGGGCCGCTCCTGGTGGAACCGGTAGGAGACCGCTGCGTAGAACATCTGCGTGCGGGCGAGCAGGCCCAGGCCGTACTCGTCCGCATCGCGCATCCGCTGCACCAGCTCGGCCGGGATCGGCTGGCCGTCGGCGTCGGTGGCGAAGGTGCGCAGCACGTCGGCGTCCCAGGCCCACTCCTCGAGCATCTGCGACGGCGCCTCGACGAAGTCCCACTCGGTGGCGACGCCGGAGAAGCGCACCCACGCGTGCCGGCCGGCGAGCACGTGGTGCAGCAGGTGGCCGAACTCGTGGAACAGCGTGACCACCTCGTGGTGGTCCATCAGCCCGCGCGGGAAGTTGCAGACCAGCACGCCCTCGGCGAGCTGCCGGCCACGGATCCCGGGGACCAGGTCGAACTGCGCGGCGTGGTTGTACTTGTTCGTCCGCGGGTGCAGGTCGAGGTGGATCCGCCCGATCCGCTCGGCGATCCCGTCGGGCCCCGCCAGCGACACGTCGTACGACGACACCTCCTCGTGCCAGCTCGCCGCCTCGATCGGCGTGTAGGCCACCCCGAACAGGCGCGCGGTCACGTCGAGCAGTCCCTGGCGCACCTTGGTGTGGTCGAAGTACTGCCGGACCTCGCGGCTGTCCACGCCGTAGCGTTCCCGCTGGACCGTCTCGAACCAATAGCGCCAGCTGGCCAGGTCGATGTCCTCGCCGGCCTCGGCAGCCCTCGCCCGGAGCACCTCCAGCTCGGCACGGCCCTTCTCCCCGGCCTTCTCGGCGATCTCGTCGACGAACTCTGCGATCGCCTTGCCGGTGCCGATCATCTTGACCTCGGCGTCGTAGTCGGGCCAGCCGTCGTAGCCCAGCAGCGTCGCCTTCTCGTGACGCGCGCGGAGCAGGTCCTGCAGCACGGCGTCGTTGTCGGGCCAGGCCAGGTTGAAGTAGGTCTCCGCCACCTGTCGGCGCGCGCCCGCATCCCTCGAGGAGCGCAGGAACGGATGCGTGTCGGGGTACTCCGTGGTGATCGTGACCATGCCGTCGTCGTCGGCGGGATGGGCCTCGCGGAAGTCCTCGGGCATCCCTTGCAGGGCTCTGGTCGGCACGCTGGTCTCGCGACGTCCCTCACGGATGTTGCGGGCGAACGCCTGGCCGAGCGTCGTCAGGCGCTCGTTGAGGTCGCGCAGCTGCCCCCGAGTGTCCTCGTCCCGGTCGACTCCGGCCCGCCGGAAGTCCAGCAGCGCCTTGGCGAGCACCCGGCGGGCGGCGTCGTCCAGCGGGTCGGTGCGCAGCGACGCCAGCTGGGCGAAGACCTCTCCGTCGAGCAGCAGGTCGTTGCCGAACCGGCGGGCCTCGGTCTCGAGCTCCTCACCGAGCCGGACGACCGTGGGATCCGGATGCACGGCCGCCATCACGGTCGAGACCGACAGCGCGTTGGCCAGCGCCGTGTTCGCGTCATTCCACAGCTGCAGGACCGCGTCGTCGCCCAGGGCAGCGGTCTTCAACGCGGCGACGTGGTCGGCGGCCCGGCGGAGCTCCGCCCGACCACGGTCGCGCAACCAGTCCGCCCAGTCGTCGTGCGGGAGGGCAAGCGGCTCGAGAGTCATGCCGCCGACATTAACTGTGCTGCTCGTAAGCACCCACATCGGAGCAGCCCGCGGCGGCGGGCCTCAGCGGATGTTCACGCGCGCCGAGGCGAACTGCGCCGCGCTGACGGGGCCCGGCACCTGCAGGTGCCAGTCCAGCACGGCCGCCCCCGCGTCGGCATGGTCCGGCAGGGGAAGCTGCATGGCGAAGGTGACGCTCCGGTGGGGCCCGATCGCGGGCGCCCCGTCGCAGTTGAGCTGGTAGCGGTGCACCGACGACGGCTGTCCCTTGATGCCCTCCTCGTAGGAGGGGCACTGCTCGAGGGTGACGCGCCGCGAGGCCGGGTTGGTGAGTGTGACGGTGTAGCTCACCGTGCTGCCCGGTCCGACGCTTCCGGGGACTCTGGACAGCCGGGCCTGCAGCCCGGCCGCGGGCGTGGTGGCCACCGTGCTCGTGTCCCGGGCGCTGAAGTCGGCCAGGCCGCCCCCGCACTGGACCGCCATCCGCGCGTGCCGCACGTGCAGCCGGCCGGTCGCGAGCGCCACCACCAAGCCGGTGGACTCGAGGAGCGGCTTGCCGCAGTCGTACGGCGAGCTCACCTGCACCTGCACCTCGTCGCCCGGTGCCAGGACGACCGTCCTGTCGGCCAGCGGGCCGATCGCGAGGTCCTTGGGCCCCTCCCGGGTGGCGGCGGTGACCCGGGCAGGCGCGGCCAGCTGGCAACCGGCGCGCCCGGAATTCCGGATCGTGAAGTATCCGGAGACCGCGTCGTGCCAGACGCCACCCCACGCCTGCTCGCCGCGAGGCAGGGACAGCGCGGAGACCTGGCACCGAGGGGCGGTCGTCGACTGGGCGAGCAGGGCACCCTGGGCGGGCTCATCGGTCCACGGCACCACGCCATCGGCCGCAGGGCGGTCGCTGCACGCCGAGAGGAGGCAGGCGCACAGCAGCCCGGCGACGGACAGCACCGTCGACGCACGGCGGGTCATCGGCACGATCGACCTCCTCCTCAGGTGCAGACGTGAAGGTCGTGGCGGCGTGCGGCGTACATCGGGCCGTCGGCGCAGTCCTTGTCGGCCGAGAGCGTGACGCCGTTCTCGGTGATGTGCGTGCCCCCGGTGTACTGCTTGAGCCGGTGCGGCCAGATGCCTGGGCTCACACAGCTCATCTGGTCGACGTGGCGTCCGGTGCCGTAGTTCGCGCCCCACACGTAGGACGGTCGGGGCGAGACGTCCCACATCGTCGTCAGTGCGGACGCACAGGAGGACCCGTAGTAGCCGGGCACCTGCCGCGGCTTCACCTGCAGCTGGTGGCTCCATCCGCGGACGAAGGCCTCGACGGCACGCAGGCAGCTGGCCCTGCCGGTGTCGAAGGCCTCCATGTCGAAGACCACGGGAGTGTGGGTGTTCATGTGGAGCGCGCGGACCCGGTTGTAGGCGTTCACCGCGGCGCGCCGGCCCTGCTTGTAGGCCCGCGCCGCATGCCAGCTCATCGTCGCGAGGCCGCCCTGGTTGGCGCAGGGAGCCTGCAGGCCGACCCAGATCGGCTGCAGCCCCCAGCCCCGGCGCACCTCGCGGTGGATCCAGCGGGGGGTGAGGTTCGTGTTGGGGCAGGCGCGGTTGCTCCCGCCGATGTAGACCCCCCACCACCACCATGGAGTCTGGTGCCAGAACGCCGCCATCTGTGCGTGGGTCGGCGCGTTGCAGGAGTCGAGGCCCCGGGCGTCGTAGTGGTGCGAGGAACCGTCGGACGGCGCCGCGCTCGCCGCCGGCATGGTGGACCCGGCGAGCAGGGCGAGGACAGCGAGGCCGCTGAGGGCGGCGATCACACGGCGGACCATGGAGCTCCGTTCGTCAGCGAGGTCGGTCGCACACCGGCCGACCGACGCGTTCGGCGTTCCACGGTAGGTGCGCCCGGGTCCCGAACGCCGCATTTGCTGGTCGTCGGCGGTGTCCGGCGGTCCGGAAACGCGCGCCCCGGTGTCTAGCGCAGCCAGATCTCGGCGGTGTACGCGCGGGTGATGCGGAGCTCGTGGACGCCCCGCTCGAGGTAGTCGCCGAACCGCCTCGGGAAGGTGTGCGACTCCCCCGGCGTGAGCCGGACCGGCTGGCCGGGGACCCACCAGACCCGGACCGGGTGCGCCCGCTGGCCGTAGTCGCCGGTGCGGTTGACCACCCGCAGGGACTGGTCGGCGCGGACCATCGAGCAACGCGGCACGGGGACGTCCGGCTCGATCCGGACCGTGACCACCGAGGAGGCGACCCGGCCGCACACGCCTGCGGCCGGGTATCGCGAGGTCGCGGGCAGCTTGCCCGTCCCACGGTGGGGAAGCTGCGTCGCGCCGCTCGACGAGGTCGCGGCCGGCGCCGGGTGCCCGTCGCCGTCGCCCCGCCCGATCAGCGGGACCAGGGCTGCCACGGCCACGACCACCACCACGGCCGCTGCGGCCAGCAGTGCCGGGACCGGGAAGCGGCGGTCCGGCCGGGCCGCCTCGCGGGCCAGCTCCTCCGGCACCGGGCCGGGCCGCACCCTGTCGGCGCGCTCGGCCAGCATCTCGCGCAGGTGGTCCTCAGTGCTCTTCACGGCTGTGCGCCTCCTCGGTGGTTCCGGTCGGGGTGATCAGGGCGCGCAGGTGGCGCAACCCGCGCGCCGTGTGCTGCCGGACGGTGCCGACGGTGACGTTCAGCGCCTCGGCGATCTCTGCCTCGCCCAGGCCCTCGTAGAACCGGAGCACCAGCACGCTGCGCTGCTGCGGCGAGAGCGCCTGCAGCACGCGCCACATCTCCTCGTGCAGTGCCCGCTCCTCGGCCCACTGATGGGGCTGCTCGGGATCCGCCGAGGCCTCGAGGTCGAGGTCCCCGGCCGGTCTCTCCGACCTCCGCGCGCGGCGGTGCCCGCTGATGACCAGGTTGGTCATCACCCTTCGCGTGTAGGCCTCGAGGTCCTGGACCCGCCGGCGGCGCGATGCGGCGCAGGTGCGGGCCAGGGCCTCCTGGACGACGTCCTCGGCAGCCGTCTGGTCACCGACAAGCAGGTAGGCACGCCGCACCAGTGCCGCGTGCCGCAGCCGGACGAACTCGGCGAGCTCTGTCGTCACAGGATTCCTCCTCGGTACCCAAGACGCCTGCCGGCCCCTCCGCTATGACACCCGGTGCCCGGGCACCCGGTGCCATCACACCCGGGCCAGATCCGCGCCCGCTGTCCCAACGGTGCCATGACGCCGCAGAGGCGCCCTTGGTCCCGGGGCACCGGCGTGTCGAGCGATGCCGCGCACGACCGGACGCGGCATCAGCCGGTGACCAGGCGCTCGAGCAGGGCGCGGTCGGGCAGGGCCGGGGGCACGACCAGGTCGCCGTCGCGCACGTAGAAGAACGCAGCGCGCACCGCGCCGACGGGAACCCCGACCAGCTCCGCCCAGGCGACTCGGTAGATCGCCAGCTGCAGCGCGTCGGCGTCGTGGCGGCGGTTGGTCTTCCAGTCCACCACCAGCCAGGACCCGTCGGCCTCCCGATAGACCGCGTCGATCCGGCCGCGCACCACCTGCCCGCCGAGCACCAGCGCGAACGGCGCCTCCATGCGATGCGGCGGCCGGTCGGCGAACGGACCGGACTCGAAGGCCTTGACCAGCTCGCGCAGCTCGTCCTCGCCGTCGATGCCCTGATCGGCGCGGCCGGGCAGCTCATCGGGCTCGATCAGCCCCTGCTGGCCGAACCTGGCCTCGACCCAGGCGTGGAAGCGGGTGCCGAACCGGGCCGCGGGCGAGGGCCGCCGCGGCATCGGCCGGGCCAGCTCACGGGCGAACCACGACGGGTCCTCCTGCAGCCGCGCGACCGCGGTCGCCGACAGGCTCGGTGGCATCGGCACCTCGACGACGTCGGCCCGTTCGGCCCGCGCCTCGGCGAGCAACCGCTCCAGCTCGTCGTCCCACTCCTGGACGCGGGCGCTCTCGAGCACGTCGAGCTCCGGATCCTGGGCGTCCGGCGAGGCCGAGCGGACCAGCGTCGCCGCGCGAACGCGCAGCTCCGCCTCGCGGGTGCGCCCCGCCATCGGCCACTGCACCGACACCGGCGTCTCCGTCAGCGGGTTCGGCGCGCCCTTCTCGGGGCGGTCGATCCAGGAGGCGGGCGCCAGCCCCCACTCCGCCAGCTGATCGCGGACGACCTGCTGGTAGGCGGACGGGCCGAGGGGGGTCTTCCGGTCGGGCCGCCACACGTGCGAGGAGACCGACAGCAGGTGCCGCGCCCGGGTGAAGGCGACGTAACCGAGCCGGAGCTCCTCTCGGGCCTCGTGGGCGCGGGCCTCGAGCTTGAGCCGGTCGAGGTCGGCCTTCTCGTGGCCGCGCAGCTGCGGCACGTCGGCCGCATCACCGCGAAGTGGGGCGGGCAGCACCCAGCAGCCGGTGGTCCACTGGCTGCGGGCCTTCGTGCTCGGGAACTTCTCCTGGCACACCCCGACGAGGAAGACCGCGTCCCACTCCAGGCCCTTCGCCCGATGCACGGTGAGCAGCTTGACGGAGTCGGCCTCGGTGGGGGTGGCGACGTCGAGGCCGGTGCCCAGCTCGTCCTCGGCCGCGAGGTAGGCCAGGAGCGCGGGCAGCGTGACGGTGCCGTCGACGGCCTGGAACTCGGCGACCGCCTTCACGAAGAGGTCGAGGTTGTCCCGACGCGCGGCCGCGGCCGGTGACACCGACGAGGCCAGCTCGACGTCGAGCCCACTGGTGTCGATGATCCGCCGGACCAGGTCGAGCAGCGGGTCGCCGACGTGCCGGCGCAGCATCCGCAGCTCGCCCGAGAGCAGCGCGAAGCGCTCCCGGGCCTCGGAGGAGTACGACGACTCACCCGGGTCGTCGAGCGCATCGCACAAGGAGACCAGCTCGGTCGGGTCGGCGCCCTCGACCGCCCTGGCGAGGCCGTCATCGACTCCGTGCGCCGCGACGTGCTGCTGCTTGCCGGCCAGCTGCTGCGCGCGCCTGCCCAGCAGGGCCAGGTCGCGCGGCCCGATCGCCCAGCGTGGGCCGTTGAGCAGCGTGAGCAGGTCGGCGTTGGCGGTGAGGTCGTGCAGCAGCGCGAGTGTCGAGACGACCTCGGCGACCTCCGGCAGCCGGAGCAGCCCCTTGAGGCCGACGATCTCGACGGGGACCTCCCTGGCCGTCAAGGCGTCGAAGACGTCGGCGGCCATCGCGTTGTCGCGGGTGAGCACGCCGATCTCGCGCCACGACGGCTCGGCCATCGCCTCGCGCACCGCGATGACCTCGTCGGGCAGCGCGGCCAGCTCGTCGGCGAGGGTCTCGTGGACCGACGCCCGCACCTGACCGGCGGCGGCCCCGGGCTGCGGCTCGAGCGGCCGCACCTGGTCGGTGTCGTCGGCCAGCGGCGCGGCCAGGCGGTTGGCCACCTCGAGGATGCGGGTGTCGGAGCGCCGGTTGACGGTGAGGGGGTAGGTCGCGACCGGCCGGCCGTCGGCCGTCGGGAACCACGAGCCGAACTCCAGGATGTTCGACACCGACGCGCCGCGCCAGCCGTAGATGGCCTGGTTGGGATCGCCGACCGCAGTGACCGGGTGCCCCCGGCCGGACGAGGCGTCCGGGCCGGAGAACAGGGCGGCGAGCAGCCGGGCCTGGGCGACCGAGGTGTCCTGGTACTCGTCGAGCAGCACGATCCGGAACTTCGCCCGCTCGGCCGCGCCCACGTCCGGGTGCTCGGTGACCAGCCGGGCGGCCAGCGCGACCTGGTCGGAGAAGTCCATCAGGCCGAGCTGCTGCTTGAGCCGGCGGTAGTCCTCGACCAAGTCGAGCAGCTCCTCACGCTGCGTCATCCGGACCAGCACGGTCTCGAGGTCCTTCCTGGCCCGGGAGGTCACCAGCGACTCCTCGAAGAGCGGCCGCTCCCGTCGCTGGAAGTCGCGGACCTGCTCGATGGTGACCAGGTGTTCGCTCAGCGCCGCGTCGAGCTGGAGGAGGTAGCTGATCACGTGCTTCGGGCTGTCGCTGAGCTGCTGCACGGGCGCACGGTGCCGCTCGACCGCACGGGCGGCGAGCTGGTAGCGCGAGGCGTCGGCCAGCACGCGGGTGTCGGGCTCGTGGCCGATCCGCAGGCCGTGCTCGGAGAGCAACGTCGCGGCACAGGCGTTGTAGGTCGAGACCGTCGGCTCGAGCCGCTCCGGCTCGCCCTCCTCGCCGATCCCCCGGCCCAGGCCGGCGGCGTCCAGCGACGCGCGGACCCGGCCGGCGAGCTCAGCGGTGGCCTTGGTGGTGAAGGTCAGGCCGAGCACCTCGTCGGGCGACACCGCACCGGTCGCCACGAGGTAGACGACGCGCGCGGCCATCAGCGAGGTCTTGCCCGAGCCTGCGCCGGCGATGACGACCGCCGGCTCCAGCGGGGCGGTCACGGCCGCCCACTGCTGGTCGCTGAGGGGGTACGACGCCCGCATCAGCTCCTGCAGGTCCCGGGGTGTCCGGATCGTCATGACAGCACCGTCCCGGCCGCCTTCGCCGGGCAGAACGTCGCGAAGGGGCAGCGCTCGCAGTAAGGGCCCGGCCTGGCGTCGAACCGCTCGTCGCGCAGCGCGCTGGCCGCCGCCATCAGCTGGGTCTCGATGACCAGCGGCTGGCCGTCCTCGGCCTCCGGCGGCGGCTGTGCCTGCACCTTCAGCGTGCCCTTGCTCTCCTTGCGCAGCTGCCACAGCTCCGCTCCGCCGGACGCGGCGGGCGCCTCGACCAGCTCGTCGGCGGCGCCGTGGTCGACGGCGTACTGGTAGAGGCCGAGCTGCGGGTTCTCCGCCAGCGAGGCGTCGGTGGGGGGGTACTTGCCGGTCTTCAGGTCGACCACGATGACGCGGCCGGCGTCGTCAACCTCGAGCCGGTCGGCATAGCCGTGCAGCCGCACCCGCTGGCCGTCGGGCAGGGTCACCTCGGCCGTCAGCTCCTGCTCGGTGGCCAGCACGGTGCGGGCATCGGGGCGCTGGTGCCAGGCGACGAAGCGCTGCAACGCGGCACGCAGCTCCGCCCGCTCCCGGGTGCCCGACCACGGCGTGCGGAAGGCCAGCTGGTGCCAGACCGCGTCGACGTGCTCGAGCAGCTCGTCGACCTGCTCGGGGGTCGTCTCGAGCTCACCGCGCGAGACCAGGTCGGCGATGACGTGCACGATGTTGCCGAAGCCCTGGGCGGCGCTGGACCTCGACGACCCGCCGGCCTCCCGCTCGAGGAACCAGCGCGCCGGGCACTCCAGCAGGCCCGCGAGCGCGCTCGCTGACAGCACGACCGGCTCGTCGGACGGCCGCACCGGGAGGTCGGACCGCGACAGCTCGCGGATGCCCCACCACGAGGCCGGGTCGGCCGCCGGCACCAGCGGCCGATCAGCCACGGTCTCCCCCGCCAGCCGGGCAAGCCGGCGGGCCGCGGCATCGCGGAGCGCCGGAGTCGTCGCGGGGTCCGTGACGGCACGACGCAGGTCGGCGACCAGGCCTGCCAGGGACAGCGGCCGTCTTGGCCGCCCCGCCACGTGCTCGACGGTGACGCCCAGCTCGGCGAGGAAGCGGGAAGGCTGCTCGCCGTCGTCGTCCGGCGACGCGACCGCGGTGACCACGAGGCGCTGGCGGGCACGCGTGCAGGCGACGTAGAACAGCCGCCGCTCCTCGTTGAGGAGCTCCCGGACGGGCCGGGGCGGCTGCAGCTCGCCGTCGCCGAGCCGGTCGGCCTGGAGCAGCGACGCGCGTCGTCGTACGTCTGGCCAGGCGTCCTCCTGCACGTGTGCGACCACGACCAGCCGCCACTCCAGGCCCTTGGACCGGTGCGCGGTGAGCAGGCGTACGGCGTCTCCCCGCACCCCGCGCTCGGCCAGGGTGTCGGCGGGGATCTCCTGGGCCCGCAGGGTCTCGAGGAAGTTCGCGACACTGGTGTGCTCGCGCTGCTCCTCCGCCCGCGCGGCCGCGTCGAAGAGCGCGCAGACCGCGTCCAGCTCGCGGTGCGCCATCCGCGCCCCCGGCCCGCCCGCGTCGACGGCACGGCTGAGCCGCTCCGGCCACGACGTGCCCGACCAGAGCTCCCACAGGGCCTGCTCGACGGTGCCGCCCTCGACGGTCACCTCACGGGCGGCCCGCAGCAGCAGGCCCAGCCGGCGGACCTTGGCCGCGGCGGGGAGCTCGACCCCGTCGAGTGCCCCGGGCCGCAGCACGGCCTCGCGCACGAGGTCGCTCGACGGCCGCGCTGCGTCGCCATCCTCCGCACAGCGGGCCTTCTCACGGGTCCGCAGCTCCCAGGCGAGCGCGCGGAGCTCGATCGCGTCGAGGCCCGCGAGCGGCGAGAGCAGCAGCGCCTCCGCGCGGACGGCGTCGAGGGGGTCGCGGTGTGCCGGGTCGTCGTTGTCGAGGTTGACCACCGCGTGCAGGGCGTCCAGCAGCGGGAGCACCGACGGTTCGCGGACCAGCGGGGTGTCGTCGCTGGCGACCTCGACGGGCACCCCGGCCGCCACCAGTGAACGGCGCAGCGCCGGGATGCTGGTGCGTCCGGAGCGGACCAGCACGGCGATGTCGGACCAGGCCAGGCCGTCCTCGAGATGGGCGCGTCGGAGCAGGTCGGCGACGTGCTCGGTCTCCGACCGGGCGGTGTCGTAGGTGGTGACCTCGACCCGGCCGTCGCCGAGGGGACCGATGGCCGCCTCGGGCCGGCGGAACGCCTGCAATGACGCGGCGTCGATCGACCCGGCGACCCCGATGGAGCTGGAGACCCGGCCGACCGCGGTGAGGATCCGCGGGCCGAAACGACGAGTGGTGCTCAGCGCGACGACGTCGGCCCTGCTGCCGTCCTGCTTGGGGAAGCTGTCCGGGAAGTCGAGGATCCCGCGAACATCGGCACCCCGGAAGCCGTAGATGGACTGGTCCGGGTCCCCCACCACGACGAGCTCACAACCAGGGCCGACCAGCGCGCGCAACAGGGCGACCTGGGCGGGATCGGTGTCCTGGTACTCGTCGACGAAGACGTGCCGGTAGCGCGCCCGCAGCTCCTCGCGGTGGCGCTCGGCGTCGCTGACCGCGCGGGCGACGAGGCCGGCGTAGTCGAGCGCGCTCTGGAAGTCGAGGTTGTCGAGGTAGGACTCGAGGAAGGCGCCGGCCGAGGAGAACTCGGTCCGGCCCGACGCCTGGCCAAGACGCCGCAACGCGTCGGCGTCGAGGCCACGCTCCCTTGCGCGGGCGAGCAGGTCCTGCAGCTCGCGGGCGAAGCCACGGGTGCCGACCGCGGCCCGGAACCCGTCGGGCCAGGCCACCGCGTCGGGACCGCGCAGCAGCTCGGCGATCACGACGTCCTGCTCCGGGGCCGAGAGCAGGTGCAGCGGCTCGGCGTAGAGCTCCGGCGAGGCGAAGTGCCGCACCAGCGCATAGGCGAACGAGTGGAAGGTCGAGGACAGGTTCGACGACAGCGTGCGGCCCAGACGGGCGGTGACCCGGTCGCGCAGCTGCTCGGCGGCCTTGCGGCTGAAGGTGAGCGCGAGCACCGACTCCGGGTCCGCGCCGCGACGCTCGATGCGGTCGACGATGGCCTCCACCAGCGTCGTGGTCTTCCCCGTGCCCGGGCCCGCGAGCACCAGCAGCGGACCGGTCGCGTGGTCGACGACTGCCTGCTGGCTCGCGTCGAGACGCGGCCCCCGGGCGCGCTCCACCCGCTCCCGAACCAGCTCGTAGTCAGTCACGCGCACAGCCTAGGGTCGACCTATGACATCCCCCGGTCTCCAGCCCGACGCCCAGCCCGACGGCCCGCTGGCCGACCTGCTCGTCCTCGACCTGACCCGCGCCCTGGCCGGCCCGCACGCCGCGATGATGCTCGGCGACATGGGCGCCCGGGTGATCAAGGTGGAGAGCCCGACCGGCGACGACACGCGGTCGTGGGGCCCTCCCTTCGTCGGACCCGCCGACGCGCGTGAGTCGTCGTACTTCCTCTCCGCCAACCGCAACAAGGAGTCACTCACCCTCGACCTGAAGGACCCGGCCGACGCCGACGTCCTGGCACGGCTGGTCGAGCGGGCCGACGTGCTGATGGAGAACTTCCGCACCGGTGTGCTCGACCGGCTCGGCTTCTCCGTGGAGCGACTGCACGAGCTGAACCCGCGACTTGTGGTGCTGTCGATCACCGGGTTCGGGCACGACGGGCCGGAGGCGAAGCGCGCCGGCTACGACCAGATCGCCCAGGGCGAGGGCGGGCTGATGTCGATCACCGGCACCGGGCAGCCGACCAAGGTCGGCGTGCCGATCGCCGACCTGATCGCCGGCATGAACGGCGCCTTCGGTGTGCTCGCCGCTCTCCACGAGCGCTCGCGGACCGGGCGCGGCCGCGTCGTACGCACCTCGCTGCTGGCCGGGATGAACGGCGCCTTCGGGGTGCTGGCGGCGCTGCACGAGCGGGAGCGCACCGGCCGGGGCCGGGTGGTGCGGACGTCCCTGCTGGCCAGCGTGGTCGGTGTGCACGCCTTCCAGGGCACCCGCTGGACCGTCGCCCACGAGGTGCCCGGCCTTGCCGGCGACCACCATCCGTCGATCGCGCCGTACGGGATGTTCGCCACCGCGACCGCGCCGGTGCAGATCGCCTGCGGCTCGGAGAACCTCTGGCGGGCCCTGTGCAAGGAGTTCGGCCTCGACGCAGGAGATCCGCGCTTCGCGACCAACCCCGACCGGGTCGCCAACCGGGACGCGCTGATCGAGCTCCTCGAGGAGCTCTTCGCGTCCTCGACCGCCGAGGACTGCCTCTCCAGGTTGGCCTCCGCCGGAGTGCCCGCGGGCAAGGTGCGCACCATCGACGACGTCTACGCCTGGGACCAGACCCGCTCGCAGGGGCTGGTGGTGTCGGTGGACCACTCGACGCTCGGCACGGTCGAGCTCCCCGGGTCACCGGTCAGGTTCGACGACAACGGCCACTCCGGAGGTCGGTCGCGGCACCAGGCGCCGCCGACGCTGGGCCAGCACAACACGTCGATCCGCGACTGGCTCGACGGCTGACCAGGGCCCCGCGTGGGCCGCAACCGGGAATGCCCTTGACCACGGGTTCCGCGCAGGGCTGTCATGAGCGGATGAACGCCGATGCCGCCGTCACCTCACTCTCCCGCGCGCTCGACCAGATCAGCGACCTGCTCGAGCACGTCCACGAGGAGAACCTGCAGGACCCGACCCCCTGCCAGGACTGGGACGTCGCCACGCTCGTCGGACACCTGATCGGCGGCGTGCGCAAATTCACCGAGGCCGCCCGCGGGCAGCAACCGGACTGGTCAGCCGCGCCGGAGCCGGTGAGCGAGGGGTGGTCCGCGACGTTCGACACGGCCGCCGACGACCTGCGACAGGCCTGGCACGCGGCCGGCGACGCCGCGACGGCGGAGGGGGTCGACTGGCAGGTCGCGGAGCTGTCCGTGCACGCGTGGGACCTCGCCCGGGCCCTCGGGCGGCCCACCGACCAGCTCGACGCCGAGGCCGCCGAGCGCGGACTCGACTTCATCCGGCACAACCTCACCGACGACAACCGGGGCAACGCCTTCGGTGCGGCGGTGCAGCTGCCCGACGACGCGCCGGCGCCGGACCGGATCGCCGCCTTCACCGGCCGCGACCCGTCGGCCTGACCGGTCAGCCCAGGTCCACGATCGCGGCGACCGGCCCGCCGCCGTCCGGGCCCTGGTGGGCGGCCGACACCGACACGAACACCGCGGGGTCACCGGTGACCGCCGCGGCCACCCCGCCGACACAGGCCTTGATCTGCCGGTGCCAGTGCACGTCGGAGTCGTCGAGCATCGCGTTGCGACGCCCACGCACCTGGCCGTCCTGGGACGCCTCGCACTTGAGGAACACGTTGACCAGCCGGCCGTCGAGGTCCGCGGTGCGCGGCCGCTCGGGCAGGTCGAGGCCGGCGGACCGGATCGCCTCCCAGACGCCGTCCTGGTCAAGGGCGTCCTTCATCACCGAGTGCCCGATACGGTACCGGCCGCCGACCCCGGGGGCGTTGCCCACCACCACGACCTGGGCCCGGTCCAGCTCCACCCCCGAGGAGCACGAGGCCACCGAGGAGTAGAGCGAGCGGTCACGCAGCACGTCCTCGTCGCGCGGCATCTCGATCTCCCCGAGAGCCACCGCGATGCCCAGTGCCGTCCCGCCGTTGGAGACGTCCATCGAGGCCAGGGTGTCCTCGGTGAAGACGTCGTGGCCACGGCTCTTCGCGTCCTGGATCGTGTCGATCGTGAGCAGCGGCGTCTTGGTCTGCACGTAGTGCACCTCGGCCGGGTCGGTGATGCCCGCGCGTTCCATCGCGACCTTGACCGCGTCGGCGACCTTGCTGACCATCGCCTGCCGACCGATGTCCTCGGGGAGCAGCTTCTCGCTCATCGCGAAGCCGACGGTCAGGCGCGGCTCGTCGGTCGGCCCGTGTGCAGGATCCGGGTCGACGGTCGCGAAGATCGTCGCGTGCGGGCTGATCACCCCGTCGGTGCCGCCGGACCAGACGATCGGGACCTCCTTGACGCGTTCGGCGTCCGCGCCCTTCGACACCAGCATCTCGCGGAAGGCCCGGTCGGCGATGATCCGCGTGTAGTCGTTGACGCCGCCGTTGCCCTCGGTCTTGCCGATCACCGCGATCACCCGATCGGCCTCGAAGACGCCGTCGTCGATCAGCCTGCCGAGCTCGGAGGCGTCGGAGACGGAGTGCAGCGGCACCTTGCGTACTTCGATGGCGGAGGGCATGGGGTTCCTTTCGGTTTCTGCGCGTTCAGGTTCGGGGAGCGGGTACGACGCGGGTGCCGGCGCGGCCACCGACCGCGTCCGAGATGTTGCCCAGCGAGGTGATCACCCCGGTGCCGCCGTGCTCGGCGAAGCGGGTCACCGCCTCGATCTTGGGGCCCATCGAGCCGGCGGCGAAGTGCTGCTGCTCGGCGATCCGGCGCATCTCCGCCGCCGTGACCTCGCCGATCGGCTGCTCGTGGTCGGTGCCGTAGTCGGTGACCGCATGGTCGACATCGGTGGCGATCACCAGCACGTCGGCGTTGATGTGCCTGGCGACCAGCGAGGCCGTGAGGTCCTTGTCGATCACGGCCTCGACCCCGGCGAGCGAACCGTCGGATCGCCTGACCGTCGGGATCCCGCCGCCGCCGGAGCAGACCACCACGTAGCCGGCGCCGAGCAGCGTGTCGGCGGCCGGCGCGTCCAGGCACTCGACCGGCTCCGGGGAGGCGACCACGCGACGCCAGCCCTTGCCGGGAACCTCGACGAAGTGCTGGCCGTGGTCGATCAGCACCTGGGCGTCGTCCCGCGAGAGGTGCCGCCCGATCGGCTTGGTTGGCCGCGCGAAACCGGGGTCGTCCGCGTCCACCAGGGTGCGGGAGACCAGCGTCGCGGTGGGCTTGTCGATGCCGAGCCGGGCGAGGGCGACGTCGAGCGCGTCCATCACCGTGATTCCGATCGTCGCCTGGGTCGACGCACCGCACCAGTCCAGCGGGACGGGCGGCACCTCGGCGGCTGCGAGCTCGTTCTTCAGCAGCAGGTTGCCGACCTGCGGACCGTTGCCGTGGGTGATCACCACGTCGTGGCCTCGCCCGACCAGGTCGGCGATGTGCACACAGGCGCCCGTGATCGCCTGCTGCTGGTCGCTGACGCGGGCGCGGCCGTCGGGTGACGTCATGGCGTTGCCGCCGAGCGCCATCACGATCCGCATGGCGTCGAATCTAGGGGGGCGTCGACGGCCCGGCACGGGCAGGAACAGCCAACGGCCGGCCCGGGCCACGGCAACTTGTGCCAATCGCCTTCACACCGGCCGGGCCAGGCTGTTCACCGCGGCCGCGAAGGCGAACGGCAGCCGCTCCGCGGTCGGGACGAGGGCGCGGCGCAGCGGCGGCACACGCGTGGCGCCGAGGAGCGACGCCGTGAGCAACCGGTAGCGACGGGTCAGCGCGTGCCAGTGCCGTTCGTAGCGCTGCGGGTCGCCGTCGACGATGGCAGCCACCGCGGCCCGGGCCTGGGCCAGGGCGAGGGCCACGCCCTCACCGGTCAGCGCGTCGACGTAGCCCGAGGCGTCCCCGACCAGCAGCACCCGGCCGGCCACCCGGGAGCGCACCCGCTGTCGCAGCGGGCCGGCGCCCAGCACAGGCCCGGCCGGGGTGGCCCCGGCGAGCCGCTCGCGGAGCTCCGGGAGCCGCGCGAGGTGGTGGTCGAAGGACGGTCCGCGCGCCGAGGTCAGCAGCGCGACGCCGAGCAGGTCGGGGGCCACCGGGGTGAGGTAGGCCTCGGTCGAGTCGGCCCAGTGCACCTCGACGAACGACGTCCACGGCGCGACCCTGAAGTGCCGGCGCAGCCCGTAGCGCCGGTGCGGCGTCGCCGGTCCCTCCAGCCCGAGGCCGCGACGGACCGACGAGTGCAGGCCGTCGGCGGCGACCACCCACGACACGCGCTCGCCGTCGACGGTGACCCCGTCGGCGTGCTGCCGCAGGTCGGAGACGGCCCGCTGCTCGAGCTCGACCCCCGCAGCCAGCGCGGCCGACCTGAGCGCGGCATGCAGGGTGGTGCGTCGTACCCCCCGGCCGGGACCGCGGCGGAAGCGGGCCTCGGCCCGTCGGCCGGGGGCCACGTAGCGGATCCCGCACAGCTCCTGGCCGGCCGGCGACACGCCCAGGTCGGCGAGGGCTGTCACGGCCCCCGGCATCAGTCCCTCCCCGCAGGCCTTGTCGATGACACCGGCGCGTTGCTCGCGCACGGTCACGGACAGGCCGGCGCGGGCGCCGTAGAGCGCCGTGGCCAGGCCGGCCGGGCCACCGCCGACGACGAGCAGGTCGGTCACCGCCCGGCCCCGGCGACCCCGGCGGCGCCGGGCGCGCCCGGCAGCGTGGCCAGGGCGGCCTCCTCGACCCGGATCCGCACCGCGAGCAGGGCGGCGTTGCAGGCGGTGAACACGGCCGCGGTGATCCAGGCCGTGTGCACGAGCGGCAGGGCGAACCCCTCGACGACGACCGCGACGTAGTTGGGGTGGCGCAGCCAGCGGTAGGGCCCGGCAGCCACCGGGGCCAGACCGGGCACGACGATCACCCTCGTGTTCCAGCGCGGTCCGAGCGTGCTGATGCACCACCACCGCAGCGCCTGGGAGGCCAGCACCAGCGCGAGCATCGTCCACCCGAGCACCGGGACGAACGCCGGTCGCCGCGCCCAGGTCTCGGCGAGCGCACCGGCCAGCAGGCCGCTGTGCAGCACGACCATCACCGCGTAGTGCCGCTGCCCGGTCTCCCGGCCGCCGCGCGCCCTGCTCCAGGCGGCGTTGCGCTTCGAGGTGACCAGCTCGGCCAGCCGCTCCAGCGCGACCACGCCGACCAGGAGCGTGAACCAGGCCTCGCTGCTCACCCGGCAGCCTCGGGTGCGCGCAGCAGCACCAGCTCGGAGCAGAACCCCGGACCCATCGCGAGCATCAGTCCGTAGGACCCCGGTCGCGGCGGCCGGTGCACGAGCGTGTCGGCCAGCACGTGCAGGACCGAGGCCGAGGAGAGGTTGCCGATCCGCGCCAGCGAGTCCCAGGTGAGCTGCAGGGCGTCCTGCCCGAGCCCGAGGGTGTCCTGCATCGCCTCGAGCACCTTCGGTCCACCTGGGTGCGCGACATACCACTCGACGTCGTCCTGGCCCAGCCCGTGGTCGGCGAGGAAGCCGCGGACATCATCACCGACGTAGGCGTTGACCAGCTCCGGCACGTGGGCGTCGAGCACGATCTTCAGCCCGGTCGCACCGACGTCCCAGCCCATCGTGCGCTCCGAGTCGGGGTAGAGCCGGCTGCGGCAGGCCAGCACGTCCGGCCGTGGCGGGCCGGGCGAGTCGGTCCCCCAGTCGCGGGCCCGGTGGTCACCGACGGCCACCACAGCCGCGGCGCCGTCGCCGAACAGGCCACTGGCCACCAGGTTCGGCGCCGACACGTCGTCGCGCTGCAGGGTCAGCGAGCACAGCTCCACCGACATCAGCACGGCGACGGCGTCCGGGTGCCCGACCAGGTAGTCGTGCAGCCGCGCCACCCCGGCGGCGCCCGCAACGCAGCCAAGACCGACCAGGGGCATCCGCACCACGTCGGGCCGCATCCCGGTGAGCGCGGCGATCCGGGCGTCGAGGGAGGGTACGGCGAGCCCGGTCACCGTCGCCGACACGATCAGGTCGACGTCCTGCGGGGTGAGGCCGGCGGCCTTCAGCGCGTCGGTGACCGCGCGGGCGCCGAGCTCGACGCCGGCGGCGATGAAGATGTCGTTGGACTCGCCGAAGTCGCGCAGCTCGCCGTAGCGCTCCAGCGGCAGCACCAGGTGCCGGGACTCGACGCGGGCGTTGCGGTGCAGGCGCGCGACGACGGCCTCGTCGACCTGCCCGCGCAGCATCGAGGTGGTGAACGACCTGGTGATCTGCGCCTGCTCGTAGCGGTGCTCGGGGAGGACCCCCTGGACGCTCACGATTCGCATTCTCGGCTCCCCTGCCTCTCCGGCGACTGGCTCGCGGGCTGGATGGTCGTGCGTGGTCGTCCGGCCCGGCCACCGATCAGGCCGCGGGCCACACCGCGGGCCACCCCACGGGCCATGGCCGGCGTGATCCCGCCACAGGCGAGCCCCAGCTCGACGAGGTCGTCGAAGACGCGCTGGTCGGCCGCAGAGGCGCGCAGGCCCGCGTCGATGACCACGCCGGCGCGGCAGAGCCGGGCAGCCGTGGCACTGTGCGGCAGGTGCCGGCCCAGCACCGGCCCGCTGGCGGCGCGGTAGCGCGCGCCCGCTGTGTCGGGACGGCCCGCACTGATCGCCTCCGCAGCGGCCCGCCCCGCGGCCAGCCCGGTAGCCACGGCGTAGTAGATGCCCTCGCCGGTCATCGGGTTGACCAGGCCGGCGGCGTCACCGACCAGCAGCACGCGGCCATCTGGTGGTCGCCAGCGCCATCCGGAGAGGGGCAGCTGGGCACCGCGCCAGTTCCGGGCGTCGTGGGCGGCACCGGGCAGCAGCTCGTCGAGCCGGGCGAGCAGCTCGGCCCGGGTCGGGCGGTCACGCCCGGTCAGCAGCTCGCCGTACCCGATGTTGGCCAGGCCGTCGCCGCGGTCGAAGGACCAGGCGTACGACGGGAGCCGGCTCGTGCCGAAGACCAGCACCTGCATGCCTGAGCGGTCGGCGGGCGTCGGTGCGTAGCCACGCAGCGCAACGGCCATCGGGCTCCTGGGCACGCCGGATGCCTTGCGGACCACTGAGTGCGCGCCGTCCGCGCCGACGACGACCGAGGCCTCGTGCCTGCGGTCCACCACGATCGTCCGGTCGCGCCGCTGCAGGGCCCGCGTGCGGTGGCGAAGAAGCGTCGCCCCGGCCTGTTGCGCGGCGCTGACCATCCGCTGGTCGAGGACCGTGCGGGGCACCACCCAGGCCGGACGCGTCATCGTCCGGTCGGCGCAGAGCCCGCCGCGGGAGAGTCGCAGCCGTGGCACCGGCACGCATCCGTCGACCACCCCGGTGACGCCGGCCGCCTCGAGGAGGTCCACGACGTGGGGTGCGACGCCGTCACCGCAGGCCTTGTCGCGCGGGAAGTCGGCGCGGTCGAGCAGCGCCACCCGCAGGCCCGGGTCCGCGCCCAGCGCTCCGAGCGCGGTCGCGGCTCCGGCAGGCCCGGCCCCGACGATGACCAGGTCCCAGGCCGAGGTCGTCGGGTCCGGTGGTCGTGCTGCCTCGACGCGCGTGCTCACGGGCGGCTCTCCTGTCGGCAGGGGCGCCTCCGGTGCCCCCTCCCATTCCCTTCACACGTGGCGGGCTCGTCGAAGGTTCACCCGCCTCAGGGGCTTTCGCGGCCGTGCGGTCACCGGTTAGGTTGCCCCGATGAGACGCGGCCCGCACGAGAACGTGGCGACCGTCCTGGTCGACCCGAGCGTGCTGACCGACGTCGAGCTTGAGCTGATGACCCTCGACCTGCACCTCTGGCCGGTACGCAGCGCGCCGACCTGCGCAGACGGACCCCGGACCGCGTTCCAGATCCGGCGCCGGATGCTGATGCAGCACCGCGGCGCCTGGGACGCAGCTGCGGACTGGACACCGGTCTGGATCAGCTTCGGGCCGAGCTGGCGGCGCGACGAGGACCCCCTGCCGTGGGCCGCCCACCAGGCACTCTGGCGGCTGCTCGACGCACACGCCGAGCACGTCCGCTTCCAGCGACGCCTCGGCGGCGTGAGTCCGCTGCCGATGCCGCACGACCGGGTGCACTGACCCCTGGGACGGTCGCCGGGTCGTGCGGATGCGCAGCGGCGGCGGGGTCATGAGGAGATGGAGGATCGACGAGCATGAACGACATCTGGGTGGACCAGGCCGAGGACCCGCGCCAGGCACGCGGGCCACGCGCTCAGCGGTAGCGGAAACCGTCCATGAACCGGCGGAACAGCCCGCCCCGGCGGGGCAGGGCGGGTGTCGGCGGCGGCGCCTCGGTGCGCAGCGAGGCGACCGGCTGGTCGTAGTCGGCGCGGACGATCGTGTCGATGACCTGCTCCTCGGTGTAGTCCTCGGACCCGTCGACCACCGGCACGAAGCCGACCAGCATCCCGTCGCGCATCACCTGGGCCTCAAGCGACGCGGTGTCGTCGGAGTCCCAGACCGCCTCGCGGCCGTCGCGGAGGTGCACGGTGATCCCGAACTGGTGAACGCCCACGCGCGCCAGGTCAGCATCCGTGCCGCGGTCCCGAAGCGCATCGACGACCCTGCGGGCCTTCATCTCCTCCATGGTGCTCCGAGCGTAGGACATCGCGCGAAACGGCCCGGTGCGCGGCACCGGGATGCCTATGGACGGGTCGGGAGCAGCGCCGTAGCGTGGCAGCAGGCGGCACAGTGCCGTCGGAGCCGAACCCTGGAGCGTGCCATGGGAGTCGCGGAAGACATCACCAAGTCATCGGCCATTGCCGGGTTGACGTTCGGGGTCGTGGCAGCCCTGACCCCGCGTCTGTTCGCGGGCTTGTACGGCATGTCCAACGCCCCGGACACCCGGGCGATGACGCGGCTGTGGGGCACCCGCACCGCGGTCATCGGAACAGCGCTCCTGCTGAGCGAGGGGAAGAGCGAGCAGCGGCGGCTGATGATGATGACCACGGGCATGAGCGCCGCGGACACGATCCTGATCGCCGGCGCGAGCGGCGCGCCGGCACGCGCACGCGCGATGGGCGCGCTGACCTCGGCCGGGTTCGCGGCCGCCGGTGCCTACGCCCTGACGCGGAGCTGATCAGCGCGCGTCGACGGCGGCAGCGGTTTCGCCGCCGCTGAGCCGTGCATAGCCGGGGCCCCGGTCGAAGAAGCGCTCGGCAGGCGCACGCGAGGCACGCTCGCGAGAGGTGGCCGCCTCGTCGTACCCGAGGTTGTCGTCGGCAGCCGCCCCGGTGAGTACGACGCCGTAGTCCGCGAACGCCGCCGCCGCTGAGACCTTGTGCCAGACCACGTCGCGCACGACCAGGGCCGGGTCCCGCTCGAGCGGGTCGCCCCAGCCGCCGCCGCCGGTGGTGCGGATCCGGATCACCTCGCCGGCCCGCACCGGCTCGGCGTCGGCCAGGGCGTCGACCTCGCGCTCGTCCGGACCGCCGGGGTCGATGGTGACGCTGAACGGCTGGCCCGCCCTGCCGCCGCGAACTCCCCAGCAGGAGAGGATCGACCGGTCGGCGATCGACATGAAGTGGGCGTCCTTCAGCATCCGGATCTGCTTCTCGTAGCCGAGGCCACCGCGGAACTGCCCGGCGCCGCCGGAGTCCACGGCCAACGACAGGCTCTCGACGCGGAAGGGGAACCGTGCCTCGGTGAACTCGGTGGGCAGGTTGCGGGAGTCGGGAACGACGTGGATGGTGTCCTCCCCGTCGGCGTAGTAGCGACCGCCCGACCCGCCGCCGAGCACCTCGCGCATCAGGTAGGGCCGGCCGTCGGCGTCCTCGCCGTAGACCCCGGTGTAGCGGATCGTCTCCTGGTCGGCGGGCATCCGGCCGTCCACCGCCTTGGCCACGACACCGGCCAGCACGCCGAGCAGCCGCAGGATCACGAAGGTGCGCGCGTTGGTCGGGGCGGGGAAGACCGGGGTGAGCAGCGTGCCCGGCGGCGGGAAGCGCATCTCGATGAGCGGAACGACGCCCTCGTTGACGTCGAGCTCGGCCATCCGGGCAGGCGTGTCGGCAAGGTTGCGCAGGATCGGGGCGAGCCACTTCTTCAGGAAGACGCCGTCGCTGTAGTCGCCGCAGTGGTTGATCGGGCCCTTCGCCTGTGGCGAGGTGCCCGCGAAGTCGAGGACCAGCCGCTCGCCGCCGGGGTCGTCGGCCGCCGTCCGGGTCAGCGTGATCCGCTGGGCGTGCAGCCTGGGCTCGTCGACGCCGTCGTGCTCGGCGTAGTCCTCCCAGGTCCACTGCCCGACCGGGATCCTGGAGAGGATCTCGCGGCGGTAGGTCTGGGTGGTGCGGTCGATGATGGCGTCGAAGCACGACTCGACCGTCTCCACGCCGTAGCGGTCGAAGAGCTCGCCCAGTCGCCGCGCTCCCATCAGGCACGCCGAGCACTCGGCGTCGAGGTCGGCGGCCAGCGACTCCGGCATCCGGCTGTTGCGGGTCATGATCGCCAGCGCGCTGCGGTTCGGCACGCCGGCGTCCCAGAGCCGGATCGGGGGCACCATCAGGCCCTCCTCGAAGACCGTGGTGGCGTGCGAGGGCATCGAGCCGGGGACCGCCCCGCCGATGTCGTCGTGGTGCCCGAAGGCCTGCACGAACGCGACGACGCGGCGTGGCCCGGAGGTGCCGCCGAACACCGGCACCGTCACGCACAGGTCGGGCAGGTGGCCGATGCCGCCTTCGGAGCGGTAGACGTCGTTGTGGAAGAAGACGTCGCCCGCACGCATCTGCTCGATCGGGAAGTCGCGCGCGACGGGGTGCACGAGCGCCGAGTAGGAGCGGCCGGTGAGCTTGCGCAGCAGCCGGTCGTGGATGCCGGCGCGGAAGTCGTGGGCGTCGCGGATCATCGGGCTGCGGCTGGTGCGCGCGATCGCGGTCTCGACCTCCAGCTCCACGCTGGCCAGCGAGCCCTGCACGATCTCGACCAGCACCGGGTCGGCGCCCGCACCCGCGTCGGCGGTCAGCATGCCGAAGGGGAACTGCGTCGGCGCCCTGCGGCTGTCGGTCATCGGCCGGCCTCCCTGGTCACCACGATGTTGAGGAACTCGTCGACGCGGGCGACGAACCCCGGGTGCAGCGGCACCGTCGAACCGAACTCCTCGATGACCGCCGGCCCGGCGACGACCGCACCCGGGGCCAGGTCGGGCCGCCAGTGGACCGGGGTCTCGTCGTAGCCACCCTCGGCGTCGAACCAGACCGACCGGACGCTGCGGGGGGCGGTGGTCGGCGCGGTCGGCTGGACGGCGTGCTGCCGGATCTCGGGCCGGCGGATCGGGCCGATCCCGGTGACCCGCAGGTTGACCCACTCGACCTGCTGGGCGGGGTCCTCGGCGAAGTCGTAGCCGTAGAGCGCCCTGTGCCCGGCGTGGAACCGCCCGGCCACCTCGGCGAGGAGGGCGCTGTCGACCGGACCGTCGGGTACGGCGACCCGTACCTCGAACGCCTGACCGAAGTAGCGCACGTCGGCGGTGCGGACGAGCACGTGCTCATCGGGTGGGAAGCCCTCACGGACCAGTGCGTCGGCGGCGTCACGGGTGAGGTCGTCGTACACCTGCCCGACGGTCGCGGGGTCGAGCGCGTCCGCGAGCGCGACGTGGGTCTGCACGTAGTCGTTCCTGACGTCCACGGTGAGCAGCCCGAACGCCGAGACGTTCCCGGGGTCCGGCGGGACGAGCACGGTCGGGATGCCGAGGATGTCCATCAGCCGGCACAGCAGCAGCGAGCCGGAGCCCCCGAAGGTCACCAGCGTGAAGTCGCGGACGTCGAGGCCACGCTTGACGGTCACCTGGCGCAACGCGTTGGCCTGGTTCCACGCGGATACCTCGAGGATGCCGGTCGCGCAGGCCACGGTGCCCAGGCCGAGCTGCGCGGCAAGCGCCTCGACACCCTTGCGGGCCGCGGCCACGTCGAGCGGGATCTCACCGCCGAGCAGGTGCGGCGGGATCCGGCCGAGGGAGGCGTGGGCGTCCGTGATCGTCACCTCGGTGCCGCCCTTGCCGTAGCACAGCGGCCCCGGATCGGCACCGGCCGACCGGGGTCCGACCTTGAGGGTGCCCTCGGGCGAGAGCCACGCGATCGAGCCGCCGCCGGCACCCACGGTGACCACGTCGATCATCGGGATCTTGCTGGGGAAGGCGCCGACGCTCCCCTCCGTGGTCAGGGTCGGCTCACCGTCGACGACCAGGGCGACGTCGGTCGAGGTGCCTCCCCCGTCGCTGGTGAGCACCCGGTCGAAGCCGGCCACCTTCGCGACCGTCGCGGCCCCCAGCGCCCCGGCGGCCGGGCCCGAGAGGACGGTGCTGATCGGCTGGTGCACGACCTGCTCGGCGGAGAGCACGCCGCCGTTGGACTTCATCACGTAGAACGGCACCGCCCGACGGGCACCGCCCCCCGCAGACTCCTCTGCGGTGGCTGCGTAGCCCGCCAAGCGGGCCGTGATGTCGGCGACGTAGCGCGACAGCCGTGGCTTCACCGCGGCGTCGACGAGGGTGGTCATCGCGCGCTCGTACTCGCGGTACTCCCGCAGCACCGCACTGCTCAGGGAGACGACCGCGTCGGGATGCTCCTCGAGGAGCACGGCGCGCATCCGCTCCTCGTGCTCGGGGTTGGCGTAGGAGTGCAGGAAGCACACGCCCAAGGTGTCGATGCCGTGGTCGCGGAACCAGCGGGCCACCCCCCGCGCGCCGGCCTCGTCGAACGGCCGGACCTCGGCACCGGTGTGGTCCAGCCGGCCCTCGACACCCCTGACCAGGTCGCGCGGGACGATCCGGTCCGGCTTGACCCAGAAGTAGGAGTTGCCGTAGCCGTCCGGCACCGACTGCCGGGCGATCTCGAGCATCGCCTCGTAGCCGGTGTTGGTGACGAAGCCGAGCCGCTCCACCTTGCCCTCGAGCAGCTGGTTGGTGGCGACGGTGGTGCCGTGGCTGACCGCCGCGACCGCGCCCGGCGCAGCGCCCACGAGCCCGAGGACCTTGTCGATGCCGGCCATGAAGCCGTCGGCCGGGTTCGCCGGCGTCGAGGGCGTCTTGGTGCTGACCAGCTCGCCGCTGTCCTCGTCGAAGGCGACCACGTCGGTGAAGGTGCCCCCGGTGTCGATGCCGATCCGGATGCGGCGCTCGGTCCTGGGCTGGCCTTCCATGGGAGGAATTCAAGCCGTCCGCGCTCAGGCCGGGCGACGGCACATGTTGCCGACAGACCGGGCTCCCGTTGGCACCTCCTGCGGCGGGTGGTCCACGACGGTCGCTCAGGCGTCGGGGGCGCGGTCGTTGTAGCTGCCCGCGCGTTCCTGGCCCGACAGCTGCTGGATCGCGGCCATGATCTCGTCGGTCGCCTCGCGGCGGGCCCGGCCGGCGGGGACACCGTCGTACCTGCTCTTGAAGTCGATGGGCTCGCCCAGGCTGACCCGGATCTTCACCAGCCGGGGCAGCTTCGCGCCGACCGGCTGGAGCTCCTCGGTGCCACGCAGCCCGACGGGTACGACGGGCACGCCTGCCGTCAGGGCCAGGTGCGCCACCCCGGTGCGGCCGCGGTAGAGCCGTCCGTCGCGCGACCGGGTGCCCTCGGGGTAGATCCCGAACGCCTCCCCCCGGGCGAGCACCGCCATCGCGGTGTCCAGGGAGGTCAGCGCGGCCCTGGTGTCCTCGCGGTCGACCGGCAGCATCCCGAGCCCCTCGAACCACGCCCGCTGGAGGGCACCGCCGAGGCCAGGGGCGGTGAAGTAGTCGGACTTGGCGAGGAAGACCACCTTGCGCGGCACCACGATCGGGATCACCACGCTGTCGGCGAAGCTGAGGTGGTTGCTGGCCAGGATCACCCCACCGGTGGGCGGGACATTCTCGAGGCCGCGGACGTCCGGCCGCCACAGCGCCTTGGCGACCGGGGGGACGAAGCTGTGCAGGACCTCGTAGATCACCGCCCCATTGTGGGTGACGACCGGCGCGCCGCCGCCGCGGGTCCGCCTCAACGCCCGACGTGTGACCGGATCCAGCCGGCCATCCCCGGAACGGCGAAGCGCAGGCCGCCGCCCTGGGCGAAGACGGTGCCCTTGCGCAGCAGCCGGTCGCGCAGGTAGGACACCTTCCGGGTGTCCTTGCCCAGCCGACGGGCGACCGCGCCGCCGCCCACGACCTCCTCGTCGGCGAGCAGCCACGCCAGCGCCGCGAGGTACTCCCGCTCGCGGGGCGACGCGTCCTCCCAGCGGGACGCGTAGAGGCCGGCGGCGAGGTCCTGCTCGGCGGCTTCGATCGCGCCCGGCACGTGCGAGACGTCGATCCGGGCCGCGCCGTGCGACGCGCGCCAGGCGTGATGGCCCATCACCTGGATCGCGTCGGGGTAGCCGCCCGAGGCCTCGGCGAGCGCTGCCGCTGCGGGGGCGCTCATCGGGCGGCCCGCGGCCGCAGCGGGGACGGTCAGGGCCTCGACGCTGGCCGCCCGGTCCAGCAGTCCCAGGACATGCCACTCCGATCGCTCGAGGTAGGTCACTCCCCGGTGCGAGTCGCGGATGTTCGGCAGCCCGGCGAGCACCACCACCAGCGGCCAGTCGTCACCGACGTGCTGCTGCAGGGTGGCGGCGAAGTCGGCCAGCTCGTGGCGGCCGGCCAGCTGGAGCTCGTCGAGCGTCACCACCAGCCCCGCGCCACGCCGCTGCGCCGCCTCGCAGGCCTCGGCCAGGGCCGCCTCCAGGGGAACGGCGGGTCCCGGACCGGGCTCCCGACGGACGATGTCGAGCTCGCCGCCCACGCCCAGCACGGTCGCCCGCACCTTCGCCCCGCTGACCATCAGCTTGCCGCCGGCCGGCGCCTGGTCGTAGAGGTGGCGGGCCGTGTGCAGGCGCTCGACCAGCTGGGGGGTGAAGGGCCGGCCGGGGCGCACCTCGACCGGAACGGTCAGCCAGCTCAACGTGTCCGCGGCGATCGCGGCCGTCTCGCCGAGGAGCACCGTCTTGCCGACGCCGCGGCCGCCGGCCAGCACCAGCGGCCTCGGTGTGCGTGCGTCGAGCGCCGCGACGTCGAGCGCCTCCCGGACCGCCGCAAGGACGGCGTCGCGACCGGCGAGGGAGGCCGGCGCCTGGTTGAACCCGGGCCGGTAGGGATTGGCGATCCGAGGCACCAGCGAAGTATAGCGCGTATAGCAATCACAGCGTGTATAGCATCGCTGGCGGCCACGTCGGTGAGGGCGATCGGAGAAAGACGAAGGGCCCGCGCAAGTATGAGTTGCACGGGCCCTTCTGATGATCGGCGGTGACACTCCGATCGACTGACTCTCCGCCATCGATCCCAGCGGCGCTGCCACCTGCCACTGCGACGAGTTTCCTCGGCGTCTGGATCGACCGCTTCCTGCCGGTCCCGCTGATCCCCGGAGGGACCGCGTGAGAGATTTCTATGCCCCGCGGGGATGGCCGCGCAAGGGGTTTCGCCAACTATTTCGACGAATTCTCGCAATGCACAGGCGCGTCCACAGCTGCTGCCCGGTCCTCCACAGGAAGGGGCCGAGAAGTCACAGGAAGCGGGCTGGGCTGTGGACAACGGGGCGCAGCAGCCTCAGCCCGCGGTCGCCTCCTCGAACGCGGCGGCGACCTCCAGCAGCCGTCGCTCGGCGCCGTGCGGCGCGACGACCTGGATGCCCACCGGGAGGCCGTCGGGAGTGGTGCGGCCCGGCACGGAGATCGCCGGGCACCCGGTGACGGTGATGAAGTAGGCGGACCGCATCCAGTCCAGGTAGGTGCTCATCGGCTTTCCGTTGATCGACCGGGGGAACTCCTGGTCGGCCGGGAACGGCGGCACCTGCGAGACCGGCAGCACCAGGACGTCGTAGCTCGTGAAGAACGCCCGCATCCGCTCGGCCAGGGCGGTCCGCTGTGCGTAGGCGCGCGCCACATCGGCACCGGTGAGCGCCGCGCCGGCCCGGATGTTGTCGGCCAGCGACTCCTTGAAGCCGTCGGGATGCTCCCGCAGCAGATCGCCGAAGGAGGCCTGGAACAGCCAGGCGCGCAGGGTCCGGAAGCAGTCCTCGGCCTCGGCGAGGTCGGGACGGTCGGGACGTACGTCGGCCCCCGCCGCCGCGAAGACCGAGGCCGACGCCTCGACGACGGCGGCCACGGCGCCGTCGACCTCGAAGGCACCGCCGAGGTCGATCGAGTGGGCGACCCGGAGTCCGCCCAGCGACCCGGCGACCGGCGGGGCGAAGTCGCTGCCGGGCGCTGCGAGGGCGGTCGGCACCCGCGGGTCCGGTCCGGCCATCACCGAGAGCAGCAGCGCCAGGTCGGCGACGTTGCGCGCCATCGGCCCTGCGGTGGCGGTCGCCTCCCAGAGGTTGCTCGTCGGCCAGCCCGGCACCCGGCCCAGCGACGGCCGCATCCCGACCACGCCGCAGAAAGACGCCGGGTTGCGCAGCGAGCCGCCCATGTCGGAGCCGTCCGCCAGGGGCAGCATCCCCGACGCCAGGGCACACGCCGCCCCGCCACTCGAGCCGCCGGCCGACCGGCTGGGGTCGACCGGGTTGAGCGTGGTGCCGAAGACCCGGTTGAAGGTGTGCGACCCCGCCGCGAACTCGGGGACGTTGGTCCGGCCGAGGATGACCACGCCCGCCCCGCGGACGCGCTCCACGACGAGGTCGTCGGCGTCGGGCACGTGCTCGGCGAAGAGGGGCGAGCCGTAGGTCGTTCGCCAACCGGCGACGTCGTGGGTGTCCTTGAAGGCGAAGGGCAGGCCGTGCAACGGGCCGGTCTCGAGGCCGAGCGCGGTGCGCTCGTCGGCCCGCGCCGCGGCGGCCCGGGCCCTCTCCTCGTCGATCGAGACGATCGCGTTGAGCTCCGGGTTGCGTTCCGCGATCCGGGCCAGGTGCAGGTCGAGCAGCTCCCGGGCGGAGATCTCCCGGGCGCGGACCGCCGCAGCCATCTCCCGGGCCGTGGAGATCACCGAGAGGTCGGACACGTCAGCGCCCTCCGCCCGAAGACGCCGCCCACGACCGCCCCGGCCAGGACCAGGCCGGCACCCAGGGCCACCCCCTTCAGGAAGCTGTCCTGGTCGAGCCCACCAGCGGGCCGTGGGGGCGCGGTGTAGACACCCGGCGCGGTCGGGGCGGCAGCGGTCGACGGCGCAACCGGTTCCTCGTGGGCCGCCACCCCGCTGATCGCCCGCTCGACGTTGCTGAAGAACTCCGTCGCCATCCGCCTGCTCACCGACGTGAGCATCCGCTGGCCCACGCCGCCGACCATCCCGCCGACGATGGCGTCCGCGTCGTAGAACAGCGTGGTGGTGCCGTCCTCGTTGGCGTCGAAGCGCACCTGGACCGTGGCGTCGATCGTCCCCGGCGCACCGGCGCCCCTCGCGCGCAGCACCAGCGACTCGTGCTCCTTCAGGTCGCTGAGCTCGCAGGTGCCGGCGTAGGTCCCACGGATCGCCGCGACGCCGGCGGTCACGGTCATGTCGTAGGCGTTCTCGCCGGTCGCGACGAGCCGCTCGCAGCCGGGGATCGTGGCCACCAGGACCCGGGGGTCCAGCAGCGCCTCCCAGACCTGGGCGACGGGCGCGACCAGGGTCGCCTCACCGGCGATCTTCATGCGTCCTCCTCGTGCTGCTTCAGCAGCGGTTCCTGAGCCTGTCGAAGGGCGAACAGCTCCGACGGCGAGATCGGCATGCCCGTGATCGCCAGGCCCGGGTGGTCGTGCGCCTCGGCGTCCTCGATCGCCGCGGCGAACACCGCCGCGGACGGGATCACCCCGGCCTCCCCCGCCCCTTTGACGCCGATCGGGTTCAACGGCGAGGGCGTCTCGAGGTGGTCGATCTCGATCGTGTCGGGGACCTCGGTGACGTAGGGCATCAGGAAGTCCATGAACGAGGCATTGAGCAGCTGGCCGTGCTCGTCGTACGCCATCCGTTCGTAGAGCGCACCCCCGACGCCCTGGGCGATGCCGCCGTGGATCTGTCCCTCGACGATCATCGGGTTGATCAGGTTGCCGCAGTCGTGGACCACGGCGTACTTCAGGATCCTCACCTCGGCGGTGTCCGGGTCGGTCTCGACGATGACGGCGTGCATGCCGGAGGCGAAGGTGGACCGCTCCGGGGAGTAGAAGTCCTTGCCCTCGAGCCCTGGCTCGTCGTCCTCGGCCACCGGCGGCTTGCCGGGGTCACCGACGGTGAACTGCGTCGCGGCGCGCGACTTCTCGTCGAAGGCGTAGCGCAGCGGGTTCGACAGCACCGCGACCGTGCCGAGGTCGATGGACGCCCCGGGCGAGCCCTTGACGCTGACCACTCCCTCGACGATCTCGAGGTCGTCGACGTCGGCCTCCAGCGCGTCGGAGGCGATCCTGAGCACCTTCTCCTTCGCCCGCTTCGCTGCCAGGTGTACGGCGGACCCACTCATCACCGCCGACCGGGAGGCGAACGTCCCCACCGCGTAGGGCATCCGACGCGTGTCGCCGGTGACCACCTCGACGTCGGTCATCGGCACCCCGAGCTCGTCGGCCACGAGCTGTGCGAAGACCGTCGCGTGCCCCTGCCCCTGCGTGGTCAGCCCGGTGGCGACCTTGACCTTGCCGGTCGTCTCGATGTGCACGTGCGCCCCCTCGTAGGGGCCGACGCCGGTGCCCTCGACGTAGCAGGCCAGGCCGATGCCGACCCGCCGGCCCTCGGCGGCCATCTCGGCGCGGAAGGCCTCGAACTCGTCCCAGCCGACCAGCCTCTTGATCATCTCCAGCGACCTCGGGTAGTCACCGGAGTCGTACTCCAGCTCCCGGCCGTCCTGGAAGACCAGCCCCTGGTCGTAGGGGAATTCGTCGGGCTGGATGAAGTTGGTCGCGCGCACCTCGGTGCGGTCCTTGTGCAGGTGGGCCGCGATCGCGTCCATGGTCCGCTCCATCACGAAGCAGCCCTGCGGCCGGCCGGCACCGCGGTAGGGGGTGACCATCACCGTGTTCGTGTAGAGGCTCTCGAAGACCACCCGGTAGCTCTGTGGCTTGTAGGGCCCGAGCAGCTGGGTGGAGGTGATGATCGGGACGATCAGGCCGTACGGCGTGTACGCACCGTGGTCGTGCCAGAAGGTGACGTCGAGGCCGAGCAGCCTCCCGTCGTCGTCGAAGCCGACCTCGACGTGGTGGACCTGGCCGCGCTCGTGGGCGGCGGAGATGAAGTGCTCGCGGCGGTCCTCGGTGAACTTCACCGTCCGGCCGAGCGCGCGGGCCGCCGCGGGCACCAGCAGCTCCTCGGGCCACGGGTGGTTGATCTTCACGCCGAAGCCACCACCGACGTCGGGGGTGATCACGTCGACCTGGCCCAGGTCGAGGCCGAGCTTGACCGCGACCGCCGCCCGGACCCCGGTGGAGGTCTGGGTCGAGGTCCAGACCTGCAGCCGGCCGATGTCGGGGTCCCACCGGGCGACCACCCCGCGGCCCTCGAGCGGCGTCGAGGCGCTGCGCTCGACGGTGAGGTCGAGCGACAGCCGGTGCGGTGCGTCGGCGATGGCCGCGCGCGCGTCCCCGACCTCCTGCTCCAGGCGCGCCCCGACGTTGCCCGGCACGTCCTCGTGGACGAGGTGCTCGGCGGCGCGGGCAGCGTCGATCCCGACCACCGGCGGCAGCGGCTCGTAGTCGACCCGGATCCGGTCGACGGCGTCCTCGGCGAGGTAGCGGTCGTCGGCGACCACGAACGCCACCGCCTCCCCGACGTAGTTGACCTCGTCCTTCGCCAGGGCGTACTGGGTGCGCCCATGGGTCAGCGCAGGATGCGGGATCAGCAGCGGCAGCGGGTCGGCGAGGTTCACAGACAGGTCGGCCAGGTCCTGGTAGGTCCACACCGCGTGCACGCCTTCGACGTCGAGCACTGCCTCCACGTCGATGTCCCGGACCCGGGCGTGCGCGTGCGGCGAGCGCAGCACCGCCGCGTGCAGCGTCGGGGTGCCGGCGTGGACGTCGATGTCATCGACGTACCTGCCCTGCCCGCGCAGGAAGCGCTGGTCCTCGACCCGTTGCACCTTGGCGCCGACGAGCTTGGTGGTCATCGGCCGGCCCCGAGCTCCGCGGCCCGCTCCACAGCCTTGACGATGTTCTGGTAGCCAGTGCAGCGGCACAGGTTGCCGGCGACCATCTCGCGGGCCTCCGCGTGCGTGGGCCGGGGGTTGTCGCGCAGCCCGGCGGTGATCGTGGTCAGGAAGCCGGGCGTGCAGAAGCCGCACTGCAGTCCGTGGCACTCGAGGAACGCCTGCTGCACCGGCCCGAGCGAGCCGTCGGCGTCAGCCAGCCCCTCGACGGTGGTGAGCTCGGCGTCGACGGCCGAGACCGCGAACATCAGGCACGAGCGCATCGGGGCACCGTCGACGAGGATCGTGCAGGCGCCACAGACGCCGTGCTCGCAGCCGACGTGGGTGCCGGTGAGCCCGAGGTCGTGGCGCAGCGCGTCGGAGAGCAGCCGGCGGCCGGGAACGGTCAGGGCGTACGACGTCCCGTTGACGTGCAGCCGGATCTCGTGCAGCTCCTCGGTCATGCCGCCACCCCCTGCCTCGTCAACGCGTCCGCATGCGCCGCCTCGACCACCCGGCGGGTGAGCACCCGCACCAGCTGGGCACGATAGGCGGCCGAGGCGTGCAGGTCGGCCACCGGCTCGAGGTGCGCCAGGGCGAGCTCGCCGGCTGCGGCCAGGGACGCGGTATCCACCCCGTCGGCGAGCGCCGCCGTCAGGTCGACGACCGTCGGGACGTCCTCGACCGAGAGGTAGGCCGCCCGCGCCGCCACGACCTGCTTCCCCTCCGTCCGCACCAGCGCGGCGACGCCACACATCGCGTAGTCACCGTGGCGCCGCGCCACCTCGTCGAAGGCGACGCCTTCGGCTGCCCGCAGACCGGGGAAGGTGGCCGACACCGCGATCTCGTCGTGGCGCAGTGAGCTCTCGAGCGGCCCCACGAAGAGCTCCGCCGCGGGGATCGTGCGTCGGCCCGCGACCGAGGCGACCTCCACCCAGCCGTCGAGCAGGCGGAGCACGGCGGGCAGCTCCGCGGCCCCGTCGGCGTGGACGATCGAGCCGACCGTCGTACCCCTGTTGCGGATGGTGGGGTGCGCGACGTGGCGCAGCGCCTTGCCGAGGAGGGGTTGCACCCGGCGGGCGCCCTCGTCGGCCAGGACGGCCGCGTGCCGGGCCAGGGCGCCGACCCGGACCCCGTCGTCCGCCACGGTGATCGCCCCCAGGTCCGGCAGCGCGTTGATGTCGACGAGCATGCCCGGTGCCGCCAACCGCATCGACAGCAGCGGCACCAGGCTCTGCCCGCCCGCGAGCACCTTGGCTCCCTCATTGGCCGCCAGCGCCTCGAGTGCCTCCTCGAGGGTCCGCGGGCGCAGGTAGGCGAAGGGAGCCGGTTTCACAGTGCTCCGGTCACTTCCTTCGCGCCCAGCTCTTCCTTCTTGCCCTTGACCAGGTGGAAGTAGACGATGACCAGGATCGTGCCGAGCGCGATCCCGCCGAGGGAGAAGTTGTCGGTGAAGGTGATGGTGACCCCGCCGATGCCCGCGATGATGCCCGCGGCGAGGCCGACCATGTTGACGGGGTTGCCGAAGTCCACCCCGTTCTCGACCCAGATCTTGGCGCCGACCAGGCCGATCATGCCGTAGAGCACCACGGTGATGCCGCCGAGGACCCCACCAGGGGTGGCGTTGACGATCGCCCCGAACTTCGGACAGAGCCCGAGCAGGATGGCGACCGCCGCCGCGACGTAGTAGGCGGCCGTGGAGTAGACCTTGGTCGAGGCCATCACCCCGATGTTCTCGGCGTAGGTCGTGGTCGGTGAGCCGCCGAAGGTGCTCGCCAGGGCGGTGGCGACGCCGTCGGCGGCCAGCGCCCGACCCATGTAGGGGTCGAGGTTGTCGCCGGTCATCTCGGCAACCGCCTTGACGTGGCCGGTGTTCTCGGCGATGAGGGCGATCACGCCCGGCAGCACCAGCAGGATGAAGGTCAGCGACAGGCTCGGGCCGTGCACGACCGAGACGCCGTCGCCCAGGGTGCCGTGGGGGAAGCCGATCCAGTCCGCCTTGCCGACCCCCGACCAGGCCCAGATCCGGTCGTGGTCGAAGGCGGACGCCACGCAGTTGATGCCGCCCTCCTTCGGGCAGGGCACCATCGTGGCCTTGCCGTTGACGATGTCGGGCATCATCAGGTTCTGGCCCGGCAGCATCGAGTGGATCGTGCCGAAGAGGGTGTCGGCGAGGAACGAGAGGAGGTAGCCGAAGATCAGCGCGAGGAACACGGCGATCCGGGCCCAGAAGCCGGGCAGCAGGATGGCCGCGCAGACCATGAAGGTGGCGGTGAGCAGCGCGATCCACTGGTCCTGGGGCCAGTATGTGCCGGCGACGACCGGCGCCAGGTTGAAGCCGATCAGCATGACCACGGCGCCGGTGACCGCCGGCGGCAGCACCTTGTGGATCACGCCCGAGCCGGCGAAGTGCACCACCACGCCGACCAGGGCCAGCGCGACGCCGGCCACGAGGATGGCGCCGGTGACGTCTGCCGAGCTGCCGCCCTGAGCGCGGATCGCCGCGACGCTGGCCACGAAGGAGGCGCTGGTGCCGAGGTAGCTGGGCACCCTGTTGGCCACGACCAGCAGGAAGAGGACCGTGCAGACGCCGGAGAAGAAGATCGCCAGGTTGGGGTCGAGCCCCATCACCAGCGGGAAGACGAACGTGGCCCCGAACATCGCGACCACGTGCTGGGCACCGAGTCCGACGGTGCGACCCCAGCTCAGCCGCTGCCCCGGGGCGACGGCCTCCCCGGGCGCCGGGTCCACCTCTTGCCAGGTGAACATGGACATCTGGATCCTCCTGCCACTAGTGCGACCGAGATGCCTCAACGTAGTGAGGCCCATCACACACCATCGACGGCGAGAGATGCCGAAGGAACGCCGGCCCCGCTGGCAACCGTTGTGGGCGCGGCGGCGGCACCGGCGGCGGCCGGGGTCAGGACAGGATCTCGAGCACCTTCAGCGCCACCGCGACGTCGAGCCGCAGGTGCGGGTCGTGGCCGAGCGGCCCGAGGATCCGCTCCAGCTTGCTGACCCGGTAGCGCATCGTGTTGTAGTGGAAGAACTGCAGCCGCGCCGCCTCCGCGACGTTGAAGTTGGTGTCGAGCAGCACCTGCAGGGTCTCGCGGAGGTCGCGTGCCTCGTGGCTGTCGACGGCCAGCTCGCCGAGGACGTCCCGGGCGAAGGTCGCGAGCTCGCGCTCGTCGGGGACCATCGCGATCAGCCGGTGGATGCCCAGCTGGTCGAACCACGTCGTCGAGCCGCCGCCGTGGATGCGCCGGCCGACCTCGACCGCCCGGCGGGCCTGCGCGTAGGCCTGCGGCAGCTCGTCGATCGTGCGTGCGACCCGGCTCACGCCGACCGAGAACGGCCGCCTGCCTCCCCCCTTGTCCCCGGCGACCCCGCTGACCAGGGAATCCACGACGTTGCCGGCGATCGCCATCGCGTCCGCGGTCGGCTCCGCACCCTCGGGCACTCCGGGCAGCGTGACCACCTCGGAGGAGAAGTCCACGCTGGGCATCGCCTTGTCCTGCGCATTGGTGACCCGCTGCCATGCATAGGCGAACCGCTCCTGCCACCGGCGCCGGACCTGGCTCGAGGCCGGCTCCTCCTCACCGGTCTGGGGGTCGATCTCGGCAGCCACCACGACGGTGGGCCGGCCGAGGTCCCAGCCGAAGGTCTCGGCGTGCTCGGCGACGTAGGCCGCGTCGCCGGCGCGACCGAGGAAGACATCGCGCAGGAAGTCGCCGCGGTACTTGTTCTCGACCGCGGTCATCGCCTCCTCATGGGTGATCAGCAGCGCCGCGACCGCAGCGGCCCGTTCGAGGGCGTGCACGTCCTCGAGGGGGATCGTGCCGGTGCGGCGCAGGCAGAGGAACCGGGCCAGGTCGGTGCCCCCCGCCGCGACCCGCACCATCCGCAGCTCGCCCGTGCCCACCGATAGCACACCGCCACCGACGCGCTCGACCCGGAAGCGGCCGGTCGGCTCGAACAGCTGCTCGTCGTCGAGCGCCACGCGGGCGGAGTCGTCCAGGGCCGCCGCCCGCTCGCGCCCGTCGGTGGAGGTGACCAGCACCCCGACGTCGAGCAGCCGAGCCGCCTCGGCGGCGATCTGGCTGAGGTTCCCGCCCTCGAGCACGATCTGGGTCAATGCGGAGTGGAGGGCATCGATGCGCGCCAGGGCCTCGGCGCTGGCGGTTGGCAAGTGTTGCAGGGGCTCAGTGGTCACGCTGGCAAGTCCTCACATCGGCAAACGCTACCGCCGGGGATACGGTCGCAGGCATGATCGCCGCCCCAACGGTGCAGTGCACCAGCCCGGGCAGGCCCGGGCGCGCCGTCGTCGCCGCCGCGGCACCGGCCCGGTTGCGGGCCCGTCTGGCCGGCCCGGAGCGGGTCGCGAGGATCGTCCACCGAGGCCGGCACGCGGTCTACCTCGAGCTCGACGGCTGGTGCGTCGGCGTGGTGGCCGCGGGCGCCACGGCCGTCCCCTGTGCCCTGCGTACGGCGCTTCCGCACCTGGGCGTGCTTGCCGATGCCACCACGGCCCGGGTCGGGGACGGCCAGCTCCGACTGGGCGACACCACGGTCCTCGTCGGCCGCCTGGTCGACGTCTCGGTGCCCTCGTTGCGCCGGGTCGGCCGGTGCTCCCTGGCCGAGCTGCAGGCCCCGCTGCTCGCGGCCGGCAGCACCGCCCTGGCCGAGCTCGACGACGCGCTCGAGGCACCCCTGGGCGAGCTGCTCGGCCGCGGGTCGGGCCTGACCCCGCTGGGTGACGACGTCGTCTGCGGCTGGCTGGCCACCAACCACGCGCTGGGTCGACCGGCGGCTCCGCTCCCCGATCCCCGGAGCCGCACGACCCTGCTCTCGGCCACCCTCATCGACTGCGCGGCTGCCGGCGAGGTGATCCCGCAGTTCGCTGCCCTCGTGCGGGCGCTGGCGGGCGGCGACGAAACCGCCGTCGGCGCAGCAGCAGCCCGGCTCGCCGCGGTGGGCCACACCTCCGGAGCCGGTCTCGTGCTCGGCGCCGCCCGCCGGCTGCTCGAGGAGACCCACCAGGATGGAGAAGCATGAGCCACGCCCACGTCGAGGTCCGCCCCGGCGCCTACGCCGACTCGGTCGCGCTGCTCCAGGTGAGCCGCTCGGTGCAGCAGGCCCCGGGTGTCGAGTCGGCACAGGTCGCGATGGCCACACCGCTCAACCTCGACCTGCTCTCGCAGATGGGCTTCGCGCTGCCCGAGTGCACCGCGAACGACCTCGTGGTGGCGGTCCGGGTGGATTCCGCGGACCGGCTCGCCGCTGCCCTGGCCGCCGTCGACGAAGCCCTCGTCGCGACCGGGCGCCGGACGACGCAACCGACCGACGTGGCACCGCCCCGCACCACCGCGGCCGCGCTGCGGCGGGTCGCGGGCGGGACGGTCCTGGTGTCGGTGCCCGGTCCGAGCGCGCTGGTCGAGGCCATGGATGCCCTCGACGCCGGTCATGACGTGATGGTGTTCAGCGACAACGTCCCGGTCGAGCACGAGCTGGCCCTGAAGACGGTGGCGGCCGAGCGCGACCTGCTGGTGATGGGACCCGACTGCGGGACCGCAGTCGTGGACGGGGTGGGCCTCGGCTTCGCCAACGTCTGCTCCCCTGGGCCCGTCGGCATCGTCGCGGCGTCCGGGACCGGCTGCCAGCAGCTCGCCTGCCTGCTGGAGCACGCCGGCGTGGGCGTCGGCACGGCGCTCGGCGTCGGCGGCCGCGACCTGTCCACCGACATCGGCGGACGCTCCACGCTGGCCGCGCTGCGCCGGCTCGACGCCGACCCCCGCGTCGAGCTCGTCGTGGTGGTCTCCAAGCCGCCCGCGGACGAGGTGGCCGAGGTCGTCCGCGACTGCGCCGACCGGCTGGCGACGCCGGTCGAGCTCGCGCTGCTGGGTCAGGGACGACCTGACCTGACCGCGGCGGCGGAGCAGGCTCTGCGCGCTCTCGGCCGCGACCTCCCCGGCTGGCCCGTCTGGGGGCGCGCCGGCGAGGCGCACGGTGACCTGCTGCGGGGCCTCTTCGTCGGCGGCACTCTCTGCGACGAGGCGATGCTGATCGCCACGGCGGCCCTCGGCCCGGTGCGCAGCAACATCCCGCTGTCCCCCGACCTCGCCCTCGACACGGACCTGCTGGCCGATACCCACCTGATGGTCGACTTCGGCGACGACGCCCTGACCTCCGGGCGCGCCCACCCGATGATCGATCCGACGCTCCGCCTCGAGCACCTCGACCGGGTGGCCAGCGACCCGCGCACCGGGGTGGTGCTGATGGACGTGGTGCTGGGCCACGGCGCCGAGTCCGACCCCGCCTCCCGGCTCGCGCCCGCGATCGAGCGGGCGCGCCGGTCGGGTCCTGCCGTCGTGGTCAGCTGCGTGGGCACCGAGCTCGACCCGCAGGGCCTCGACCGTCAGGCGCAGGCACTCGCCGACGCCGGCGCCGAGGTGCACCTGTCCAACGCCGGGGCCACCCGGCGTGCCCTGGAGATCCTTGGAGGAGCCCGATGACCAGCGCGCCCGCGTCCGTCGTCGCCGTCGGCACCGACCACCTCGCCGACGCGGTCGAGGCACAGGCAGTCCCGGTGGTCCGGGTGGACTGGCGGCCGCCGATGCCCGGCACGGAGGGCGACCTCGCCTGCGTCGCCGCCGACCCGCTGCGCAAGGACGCCAACGAGCGAGCGCTGGCCGCGGTGCTCGACGTGCAGGCGATGCTCGTCGACGTCGCGCCGGCCGGCGAGCTCCTGGGTCTTGCCCCTGGTGACTTCCTGCACGCCGGTCCGCCGATCGCCTGGGCCGACGCGTCGGGCCCGCTGCGGGGAGCCCTGATGGGAGCCGCTGCGCTCGAGGGCGTCGTCGACGACCCGGAGGCTGCGGTCGTCCTCTTCGAGTCGGGGTCCGGCGTCTCGCTCGACCCCTGCCACCACCACCGTGCGGTCGGGCCGATGGCCGGGGTCGTCTCCGCGTCGATGTGGATGTACGTGCTGGAGGACCCGGCCACCGGCCGTCGTACCTTCTGCTCGCTCAACGAGGGCCTCGGCAAGGTGCTGCGCTACGGCGCCTACGCACCCGAGGTCCTCGAGCGGCTGCGCTGGATGTCCGCCGTGCTCGGTCCGCTGTTGCGGGACGCCGTGCGGGCGACCGGCCCCGTCGACGTCACCGGGATCCTGACCCAGATGCTGCAGATGGGCGACGAGGCGCACAACCGCAACCGGGCCGGCACCCTGATGCTGCTGCGCGACCTCGCCCCGGCGATGGTGGCGTCAGGCCACGAGCCCGCCAAGGTGGCCGACGCCCTTCGCTTCATCGGCGGCAACGACCACTTCTTCCTCAACCTGGCGATGCCTGCCTGCAAGCTGATGCTCGACGCCGCCCGCGACATCGAGGGGTCCACGATGGTCGTCGCGATGTCCCGCAACGGCACCGACTTCGGCATCCAGCTGGCCGGCACCGGCGACCAGTGGTTCACCGGGCCCGCCCAGGTCGCGGACGGGCTCTACCTCGGCGACTACGGTCCCGACGACGCCAACCCCGACATCGGTGACTCCGCGATCACCGAGACCGCGGGCATCGGTGGCTTCGCGATGGCCACGGCCCCGGCGATCGTGCGCTTCGTCGGCGGCAGCGTGCCCGACGCGTTGGCCACGACCAGGCGGATGCACGAGATCACCCTCGGCGAGAACCCCCGATGGACGATCCCGGTGCTCGACTTCCAGGGCACCGCCACGGGCATCGACGTCACCCGCGTCTGCCGCACCGGGATCCTGCCGCAGATCAACACCGGTATGGCCGGCAAGGTCGCCGGTGTCGGGCAGGTCGGGGCCGGCCTGGTCACCCCGCCCGCGGAGGTGTTTCCCGCCGCGCTCTCCGAGCTGGCCCACCGCACCCGCGCCCGCCCCCGCTGACCGAATGCGTCCGGACGTGGTGGATCAACCCGGCTGCCAGAAGGCGCGTGGCATGTCCACCGAGCCGGAGGGTCGCATCGGCGTGCCCTCCTCGAGGTAGCGCTGCCTCGCCTCCCCCTGGTGGGAAGGCGGCAGTGAGCCGTCGGCTCGTACGACGCGCCACCACGGCACGCCGCCACCCTCACGCGCCATCACGTTGCCGACCTGGCGAGGACCCCCACGACCGACCACCTCGGCGATCAGCCCGTAGGACGTCACCCGCCCGGCCGGGACCTGCTCGACCAGGCGCAGGACCTGCTCGACGTACTCCTCACGGTCGACCACGAGGAGATCAGATCAGGCGACCGCCGAAGGGTGGAAGGGGGAGGCACCGGGCACCAGCCGCAGGCCACCCACGCCGTGGTGGCGGGCGAAGCGCATCGCCAGCGACAGGGAGGCGACCAGCCGGCGCTGTCCGTCGGGCGCGGCCAGCAGGATCCCGGCGGCCCGGCCCTGGTCGTCGACATAGCCGGCGCCGACGTCGCTGCGCAGGCCGCGGACCGGCGCGATCCCGGCACCCCAGCGCCAGGTCTGCCGGAGGGTGGCCACATCCGGGTTCAGGCCGCGCACGCCGGAGGCGACCATGCCGGTGCAGCCGAACATGGCGGCACCGGGGGCCGGGAGCGACCCCACCCCGCCGGGACCGTCCCAGTAGTCGAGGGTCGGGCTCACCGACCGTGAGCCGCGTCCGAGCACCTGCACCAGGGCGAAGTCGTTGTTGCGGCAGACGCGCAGGTCATGGGTCGCGGCCCGGTGCATCGCCGCCCATGAGGAGTAGCGCAGGACACCGCGGGCCAGGGTCTGCCCACGACGGCCGCGGACCGCGTCCATCGCGACCCGCACCGGCGTGCCGCGGGGCCAGGACCGGTGCCGGCAGCCGTTGCCGGCCAGCCTCCCGGCCGGGCTTGCGCACCGGGCGGCGTAGCCGAGGTAGGTGCGCCCGGCCCGGTCGCGGAACGCGAACGCGGCCGTGCACGGGACCCCGTGGGTCACCAGCTGCACGCCCGGGCCGATCCGGTCCACCTCCGGCACCGGGAACGCCGAGCTGGCGACCCCGACCGGTGCGGCCAGCACCACCCCCGCCACGAGCGCCAGCACCACGGCGAGGACGCGCACGGCAGCGCGGAGCAGGAGACCGGAGGACATGGGCAGATCGTCACACCTCGTCCCGCTTCATCCCAGCCCTAGGCCGCTTGGGCGGTGCGGTGGAGTGGACCACCCCCGGCGGGTCCTTGACAGCGCCCGGCCCGGTTCGGGCAGCGCTCAGCCCAGGCCGGCCAGGGTGCCGGGCGCGGCGAACGCCGTGCGGCCGTGCACCAGCCGCAGGCCGGCGACCCCGTGCCGGGCGGCGAAGGCCATCTCACGCGCCAGTGAGCCCACGCCGTTGCTGCCGGTGTCGGGGAAGACGGCCAGCGTGGACAGCACCCCGAAGGCCTTGCCGCCTGCGGTCATGAACCCGCTGCCGGAGTCACCCGGGATGCCCGGCGACGACGTGAACACCTCGCTCGTCCACCGCCCGCGGGACTGCACCGTGCCCTGCTTGGCCTGCCCGCCCCGCAGCGAGGAAGCGCCGTACGTGTAGGCCTTCCGGCCCACGGCCGGAGGATCCGCGACACCGGTCGGTCCGCCGAGGACAGGCACCGTCGGGTCGACCAGGTGCAGGTCCGCGCGGTCGACCTGCACGAGCGCGAGGTCGTTGTAGGCGCAGGTCGCCGCACCGGTGGTGTGCGCGCGGTGCATCGCGATCCAGGAGCTGTAGCGCAGCGTGCCGTGCCCGAGCACGCTCCCCCCGGTCAGCAGGTTCGCACCCGTGCGGAAGACGACCCGGGTGCCGAGCGGCCACGAGGCCGTGTGGCAGCCGTTGGTCTGCGAGGAGTCGCCCTTGCCCGCGCAGTGCGCGGCGTAGCCCACGAAGGTGCGGCCGCGACGGTCCTTGAAGACGAAGTTCGCCGTGCACTGGGCGCCCTTGGTGAACATCTGCACGCCGGGCCCGATCCGCTGCCCCGACGCAACGGCGGGTGCCGGGCCGGCCGCGAGGACCCCCGCGAGCAGGAGTACGGCGACCAGCACGGCGGTCACCGCCCGGGGTGCGGACAGGCGCATCCGCGCGGATGGGAGGGTGAGCACCTGCCTCGTCATCACGACGTCGGATCCCGTCAGAGGACCGGGTTGAAGGGCTCGGTGCCGTCGACCAGCTGCAGCCCGCTGATGCCCGAGTGCGCCTGAGCGAAGGCGAGCTCCTTGGCCAGGTCCCCGATGTTGTTCGAGGCCGGGAGCGGGGCGAGGCCGAGCGTGGAGAGCACGCCGACGGCCTTGCCCCCTGCGGTCATGAAGCCCGACCCGGAGTCCCCCGGGATGCCCGGCGTCACGGTGTAGAGCGGGTGCGACCAGCCACCGTCGGCCGCCTGGTCGCCGAGGCTGATGCCGGTGTGCGGGGACAACGCGCTGATCCCGGCTCGCAGGCTGGAGTTGCCGTAGGTCCACACCTGGTCGCCGGCCTTGGTGCCGTCGGTGTCGATCCCGGTCGGCCCACCCCAGAACGGCACCGACGGGTTGACCTTGGCGGCGTCGGCGGGGTCGACCTTCACCAGCGCCAGGTCGTTGTAGGCACACGTGTTGGCGTCGGTCGTGCCGAGCCGGTGCTCGGTGATCCAGGAGCTGTAGGCCAGCGTGCCGTGGCCGACGATGGTGCCTTCCGAGAGCACGTTGCCGTCGTTGGAGAAGTCGACCTTGGTTCCGAGCGGGACCGAGTTGGTCGTGCAGCCGTTGGTGTCGGTCGAGGAGCCCGTGCCGGCGCAGTGTGCCGCGTAGCCGACGTAGACGTTGCCGACCCCGTCGGTGTAGACGAAGTTCGCGGTGCACTGTGCACCGGCGGTGTACATCATGGTGCCCGGGTGGATGGCAGCGGTCGCGGCCGGCGCCCAGGTCGGCGTCGCCGACGAGGCGGGCGCCGTGGCGATGCCGGCGCCGGCGATCGCGGCCGACGCGGCGACGGCGAGGAGTGCGCGGGTCCGAGTGAAGCGCATGGTGAACCTTTCCGATCCAACGTTGGTGCAAGCGCCAACGACAGGACCGGGCGGGGGGTTATGCCGTCGCCCCCGGGACGGTCAGTAGGACGGCTGCGAGGGATCGATCTGGTTGACCCAGGCCACCACGCCGCCGCCGACGTGCACGGCGTCGGAGTAGCCGGCGCCCTTGACGACGGCCAGCGCCTCGGCGGACCTGACCCCGGACTTGCAGTGCAGCACGACCTGCTTGCCCGAGTCGACCGCGGGCAGCTGCTCCAGAGCGTTGCCGTTGAGGAACTCGCCCTTGGGGATCAGGATCGAGCCGGGGATCCGGTTGATCTCGAACTCGTTGGGCTCGCGCACGTCGACCAGGACGAAGTCGCGGCTGCCCTCGTCGCGCTCCTTGAGCATATGCTCGAGCTCGGTGACCGAGATCGTCGAGCCGGCCGCGGCGTCGGCGGCCTCGGTGGAGACGGCCCCGCAGAAGGTGTCGTAGTCGATCAGCTGCGTGACGGTCGGGTGCTCCCCGCACAGCGCGCAGCCGGGGTCCTTGCGCACCCGGAGCTTGCGGTACTCCATCTCCAGGGCGTCGTAGATCATCAGCTTGCCGACCAGCGGCTCGCCGATCCCGGTGAGCAGCTTGATCGCCTCGTTGACCTGGATCGAGCCGATGCTCGCGCAGAGCACGCCGAGCACGCCGCCCTCTGCGCAGCTGGGCACCATGCCGGGCGGCGGCGGCTCGGGGTAGAGGCAGCGGTAGCACGGCGCTTCCCCACCCGGGGCGTGCGGCCAGAAGACACTGGCCTGGCCGTCGAAGCGGTAGATCGAGCCCCAGATGTAGGGCTTCTGGAGGAAGTACGCCGCGTCGTTGACCAGGTAGCGCGTCGCGAAGTTGTCGGTGCCGTCGACGATCAGGTCGTAGGGCTCGAAGATCGCCATCACGTTGTCGTTGTCGAGCCGCTCCTCGTGCACGATGACCTCGACCAGCGGGTTGATCTCCGCGATCGACTCCCGGGCCGAGACGGCCTTGGACTTCCCGATGTCGCTCTGCCCGTGGATCACCTGACGCTGCAGGTTGGACTCGTCGACCTCGTCGAAGTCGATGATGCCCAGGGTGCCGACCCCCGCGGCGGCCAGGTAGAGCAGCGCCGGGCTGCCGAGGCCGCCGGCCCCGATCACGAGCACCTTGGAGTTCTTCAGCCGCTTCTGCCCGCTCATCCCGACGTCGGGAATGATCAGGTGACGGCTGTAGCGGCGTACCTCGTCGACAGTGAGCTCTTCGGCGGGTTCCACGAGGGGCGGGAAGGGCACGGCTCTCCTCCGGTCGGCAGACGGTTCGTCCGGTTCAACACCGCGACGAGCCTTCATGTTCCCCAGGGACCGCCGACCGCGGGCGATCGTCCCGCCATCCGGAACGGTCGTCACTCGAAGGCGCGCATCGCCCTCACCACCGGTGCTGTGCAGTGCGCGACGCCTGCCTCGGCCCTCCTGCCACCAACCGAGGACCTGCGGGTCCGACTGGGGCGGCCGGCAGGCACCACGGCGCCACGGCCGGCGAGGCGCGGGCAGCACAGTAGGGTCTCCCTGTGAGCACGATCGACGAGAGACCCCGCGGCGGGCGTCTCCCCCGGCGCCAGCGCCGCACCCAGCTGCTCGGTGCCGCGCTGGAGGTCTTCGTGGCGCAGGGCTACCACGCCGCCGCGATGGACGACATCGCCGAACGGGCCGGGGTCTCCAAGCCGGTGCTCTACCAGCACTTCCCGGGCAAGCTCGACCTCTACCTGGCGCTGCTCGACCAGGCCTGCGACACGATCATCTCCAGCTCGCAGCAGGCTCTCGAGTCGACCGAGGACAACAAGGAGCGCGTCACGGCGGCCGTGCACGCCTTCTACGACTACGTGGCGAGCGACGAGGGCGCCTTCCGGCTGGTCTTCGAGTCCGACCTGACCAACGAGACGTCCGTCCGCCGGCGGGTCGACCGGGTGACCACGGAGTGTGCACGCCTGATCGCACGCGTGATCCACGAGGACACCGGGCTCACCGACGAGCAGTCCCGGCTGCTCGCGGTCTCGCTGGTGGGAATGGCGCAGGTCAGCGCCCGGTTCTGGCTGCAGGACGGGTCCCGGATGCCCCGGGACGATGCGGCCGCCCTGGTCGCCGGGCTCGCCTGGCGCGGAATCCGCGGCTACCCGCTCACCGACGAGCACTGACCCCCGCCCCGCACCGCGGCCCTGGACCGCGCACCGAGAGCACGAAAGAGGAGGTCCTCCTGATGGAGGTCAAGATCGGCGTGCAGAACGCCAACCGAGAGCTCACCATCGACGCCGACCTGGCTGCTGACGAGATCGAGGAACGGGTCACGAAGGCCATCGCCGCTGGCGGGGTGCTCACGCTCAGCGACACCCGCGGGCGCCGGGTCGTGGTGCCGGCCGACAAGCTGGCCTATGTCGACGTCTCCACCGGTGTCAGCGGCCAGGTCGGCTTCCGGTCCTGACCCGGCGGCGCCGCCAACCGGACGTCGCCGTGACCGATCGGTGATGTTTGGCCGCCGCGCGGGCGGAGATGCTTGCCCCAACGGACCGGACCAACTTTTCCGATCCCAAGGAGGGAGCTTCACATGGGCTGGGTATTCGTGATCATCGCAGGCATCATCATCGGCCTGCTCGGCAAGTTCGTCGCACCCGGGACACGGGACAACACGCCGCTGTGGCTGACGATCCTGTGCGGCATCGTTGGCGTGATCATCGGCTATGGCTGGCTCGGTGGCACCAACGGCTTCGACTGGCTGGCCTTCATCGTGTCGATCATCATCGCCGCCGTGCTCGTGGTCATCGCCAGCACCGTCACCGGACGAAACACCAAGAAGGGCCTGCAGTCCTGAGCCCGCGAAGGACCCCGGGCCGGAAGGCTCGGGGTCCTTCTGCTGCACGGCGCGACATTCAGGCCGCGAGGCCGAGCTCGGCCATCCGCCGGGCGTGGTTCTCGGTGATCCGGCTGAACATCCGGCCCAGCGCCGCGAGATCCATGCCCGGCCGGTCCACCCCGCCTGCCAGCAACGCAGCCAGGGAGTCCCGCTCGGCCGCGACCCGCTGCGCCTGCGACAGGGCCTCGCCCATCAACCGGCGGCCCCACAGCGCGAGCCGTCCCCCGACCCGGGGGTCGGACTCGATCGCCCGGCGCACCCGGTCGACGACGAAGTCCGCGTGCCCGGCATCGGCCAGCGACTCGATGATCAGCTCACGGGTGCCCGCGTCGAGGAACGCCGCGATCTCGCGGTAGAAGTCAGCGGCGAGCCCGTCCCCGACGTACGCCTTGATCAGCCCCTCGAGCCAGTCGCTGGGCGCGGTCTTGGCGTGGAAGGCGTCGAAGGGCTTGCGGAAGGGGTCCAGCGCCGCGACCGGCGTGACGCCGAGCGCCTCGATGCGGTCGAGCAGCGGCTCGACGTGACCGAACTGGATGCTCGCCATCTTTCCCAGCGCGACCTTGTCGGCCAGCGAGGGCGCGGACCTGGCGTCCTCGGCGAGCCGCTCGAAGGCCGACAGCTCGCCGTAGGCGACCGCGCCCAGCAGATCGACCACCGCGGCCCGGTAACCGGGGTCGTCGAACGCGACCGCGCCCGCCTCGCCCAGCGGCGCCGACACGGCGCCTCCCGGGGTCGAGCCAGCGGCCCCCGGCTGCGTCGGTTCGCTCATGCGCGCAGCGTACCGATAGACTGGGTCCGAGCCGGCGGCCCCGGGGTGCCGCGCCCGAGCGCGAGATCCCCCGGCTGGCGCGGCGCAGACCAGGCCCGGAGCCAGGTCCGAATCGGGTCCGGAACCAGGCACGACAGACAACAGCCGTCGCACAGAACAGGCAAGAGCCCTGACCACCTTCAGAGAGCTCGGGGTCCTCCCCGAGATCGCCGACGCCCTCGAGCGGGTCGGCATCGTGACCCCTTTCGCCATCCAGGAGATGACCCTCTCCGTCGCCCTGATGGGCACGGACCTGATCGGCCAGGCGCGCACGGGCACCGGCAAGACGCTCGCGTTCGGCATCCCGGTGCTGCAGCGCGCCGTGGCCGCGCACGACCCCGACTACGAGGAGCTCGTCGCGCCGGGCAAGCCGCAGGCGCTGATCGTGGCCCCGACGCGCGAGCTGGCCCTGCAGGTCTCCAGCGACCTCAGCGTCGCCGGTGCCGACCGCGGCATCCGGGTGCTGACCGTCTACGGCGGAGTGCCCTACGAGCAGCAGCTCGACGTCCTCGAGAAGGGCGTCGACGTCGTCGTGGGCACCCCGGGCCGGCTGATCGACCTGATGAACCGCAGGGCGCTGGACATCAGCCACGTCAAGAGCCTGGTGCTCGACGAGGCCGACGAGATGCTCGACCTGGGCTTCCTACCCGACGTCGAGAAGCTGCTGGCCAAGACGCCGGAGACCCGGCAGACCATGCTCTTCTCCGCGACCATGCCGGCGGCGATCGTGGCGCTCGCGCGCACCCACATGCGGCACCCGATGAACATCCGCGCCGAGTCGTCCTACGAGAACGCCACGGTGCCGGCCACGGCCCAGTTCATCTACCAGGCCCACGACCTCGACAAGCCGGAGATGATCGGCCGGATGCTGCAGGCCGAGGGCGCCGGGCTGACCATCGTCTTCACGCGCACCAAGCGGCAGTCGCAACGGATCGCCGACGACCTCGTCGAGCGCGGTTTCAAGGCCAGTCCGCTGCACGGTGACATGGCACAGGTCGCCCGCGAGAAGGCCCTCACCAGGTTCCGCGAGGGCAAGATCCAGGTCCTGGTCGCCACCGACGTCGCCGCCCGCGGCATCGACGTGCACGACGTCACCCACGTGATCAACTACACCTGCCCCGAGGACGAGAAGACCTACATCCACCGCACCGGCCGCACCGGGCGGGCCGGTGCCACCGGGATCGCGGTCACCTTCGTCGACTGGGCCGACCTGCACCGCTGGAAGATGATCAACAAGGCCCTCGACCTGCCGTTCGACGACCCGGCCGAGACCTACTCCAGCTCCGAGCACTTCTTCCACGACATGGGCATCGCGCCGGGCACCAAGGGTCGGCTGGTCCCCGAGGGCACGATCGAGCGTCCCCCGAGGAAGGACACGGGCAGGGGCGATCGCTCCGGCGGGCAGCGCAGCGGGCGCAGCCGCGGCCGGTCCTCAGACCAGAGGCGCGAGCAGTCCGGCGGCCGTGACTCCGCGGCGTCGACGGGCTCCGGGTCGGGTTCAGGGTCAGGTTCGGGGGCCGCTTCCGGCTCGGGCGAGCGCCCGAAGCGCCGCCGCAACCGGAGCCGTACGCGTGGCGGCCGACCTGCTGGCGACCAGGCGAGCTAGTCGACCCGGGGCAGCCAGGCGGATGCCGCGGAACGGCTCAACTACGTGACAGCAGGCTCGCAGCCACCTCGCGGTAGGCCTGGGCCCCTTTGCTGCTGCGCGAGGTCCGCAGGATCGACCGGCCGGCTGCGGGGGCCTCGGCGAAGCGGATCGACTTCGGGATCGGCGGCTCCACCACGTCGAGCTGGTAGGTCTCGGAGATGTTCTCCAGCACGGCGCGGGCATGGTTCGTGCGGCCGTCGTAGAGCGTCGGCAGGACGCCCCAGACCTCCAGGTCGCGGTTGGTGAACCGGCGCACGTCGTGCACCGTGTCGAGCAGCTGGCCGACCCCGCGGTGCGAGAGCGTCTCGCACTGCAGCGGCACCAGGACCCCGGTGGCGGCCGTCAAGGCGGCGACGGTGAGCACCCCCAGCGACGGCGGGCAGTCCAGCAGCACCCAGTCATAGCCGTCCACGTCCTCGACGAGCGTGCGCACGACGTACTCCCGGCCGGTGCGGGTGAGGAGGTCTGCCTCCGCCCGCGCCAGCTCGATCGTCGCCGGGAGCAGGTCGACGCCGTCCTCGGTCTCGATGATCACCCCAGTGGGGTCGGCCCCCTGGGTGAGCACGTGGTGGACCGAGACCTCGAGGTCCTCGGGGTCGATGCCGAGGCTGAAGGTCAGGCAGGCCTGCGGGTCCAGGTCGACCAGCAGCACCCGCTGGCCGAGGTCGGCAAGGGCTGCACCGAGGGAGGCGACCGTGGTGGTCTTGGCGACGCCACCCTTCTGGTTGGCGACGGCGAGCACCCGGGTCGTGGACATCGCGGCCCATCATGCCGCACCGGGTTGCCGACACCGCACGCGCCCGCGATGCTGTGCCGCATGTCGCGCTCCTCCCCCGCCTCCGCGCCCGCCTCCCCGCTGGCCGGCACCGCACTGGTCACCGGGCCGACCTCCGGCATCGGTCGCGCCTTCGCCGACCAGCTCGCCACCCGTGGCCACGACCTCGTCCTGGTCGCCCGCAACGAGGATCGGCTGCACGACGTCGCCGCCGGGCTGCGTGCCCGCCACGGCGTCACCGTCGAGGTGCTCCCCGCCGACCTCGTCGACCGCGCCCAGCTCGCGCAGGTCGAGCGGCGGCTTGGTGACCCGGACCGGCCCGTGGACCTGCTGGTCAACAACGCCGGGTTCGGACTGAAGAGGCCCTTCCTGGACAATCCGCTCGAGGCCGAGCAGTCGCTGCTCGACGTGCACGTGGTCGCACCCATGCGGCTGACCCACGTTGCCCTGTCCGCGATGGTCCCGCGGGGCCGTGGCCAGATCGTCAACGTGGCGTCGGTGGCGGGGTTCCTGCCCCGCGGCAGCTACAGCGCCGCCAAGGCCTACGTGATCCGGCTCAGCCAGTGGGCGCACGCGGAGTACGCCGGCAGTGGAGTGACCGTGATGGCGCTGTGCCCCGGGTTCGTCCGGACGGAGTTCCACGAGCGCTTCGGCGTCGGCCACAACTCGGCGCCGCGCTTCCTGTGGCTGCAGGCCGACGACCTGGTCAAGGAGGCGCTGGGGGACCTGGCTGCCGGTCGGGCCATCTCGGTGCCGTCGCTGCGCTACAAGGCGATCGCCGGCGCTGCGCGCCTGGTGCCGGGCCCGGTGCTGCAGCGCTTCCAGTCGTTGGGCCGGAAGTAGACCTCGTCCGCCGGAGTCGCGGCGTACGCGGCTCAGCCCTGGCCGGCCGCCGCGGCCGCCGCGCGGGCGCACTCCTTGAGGCGCGCGTACTGCTCGGGGTCGGTGGTGTTGCAGCCCAGCTCGTGGTCGGCCTTGCCGGCGCCGTGCCAGTCGCTGGAGCCCGTGACGACGAGTCCGAGCTGGTCCGCGAGCGCGCGCAGCTCGCGGCGGACGTCGCTGTCGTGGTCCTGGTGATCGACCTCGACACCGGTCAGGCCGGCGTCGCGGAGTCGCGCGAGCGTCTCGCGGTCGAGCACCTCCCTGCTCGACCGGGCCCACGGGTGGGCCAGGACGCTGACCCCGCCGGCGCGGGCCACCAGGCCGATCGCCTCGACCAGCGGAGTCGCATAGCGGCGCACGAAGCCGGGCCCGTTCGGCCCGAGGATGGTCGCGAACGCCGCGTCGCGGGAGGTGACCACGCCGCGGGCCACCAGCGCGTCGGCGATGTGCGGCCGGCCGGTGACCGCACCGGGCGGGGTCGCCCGCTCGATGTCGTCGGCCGTGAGCTCGACTCCCGCGGCAGTCAGCTTGGCGAGCAGCGCGGGCACCCGGTCACGCCGACCTGCGACCACCCGCTCGGTCTCGGCGAGCAGCTCCGCGTCCGCCGGGTCGGTCAGGTAGGCGAGCAGGTGCACGCTCCGGCCGCCGTGCCGGGTGCTGAGCTCCATCCCGCGGACCAGCTCGATGCCGGCATCGTCCGCGGCAGCCGCAGCCTCCTCCCAGCCGGCGGTCGTGTCGTGGTCGGTGATCGCCACCACGTCGAGGCCGGCCCGTCGAGCCAGGCGCACGAGCGCCGCCGGTGACTCCGTGCCGTCGGACCGCGTCGTGTGCGTGTGGAGGTCGATGCGCACGATCGCCAGCCTAGGGCTTGCCGCGGTGGCACCTCACCAGGCGGGACGCGGGCCGCCGAAGGGCATCTCCAGCGCCTGGGGACCGAAGCCGGTGACGTCGGCGAGCAACCACTCGTCGTGCAGCAACAGCGCGGCGGAGGCGGGCCGGAGCACGAGCCAGAGCCACCGGCCGTCGGCCTCGCCGGCGAAGACGGAGCTGCCGAGGAAGTCGTCGCCGGCGTCGACGTCGACCACCCACATCGACACCGCTCGACCGCCGGCCCGGACGCGGACGGCCGGCGGGCCGACGCCGACCTGGTCACCGGGGTCGGTGTGCTTTGCCCCGGCCACCCGGGCACCGAGCCCGACGCCGGGATCCTCGGCGACGACGCTGACCTCGACCTCCCCGTCGAGGTCACTGATCCCCGCGGTGGTGGTCACCGTGGCGGACGGGCCGGCGCCGGACACGCAGCCGAAGTCGGCGATCGACCAGCCGGGGCTCATCGGCCAGGGCAGGTAGATCGGCAGGTCCCCGGCCCGGCGGACCAGCGCGGCGAAGGCGTCGTAGTCGACGCGCTCCGGACGCCACAGCGGCTCGACGTCGCCGTGCTGGAGGCAGGACCACCCCTCGTCACCCTGCTGCAGCGGGGACGTGCACCGGGGGCAGGAGGCCGCGAGGGACACACGTCAAGGGTAGCCGCCCTCAGCTGTTCCAGCGGTCGACGACGGGTCCCCCGTGCTCGTAGCCGAGCACGGAGATGGTCGCCGTACCAAGGCTGAAGAGGCGGCCCTCGGCGACCGGCTGGTCGAGCCAGCGGGCAGCCAGGGCGCGGGATGCGTGCCCGTGGCCGAAGGCCAGGACCCGGCCGCCGTGCGCGCGCACCCGGGCCAGGACGCGGTCCATCCGGGCAGCCACCTGGGCCGCGGTCTCGCCGCCCGGGCAGGGGTGGCTCCACACCGTCCAGCCCGGCACCTGCTCGCGGATCTGTGCCGTGGTGATGCCCTCGTAGTCGCCGTAGTCCCACTCGGCCAGGTCTGCTTCGACGTGCGCGTCGGGGAAGCCGGCCAGCGCCGCCGTCCTCCGGGCGCGTTCCCTCGGGCTGGTGAGGACCAGCCCGAAGTCGACACCCGCGAGCCGCTCGCGCAACCCGCGGGCGACCTCCTCGCCCTGCTCGGTCAGCGACACCTCGGTGGTGCCGGTGTGCCGGCCGGTCCGGCTCCACTCGGTCTCGCCGTGCCGCACCAGCCAGAGCTCGTTCGGGTCCTCGTCCGCACCTGCCTCCATCCCCCGATCATCGCAAACCGGTCGCAGCGGACCGCCGCCCCTTCTGGGATCATCAGCCGGTGACCGCTCCGTTGCACCGATCGCGGCTGGCCGCCGCGGCCGCCTTCTCCACCCAGGGCTTCGTGTTCATCGGGCTGACCACCAGGCTGCCCGAGGTGCAGCGGATCTGGCACATCGGGGAGCTCACCCTCTCGGGCCTGCTGCTGATGATGGTGCTCCTCGCGGGGGTCGGGTCGGTGGTCGCGGAGACACTGAGCCGGCGCACGGACAGCGCCGTCCTCCTCCGCGGCGGGCTGGCCGTCATCGCGGTCGCGGTGCCCGTCTTCGCGACCGCCGGCGCGTTCTGGCTCTTCGTCACCTCGATGGCGGCGTACGGCGTCGCGCTCGGCACCGTCGACGCCACCACCAACATGCAGGCCGTCGCGCTCGAGCACCGCTACGGGCGACCGATCCTGCCGTCCTTCCATGGCGCCTGGACCCTGGGCGGCATCGCCGGCTCGGGCTTCACGCTGGCGACACCTGGCCTCCCGTTCGCCGTCACCGGCGCGCTGGCGGTGGTGCCACTGGTGGTGCTGTTCGCGCCGTTCCTGCGCCGGGCCGAGCAGGCACTGGAGGCGGCGGCGCGGGTGCAGGTGCCGTGGCGGCCGATCGTGCTGGTCGGCGTCGCGATGGTCCTCTTCTACATGGTCGACACGGCGGCGTCGACGTGGGGACCGACCTACCTGCGCAACACCTTCCCCACCCCGAGCGGGCTGGTGGCGCTGGCGACCTTCCCCTACCTCGTCGCGAGCGGAGCGATCCGGCTCGCCGGCGACGGCCTGGTCGCCCGCTTCGGACCGGTGCCCGTGCTCCGCATCGGCGCCGTCGTGGCCTGTGCGGCGCTCGCGCTCGTGGTGTTCGCACCGACCTGGCCGGTCGCGGTGGTCGGCTTCACCCTGCTCGGCGCCGGCGTGGCAGTGATCGCCCCGCTGAGCTTCTCGGCCGCCGCCCGGATCGCCGGGGCGATGGCCACCGACCCCGCGGAGCGGCATGTCGTGGTCGACGCGGTGATCGCCCGGTTCAACCAGTTCAACTACGTCGGCGCGCTCTTCGGCGCGGTGCTGACCGGGGTCGTCGGCGCCGGCAACCTGCGGGTGGGCTTCGCCGTGCCGATGGTGCTCGTGCTGGGCATCCTTCCGCTCGCCCGGACCTTCGCGCCCCGGCCGGGACCAGCTGCTCAGCCCTCGCCGGGCCAGTTCTTGTCGGGCTGAGGGACCGGCCGAGCCGGCTGCTCGCCGCCGCGCGCCTCGAGGTAGCCCTGCTTCGGCACCATCACCTTGCGGCGGAAGATGCACACGACCTGCCCGTCCTGGTTGTAGCCGATCGTCTCGACGTGCACGACGCCGCGGTCGTCCTTCGACTTCGACTCCCACTTGTCGAGCACCCTGGTCTCGCCGTAGAGCGTGTCGCCGTGGAAGGTCGGCGCGACATGACGCAGCGACTCGACCTCGAGGTTGGCGATCGCCTTGCCGGAGATGTCCGGGACGCTCATCCCGAGCAGCAGCGAGTAGACGTAGTTGCCCACCACGACGTTGCGGCCGAACTGCGTGGTCTCCCCGGCGTAGTGCCCGTCGAGGTGCAGCGGGTGGTGGTTCATCGTCAGCAGGCAGAAGAGGTGGTCGTCGTACTCGGTGACGGTCTTGCCGGGCCAGTGCTTGTAGGTCGCCCCGACCTCGAACTCCTCGTAGCTGCGTCCGAACTGCATCTCGCGCTCCTCGCTCCGTCGTTGGTGCCGCCTGCTCCATCGTCGCGGACACCGGTCAGCGTTGACGACCCGGCCCCGGGTGGTGTTGCTCACCCGCGAAGCGGCCTCCACGAGCGGGCGACTGATCTGTGGAGCGAGGCGGGCGCCGACTCGCTCCACGAGGGTGGTTGACTGCTGCCGCCGTGGTCGAGCAACGGGCCACGCGTCGACCGACGCACGACAGGACCCGACGGGCCCCATGAACGACCCCCTTGAAGAGTTCGCCCAGATGGCGCTCGAGCTGCACGGCCACGACAGCGTCACCGAGACGGTGGACCGGGTGCTCGAGCACGCACTGAAGGCGGTGAGCTGCGGCTACGCCGGCGTGATGTTCCTGCACGGCAAGTCCCGGGTCGAGACCGCCGCCGCGACCCATCCCCTCGTGGCCGAGCTGGACCAGCTGCAGGTCGAGTGCGGTGAGGGCCCCGACCTCGACGTGCTCGAGGACCGGTTCAGCCTGATCGTGGCTGACGCCGAGTCGGAGCGCCGCTGGCCGACCTGGGCCGCGGCCGTCGCCGCCGCCGGGATCCGCAGCCTGCTCAGCGTGCGGATGTACACCTCCTCGACGACGATCGGCACCCTGAACCTCTACGACGACCAGCCGCACAAGTTCGACGTCGCCGACCAGGAGATCGCGCATGTCCTCGCCCGGCACGCCGCCGTGGCGCTGTCGACCGCCATGAAGACCGAGAACCTCTGGCAGGCGATCGACTCCCGCAAGCTGGTGGGCCAGGCCCAGGGCATCCTGATGGAGCGCTATCAGCTCAACGGGGACCAGGCGTTCGCCGTCCTGATGCGCTACTCCCAGGACAAGAACATCAAGCTGCGCGCCGTCGCCGAGATGCTGATCGAGACCCGCAACCTGCCGCGCTGATCCTTCGGCTCAGGAGCCACCCCCGCCGGCCTTGCGCCGGTGCATCTTCGGAGCGGCACCGCCGGCGACCTCCGAGCCGTGCGCCTTCTCCCGGGCGGGGCCCTGCCGCGGCACCCCGCTGCCTCCGGCGCGCTTGCGCTCCAGGGCCTCGCGCATCCGCGCCTTCAGGTCGTCGTTGGCGTTCTCGTCGGACATGGGTCCTCCTGGCGGAATCGGCTGCGTGGCCCCACCATCGCACGGCCCCCTGCCGGCGTCGAGTGGATTCGGCCCCGGTGGCGACGACAACGGGTGGCAGGATGCTGGCCATGGAGCAGAGCCCCCCGCCCCGCCGCAGGACGGCCACGAGCGCGTCGTACTCGATCACGATGCGGCTCCACACCGAGCTCGACCCGGGACTGGTCGGCGCGGTCGCCACGGTGATCGCGCAGGCCGGCGGGATCGTCACCGCGATCGACGTCGCCGAGTCGCGGCACGACCGGCTGGTCGTCGACGTCACCTGCTCGGCGACCGACAACGTGCACGCGGGCGAGATCGTCGCGGAGGTCGACGCACTCGACGGCATCAGCGTGCACAAGGTCTCCGACCGGACCTTCCTGCTGCACCTCGGCGGCAAGATCGAGGTGGCCTCCAAGGTGCCGCTGCGCACCCGTGACGACCTCTCGATGGCCTACACGCCCGGCGTCGGGCGGGTGAGCATGGCGCTGTTCGAGCACCCTGAGGACATCCCGAAGCTGACCGTCAAGGGCAACAGCGTCGCCGTGGTCACCGACGGCTCCGCCGTGCTCGGCCTCGGCAACATCGGCCCCGGCGCGGCACTGCCGGTGATGGAGGGCAAGGCCGCGCTCTTCAAGCGGTTCGCAGGCATCGACGCGTGGCCGATCTGCCTGGACACCCAGGACGTTGACCGCATCGTCGACACCGTCGTCGCGATCGCCCCGGGCTTCGGCGGCATCAACCTGGAGGACATCGCCGCGCCGCGCTGCTTCGAGGTGGAGCGCCGCCTGCGCGAGCGGCTGGACATCCCGGTCTTCCACGACGACCAGCACGGCACCGCGATCGTCGTGCTCGCCGCCCTCACCAACGCCCTGCGCTGCGTGGAGAAGCGGTTGGCCGACGTGCGCATCGTGGTCGCCGGCGCCGGAGCCGCGGGTACGGCGATCGTCACCCTGCTCCTCGCTGCGGGCGCGGGCGAGGTGATCGTCTGGGACAAGGAGGGCTGCCTGAGCCGCGACGACGCCAGTCTGTCCCCCGCCAAGGCCGAGCTGGCCCGCTGCACCAACCAGCGTCGGGTCACCGGTGGGCTGGCCGATGCCCTCGACGGCGCCGACGTCTTCATCGGGGTGAGCGGCCCCGGCGTGCTCCAGGCCGAGTGGATCGACCGGATGGCCGAGGGCAACGTGGTCTTCGCGCTGGCCAACCCCGACCCGGAGATCGACCCGGCCGAGGCGGGCCGGCACGCCGCCGTGGTGGCCAGCGGGCGCAGCGACTACCCCAACCAGATCAACAACGTGCTCGCCTTCCCGGGGGTCTTCCGTGGACTGCTCGACGCCCGCGCCCACAACGTCACCACCGAGATGCTGCTGCGCGCGGCCGACGCCATCGCCCACGTCGTCACCGACGACGAGCTCAACACCGCCTTCATCATCCCCAGCGTCTTCCACGCCGATGTCGCCTCGGCGGTGGCTGCAGCGATCCAGGGCGACCAGCCCGACACCAGCAGTTGAGGCGAATGCCAGCGCGATCATGGCACAGGCCCTAGAGTTCGGGCGCCCCTCCTGCTGACGAACGTTCGGAGTTCGATGCTTCGGCTCGCCGCGGCGACCTCTGCCGCCACCCTCGCGCTGACCACCCTGTCCCTGATGCCCGCCCAGGCCGACCCGCTCGGGTCCGCTGCCGCGACGACCGGCGGCACCACCGGGGCCGGCAGCAGCTCCGCCGCCCCCGCCGACCCCGCGACGACGCCCCCTCCGGGGACCGACGACGGGCTGACCTCGACCAGCACACCCGCCTTCACGTCGGGACTGCGGACGACGGTGCAGCGCGCCAGGCCAACCCAGGCGGCGCTCACCTTCCTGGCGCAGGAACGCGACACCTACGGCATCGCCCGCCCACGCGTCGACCTGCACCCCGTGGGAACGTCGTCCGACGGCGGGCAGACCGCGGTCCGGCTCGCGCAGCGCTACCAGGGCCTTCCGGTTCTCGGCGCCCAGTACATCGTCCGGATGCGCGACCGGGGCGACCACGCGGTGGTGACCGGCAGCAGTGGCCGCTACTTCACCGGCCTGGACGTCGATCTCGACGCCGGCGTGGCACCGTCGACCGCGGGCCTGGTTGTCCGGCACGACCTGCACACCACGGTGCGGGACCTGCAGGTGCACGACGACGGCCTCGAGGTGCTGCCGTTCGACTCGGGGATCCTGACCCGGCACCTGACCGTCACCGGTCTCGACGCGCGCTCCGGCCTGCCGGCTCGCAAGGAGGTCTACGTCGCGGCCGGGCTGAGTCGCCCGGTGCTCTCCTACGACGCGATCGACTACGACTCGCCGGTGTCCACGACCGGCGCGGGCTACCACGGGAGCGACCTGCCGATCGAGGCGACGCAGACAGCGACCGGCTACGTGCTGCGCGACACGACGCGCGGTCACGGCATCACGACCTTCGACGCCCACGGCGCCGACGTCACGAACTTCTTCCGCGGTACGCCGAGGGGCCAGATCGTGAGCTCGCCGACCGTGCCGTTCCCCGCATCGGTCAACGACTACGGCGCCATCGACGCCCAGTGGGGCGCAGAGCAGGTCTACGACTTCTACCGCGCGCTCGGCCGTGACGGGCTGGACGGCAAGGGTGGCGCGATCCGCTCCTACGTCGACGTCACCGCCGACGGCCATGACTTCCCCAACGCGTTCTGGGACGGCAACGAGATGGTCTACGGCAACGGGGGCTACGGCTACAAGCCGTTCGCGGCTGCCCTCGACGTCGTTGGCCACGAGATGACGCACGG
>JAICXL010000090.1 GCA_025980475.1 Nocardioidaceae bacterium | reverse complement strand
GTCGCTTCTCGCGGCGCACCTGCATCTGCTCGGGCAGGTCGTCGGCGGTCGCCTCGGGCACCTCACTCATGCGCACGAGGCTATCCGTGCGGACCGGCGTCGTCGCCGGTGGCCGTTCGGGCCACGGGTACGGCGGCGTCCCCCGCCGAGCGTGCCCACGCCAGCGGCATCGCCGGGGTCGACGCTGGTACCGGCCGTGGTCCCGGGCTGGACCCGGGCTGGACCCGGGCACAGTGGCACCGAACGATCGGGGCCAGCGGGGCGTAGCGGAACCGGGGTCCGGCTGCCGGTCACGCGTCGCGGCGGTCGGCGACAGCCCGGGCGCGCGCCACCAGCAGCATCCCGGTGACCAGGGCGCCCACGACCGCGCCGCCGTACCCGGCGGGCACGGCGGCCGCCCAGCCCGACCAGGCGGCTGCGGCACCGGCAGCTGACCCGCAGGCGACCCCGGCCAGCACGGCCATGGCCGGCCGAGCGGCCGCCGCCGCGCGGGGACGATCAGCGCCTTCGCGACCCGGGGCGCGACCCCGGGCCAGAGCCGCAACCGCGAGCGCCCCGGCCACCGGCAGCAGCGGGACCTGCGGCAGCTGGTAGCGCCAGCTGAACCCGGCGACGGCAGCGCCGGTCACCAGGGGGACCAGGCAGCTGGCGAGCAGCAGGCCGGTGGCGATCCGGTCACCGGACCGCCGCGCCCGCCCGACCCCCGATGCGGCGATGAGGCCGGCCAGGAGCAACGCCGCCATCAGCGGGCCCGGGGTCCACAGCCACCGCCTGTAGCCGGTCAGGAAGGCGGCGGCGGCCGGGTCGTCGCTGGTGCCTTGGAGGTTCGACCGCGGCTGGAGGCCCCGGGCGATCATGTCGTCGAGGGGCCAGTAATGGTTTTCGAACAACCAGTGCGATGCCGGGTTCCCGCCGATGCCGACCGTGCGGGTGGGCGCGAAGCCGAGGGCGAACTGCCCGATGACCGACCGGGCGTAGACCCACGGCTGGCTGCGGACCACGCGCTTGTCGTAGTCCTTCACCATCTGCAGCTGGGTCATCCCCCGAGGTGGCGGCACGGTCCACTGCGGAGCCCGGTGATGGCCCCAGATGTAGTAGTTGATGACCTTCCGCTGGTCGACGGGACCGCCCGGGCAGAGCGGCTCCTCGTAGCGGGGCAGCTCGACCGCGCCGCAGTGCACGATCGGTGCCAGCCGGGCGTAGACGAACCTTGCCCCAGCCGTGGTCACGGCGTACTGGCCGTACTCCCGGTGGAACTCGACGGTGTAGCCGGCCACGGGGATGAGCACGGCCAGCAGGAACACCACCAGCCTCCGCCAACCCACCCGCAGGCAGACGAGCGCCACCAGGAACACCACGACGAGCAGGGTCCCCGCCCCTCGGGTCAGGGTGGCGGCGGCCACCAGCACCCCGGCGGCCAGCATCGCCACGGCACCCGGCCGCGGCTTCCACAGCACGACCAGGCAGGCGCCGACCAGGAGCAGCTCGAAGAGCGTGTCGGAGAGGAGGTAGTGCTCGAGCACCAGCTGGAGCGGGTCGAGCAGGAGGGGGAGCACCGCCAGGATCGCTCCCCACCGGGGGAGCCCGCGACGCAGCAGGAACGCATAGCAGGCCACCGCCAGCCCCAGGCCGAAAAGGTGCTGAAGCACCGGGACGGTGTAGAGCGAGCCGCCGAAGTGCAGGATCGGCCACAGGAAGGCGAGGTAGCCGCCCGGCCGCTGCCACTGCAGGTGGAAGGGGACGGTGTGCTGCAGGTAGACGAAGCTGTCCGAGAAGAGCAGCACCGGGCGGTAGGCGACCATGGCCGTGACGCGCAGCGCCAGGCCGAGGCAGAACGCGAGGATGAAGAGTCGGTGCACCCGCCACCACGGCCGACGGTCGGCCGCGCACGCTGGTCCGGGAGTCACACGAGCACCAACCTTCCGCTGTCGAGGCACCGAGGCTAGTGCGGGTCCGGGTTGTCGGCCGCCCCGCGTCCCGGCCAGCTCACCACGGCGAGGACGAGCAGCTCGGCCAGCACGGTGACCAGCCTGGAGGTGAGCGCGGCCGCCTCGAGGTCGCTGGTGGGGTAGATCCCGTGAAGGAGCCACACGTAGACGACCTCACGGACGCCCACTCCGCCCGGGGCGATCACCACGACGAGGCCGACGGCCCAGGCGATGCACGATGCGGCCGCGACATGCAGGAGCTCCGAGACGTTGCCCGGTCCCGAGACCGCGAGCTGCACGAGCATGCCGGTGATCCCGTAGGCCACATAGCCGACCGCGTAGGCCCCGGCTGTTCTGCGCACCCGGCGGCGCGTGATCCGGGTGCGCTTCTCGAGCCAGCGCGACACCAGCAGCGGCGCTCCGGCCAGCAGCGCCAGGGGCAGCCAGCGGAGGTCGTACCCCGCAGACCAGACCCCACCGACGGCGAGGGAGACGAGCAGGACGATGACGTTCTCGGCGGTCACCGCGGTCACCTTGTCGCGGACCCGGCCGCGCACGGTGGTCGCGCGGGCGACGACCGCCCAGATCCCGCCCGGCACGTAGCGAGCCACCTGGGTCTGGCACCACGCCTTCGTCGCCTGCCGGTGGCCGGACTCTCCGGCCAGGAACGACCAGCCCAGGGCCAGGCTCAGCCACCAGATCAGGGCAGCGACACAGCCGAGCAGGAGAGGCGCCCAGTGCAGCGTCGAGAGGTCCGAACCGCGCGCAGCCTGGTAGCCCATGTAGCCCACCAGCGCCAGCGCACACGGGTAGAACAACGCCCGAGCCACCCCGACGAGCCGCGGCGCCCTGCCGCGGATGCGATCGAGGCGGCCGGCCCAGGTCCTGTCGTCGGGCCTGTCGTCGAGCCTGCCGTCGAAACCTGGCGGGCTCGTCACCGTCTCGCCGGTGCGGCCCTGCGCCGCGCCGCGGCCCGCTCCCGCTGCCAGGTGCCGAGGACGACCCGGGCGTACCGGAACCCGTAGAGGATGTTGTTGCCCTTCTTGCTCGCGCCTCCGAATCGCCGATGCATCGTGACCGGGCGCTCGGCGATCCGGAAGCCGCGATAGATCGCGCCGATCAACAGCTCGGAGGTCTGGTACTGCACCTGGACCTGCGGGACCTCCTGGGTGACCTCGACCCGCATCGCCCGGAAACCGCTCGAGGTGTCGGTGACCCGCACGCCGGTGAGCAGGCTGACCAGGGCGGCGAAGACCCCGACCCCGGCGTGCCGCAAGGCATCGTCGGTCTCGGCCCGCCCGAGCACCCGCGACCCGATGACGAAGTCCGCGTCACCGGCCAGCAGCGGTTCGAGGACATCCGGCATCTCGCGTGGGTCCCACTGCATGTCCGCGTCCAGCGTCACCACGTAGCGGGCCCCGTGCTCGGCCGCGATCCGGTAGCCGAGCCGCAGCGCGACCCCGTGCCCGCAGTTGCGGGGCAGCACGGCTACCCGGACGTCGGCATACCGCTCGACGACGCGGACCGTGTCGTCGGTGCTCCCGTCGTCGACGACCACGACGTCGACGGGCAGGCCGGCCACCTGCGGCGCGATGTGGCCGAGCACCTCCCCGAGGCTGTCCTCCTCGTTGTAGGCGGCGATCACCACCAGGATGGGGGCGAGGCGCAGGTGCTCGCCGTAGCGCTCGCGAAAGGCCGCCAGGGCGACGGCGCACTCTTCGGCGGCGGACGGGGCGATCTGCTGGACGCTGGCCACGCCCACCAGCGTTTCACGGAAACCTGTCCGGATCCTGACCATCCGCGCTGCCGTCACCGGTTGCGTCCGAAGACGAGCTCGAGCCCGAGGAGCGTCAGCCACGGCTGGTGGTCGGTGAAGGACGCGCACTCGTCGACGACGATAGGGGCCAGTCCCCCGGTCGCGACCACGTTCACGCCGGCAAGAGGTACGGCGAGCTCACCCACGATCCGGGCGACGATGCCGTCCACCTGGCTGGCGAACCCGAAGACGAGCCCGGACTGCAGCGCCTCCACGGTGTTCTTCGCGATCACCGTCCGTGGGCGCAGCAGCTCGACCTTCCGCAGCTGGGCGCCACGGCGACCGAGCGCCTCCAGCGAGATGTCGATCCCCGGGGCGATGGCGCCGCCGAGGTACTCCCCCCGCGCGCTGACCACGTCGAAGGTGGTTGCCGTACCGAAGTCGACCACGATCGCCGGCCCGTCGTAGAGCGTCGCCGCGGCGAGCGCGTTGACGATGCGGTCCGCGCCGACCTCGCGCGGGTTGTCCACCAGCACGGGAACCCCGGTCCGCACTCCGGGCTCGACGACCACGTGGGGCGCGGATGCGAACTCACGCACCAGCATGTCGCGCCACTCGTGCAGCACCGCCGGCACCGTCGCGCACACGGCGACCCCGGTGACCCGGTCACCGGCGGCGCTCCGCGCGAGCAGTCCGCGGAGCAGCACCGCCCACTCGTCGGCGGTGCGGCGCTCGTCGGTCGCGACCCGCCAGTGGTCGAGCACGACTCCGGCGTCGAGGAGACCCAGGGTCGTGTGCGAGTTGCCGATGTCGGCGCAGAGGAGGGTCACAGTCCCGTCCGGGCAGCGATGCCTGGACCGAGCTGCAGCGGCAGGTTGTCGATCAACCGGGTCGGGCCGAGGCGCGCCGCCACCAGCATCCGGGCCTCGCCGTGCGCCGGCGCGGGGCCGAGGTCGGGGGCGACGACCTCGAGGTAGTCCAGGTCGATCGCCTGCGCGTGCCGCAGCTCGCCGCGTGCCGCGCCGAGTGCTGCCTCTGCGCCGCGGCGGGCGCCCTGCTGGCCGGCGTGCAGTGCCCGGAAGAGGACGGCTGCCTGGTCACGTTGCCGCTCGTCGAGGTAGCGGTTCCTGCTCGAGAGGGCGAGTCCGTCGGCCTCCCGGACCGTCTCGGCGCCAACGACGCGTACGCCCATGCAGAGGTCGGCCACCATCCGGCACACCAGGACCAGCTGCTGGTAGTCCTTCTCGCCGAAGACTGCGACGTCGGGGCGCACCAGCCCGAGCAGCTTGGCCACCACGGTGAGCACCCCGCGGAAGTGTGTGGGCCGGAACTCACCCTCGAGGCTGCCACCGACTGGTCCGGGGTCGACGGTGACGGCTCCGGCTATCGCGCCGGCCGAGGCCCCACCCGGGTAGACCTCGTCGACCGACGGCGCGAAGACGACGTCGACACCCTCGGCGGCGCACACGCCGAGGTCTGCGTCGAGTGTGCGGGGGTAGCGGTCGAGGTCCTCGCCGGGACCGAACTGCAGGGGGTTCACGAAGACCGACACGACGACGTGCCCGCCCTGGGCGACCTCCTTGCGGGCACGTCTGATCAACGCCGCGTGCCCGTCGTGCAGGGCGCCCATGGTGGGGACGAGGGCGACGCCGTCGACGGCGCCGAGGGCGCGGTGCAACTCCTCGCGGGTGCGTGCGACGACAGGCCCTGGGATCACCGCCGGGGCCGGCCGACTGCGGTCGGGACCGTGGCCGCGTCGAGCAGCTCGACCATCCGGGCCGCCCTGATCGGCAACAGCCGGCCGTCGACGACCGCGCGGTCGACGGTTGCCCGAGCCATCGCGACATAGGTCGGCAGAGTGTCGGGCGCCGACGCGGCGATGTCCTCCAGGTGGGCCCGGACCGTCTGCAGGTCACCGCGCACGATGGGGCCGGTGAGCGCGGCGTCACCGTAGGAAAGGGCGTTGTCGAGGGCTGCCCCGAGCAACGGCCGCAGGGTGGCGGCCGGGTCATCGGCACCGGCCTCGGCGAGCAGGTCCATCGCCTGCGCCACCAGGGTGACGAGGTGGTTCGCCCCGTGGGCGAGGCCGGCGTGGTAGAGCGTGCGGCGGCTCTCCTCGACCCACATCGGCACCCCGCCGAGGTCGGCCACGAGTGCCTCGGTGAAGGCTCGGTCGTCGTCGTGGGCGGTGATCCCGAAGACGCAGCCGGACAGCCGGTCGATGTCCACGCCAGTGCCGGTGAAGGTCATCGCCGGGTGCATGGCGACCGGCCGGGCACCGACCGCGGCAGCGGCAGCGAGCACGGTCAGGCCGTGCCGGCCGGAGGTGTGCACGACGTACTGGCCCTCGCGGATGGCGCCGGAGGCGGCCAGCATGTTGGTGACGTTCTCGAGCATGTCATCGGGCACGGTGAGCAGCAGCAGGTCGCAGGCGCGGGCGACCTCGGTGGGCTTGCGGACTGCGACGCCCGGAAGCAGCGTGTCGATGCGCAGCCGCGACGCCGAGGACTCACCGGCGGCGGCCACGACCTCGTGGCCCGCGGCCCGGAACGCTGCGCCCAGGACGGCGCCGACCCGGCCGGCGCCGACGACCCCGATTCGGGTCATCAGAATCATCGCCTTTCGTTCCAGTCCACAGGGGTACCGGACTACTCACAGATGCAACACCGAGCCTACGCGGCGCGCTTCCCGATCCGGAACCGCTCGATCTGGTGGCCTGCGTCACAGCCTGCGTCACAGGAGGGAGGGTGGTAGCCCCGGTTCCTGGTGCCACGGGTGGAGGAGGCGACCGCTCTCGAACGGGAGCTGGCCCTGGTGCCCGTCGAGGAATTCGACGAGGCGGACGAGGTCCGCCCGCCTCTCGTGCGCCGCGAGCCATCCCATCAGCCGTTGCTGCACGGGTACGCGTGTGTGCTCGAACGGCACCGTGCTGTCGTTCCAGAGCTCGTGCACGGCGTCGACCAGGAACTGCCAGTACTCGTCGGCGCAGCCGGGCACCGCCCGGAAGTAGGCGGCCATGTCCACGGGCAGGACCTCGGCGAAGAACGTCTCCAGGATCTTCGCCGAGCCGTAGGCCCGGACCTGCTCCGCGCTGTCCCGTTTGGTCCTGATCCGGTCCTCGAGATCTGCCATCTCGTGGCGACGCTGGGTGACCGACGTGCCGTCGGACCTGACCCGCCAGCGGTAGACCGTCTCCGCCAGGACGTCGAAGCGCCTCGCCGCCAGGAAGGCGCGGGTGAGGGTGGGCTGGTCTTCATAGCGGACGCCCACAGGAAACTCGAGCCCGTTGCGCATCCAGAAGTCACGCCGATAGACCTTGTTCCAGGCGAAGACGTCGGCGAGCACGCCAGGCATCTGCTCCACGGTGACCGAGAGTCTGTCGACCGTGTGGTTGGCCTTCATCAACCGCATCGCCCAGCGTCTCGTGCCGTCGTCGCGGACAGCCTTGCCGACGACGATGTCCGAACCAGTCTGCAGGATGGTCCGCACCATGAGGGCCCATGCCCCGGGAGCGAGCTCGTCGTCGCTGTCGACGAACGTGAGGAGCCGGCCACGTGCCTGGGCGACCCCGGCGTTGCGGGCCGCTCCGATGCCCGCGTTCTGCTGACTCACGATGCGGATTCGCGGATCGCGTCGGGCATGCCGGCGGGCGACCTTCACTGACCTGTCGGTCGAGCCGTCGTCGACGAGGATCACCTCGTAGTCGGCGAAGTCCTGGGCCGCGATGCTCGCCAGGCAGGCAGGCAGGAACTCCTGCACGTCGTACACCGGGACGACCGCGGAGAGCGTGGGGCTGCCCGGAGAGGGCTCCCCGGAACGCCGAAGCATGCCGCGATCCTACGGGCCGACCCAGGCGGCCGCCGCGCTAGGGACCGCCGCCTGCGACGTCGGCGTTGCCGCTTTCGAGCCGATGCTCCGTCCATGCGTAGGTCAGGACCGGACTGGGCCTGGTCAGGGACCTGTTCGCCCTGGCCTCCATGAACTGCGAGCCCTCTCGCCGCCGCTTGAAGTGGATCGTGCCGGGAGCCACCCGATGGACGTATCCCGCCGCGAACGTCTCCATGCTCCAGTGCCAGTCCTCGAAGGCGTAGCCGTCGGTGATCGCCCGCCTGCTGAACGGCACCTCGGCATAGGCGGCGGCGGGCGCCATGCACAAGGCGTCCCACGGGTTCGCAACGCGCATCAGGGACGGGTGGAAGCCGTCGGTCTGGTCCGGCAGGAAGTAGAGCCACGGACTGTTGCCGAAGAACCAGTTCACCTCCGGGTGCGCAATCACCTGGCCCGGAGCTGACCGGCAGACCCTGTGCGCCTCCACCAACCAGTTCTCGCTCCACAGGTCATCGCCGTCGAGGAACGCGATGAAGTCACCGCCCACTGCCTTCACCCCATGGTTGCGCACCAGCCCCTGGTCGGCGAACGCGACGCGTTGCACCTCACAGCCGAGCCGGCGTGCGGCGCTGAGCGCCTCGACCGTTGCTGGGTCCGGGTTGTCGAGCACCACCAGCAGCTCCACCGTGAGCCCTGCGTCGCGCGCCACCGCGCTCGCCTCGAGGAAACTACGAAGGGACAGAGCGGCGAGTGCGCCCTCCGCGTGTGCGGTGAGGATGGCCGAGATGTCACTCACGCCCTCCTCCTCGACACGTCCGCGAGCCGGGCAAGCAGGGGCAGGTCACCCTCGGGTCGGGCCAGCCCGTCGACCGCGAAGAGGCGCTCCCGAGACGCCCCTGTCAGCGCATCGCGCTCGATGAGCGCCGTGCGGACCTCTTGGTCGTCGACCAGGAACCAGTCGGTCACGGCGCCCAACTCTTCGTAGCCCCCATCCCCGGTGGTCCCGTCCTGACGAGCCGGCTGACCGGCGAGGAGCCAAGCGCCCAGCTCGGCCTCGCGCGAGAGCTGGCGCCCATAGGTCGCCACCATCTCCTGGCCGCGTCGACTACCGATGACCACGATGCGCTCCGCGCACAGTCCGCGCACGAGATCCACGAGCATCGCCAACGCCTGGTCCGCTCCGAAGCCTTCGGCGTAGGCCATCAGGTCAACAGTCGGGAACGCGTCGTCGACCTCGCGGCCGGGAGCCTCGCGCTCGTCGGTGCCGACCAGCAGGACCTGGCCCTCGGGTTCGGCGTCGCGGTATGCGCGAGCCAACCGGAGCGCCCGCGGCAATTCCGGGTGCGGCACCAGCTGCGGCACCAGGATGACCGTGTCTGCAGTGTTCTGTCCGAGCCCCACTCGCAACGCCTCCACCTGCTCGGAGAGGTAGAGCCGCGGATGGCGGTGTGGCGGGCAGCTCACGAGCCGCCGATGGGAGGCAGTCGCAGTGACCAGCGGATCGATGGAGGCAGCCTTCATGACGAGCTGTTGCATGAGCGGAGAGCCCAGAGTGGCGTACCTGCGCAGCGCGGCCACGCAACCCTCCTCCAGCCAGCTGGTCTGAGCCAGGTCGAACTCGTGGCGCCGGTGCATCATCTCGCGCAGGAGGAGCGGCCGTCGCCGCTGCTGCGCCGTCGGGTCGTCGCCCCCCGGGTGGTGGCGGCCGACCGGACTCGGTCTGGACTGCGCCCGGTAGCACCCCCGCGTGAGGTATTGGCGGAACAACCACGGCCCCGACAACCGCGGATGCTGCTGCCGGTAGAACTCCTCGTCGAACAGCGGTGTGGGAACGATGCGCGCATCCCACCCGGCAGTCAGCCAGTGAAAGAACGGGATGACCCCGTCCGGCACGGCGCGGGCCCGGTCGACCAGCTGCTGCTCGTACCACTGAGGGTTGAACAACGCACAGATGCGCCTCCCGGCGCGGGCGCCCTCTGCGAGTAAGTCGGCTACCGCCCAGTCGGCGTCGCACGGGTCGGCGGCGTCGCGGCCGAGCTGCGCGGCATACAGGTCCGGGTGGGCACAGGCCCACAGCCGCTCCCAGAGATCGCCACCTCTCACCAGCTCGCGGCTCTCCGGCGGCACCAGGCCGACGATGTCCGCCATCGGGGTGCTCGATGTCAGTGCGCGCCTGCGGATGGCCTCGGTCAGGTAGACCGCACCCAGGCTTGGCGCCTTCCCCTCAGCTCGGCCCCGGTCATCGAAATGCTGCCGTGCGTCGACACCCGGAGGCCCGCTGTCGAGGTAGCGTCGGCGGTAGAAGGCCTCGTCGAAGAGGATGTCGGGCAGGGTCTCGCCGTCGGCCTCCGCGGGGAGGCCGTGGAAGTGTCGTGGTAGGGGCTCGACGGTGCGGGACCCGAGATGATCGGGCCCACCCCTGGCGCGCCTGCGGAGGCGTCCCGGCGCCTTGGTCCATCTCATCGAGGTTAGGATCCCACGAAACGGCGGAAGCCGTCGGCGCCCGCTCCTGCGGACAACGAAGGGAAAGCTCATGCGGGTCCTGGTCCTCGGTGGGGACGGCTTCTGTGGCTGGCCCACCGCGCTGCACCTGTCCGCGCAGGGCCACGAGGTTGCGATCGCGGACAACCTCTCGCGCCGCAAGATCGACATCGAGCTCGAGGTCTCCTCCCTGACCCCGATCCGCC
>JAICXL010000051.1 GCA_025980475.1 Nocardioidaceae bacterium | reverse complement strand
GCGAGCAGCTCGAGCACGTCCTGCACGCCCAGGCGCATGCCGCGGATCCTGGGCGCACCGTGACAGATCGACGGGTCCACCGTGATCCGATCGAGGCGGCTGACGGCTTCGGTCATGGTTGGAACCTACGCCGGCTCCGAGCGCCGCTCATGTGCTAACTCATGTGCCGGTCTGGGCGGTCGGAGTTGCTTACGGGAGATCGACAGTTCGACTCACCTGTCCTCCGCCGTCCCGACCAGTGCCGCGGATCCGTTCATGCCAGTGGAACCGATCCGCGACACTGGTCTTCAGCGCCGGCGACTCAGCCGAGCGCCCTGGACAGCGCAGCGATGTCCGGCGCTCCCAGCCCGGTCACGAGGTCGTAGCCCGGAAGGCACGGGTAGGGACCGTTGTCGCCGAGCGTGATGTCGGTGAATCCCGGCACCGGCTGCGGGTCGGCGTTCGGCACCACCTCGAGGCCGCCGGGCACCGGAGTTCCCGGGTTGACCGCGTCGTAGAGCGGATAGAGGTCCATCGACGCCAGCCCCAGGCCGTTGGCGTGCGCCGACTCCATCCGCGCCCAGGCCCCCAGCATCAGCGGCGAGGACAGGCTGGTCCCGCCGACGCCCTCGACCGCGCCGTTGACGTAGACCGCGGCGGCGGTGGAGACGTTGGGGTCGGCGTCCAGCGCGATGTCGGGCACGGCGCGCCCGCCACTGACGTACTGGTCGTCATAGTTCGGGTCGGTCGCCTGGGTCCACCACCCGGGGTTCTCCACCTCGCTGATGCCGCCCCCGCTGCCGACCCAGCCGAGCTCCTGCACCCGGTTGCCGTTGGCGTCGGTGACCAGGCTGGTGCCACCGACCGCGGTGGTGAACTCGCCGGACGCCGGCCAGTTGGTGCCGGTCGGGGCGGTCGGCGCCCCGACGGCTGCGCCGTACATGCAGCCTGCTCCGTTGTCACCGGAGGAGGCGAAGAGGGTCTGGCCCTGCATCGCACCCTCCTCCTCGATCTCGTCGGTCGTGACCAGCGAGCCGTCGAGGAACGGGCCGATGTCACAGCCGCCGATGCTGGCGGACATGGCCTGGGCGAGGTTGTCGGAGACGAACTTCGCGAACGTGGGCACGATGCTGGCGTCGGTGAGCGAGCCGGCGTTGTAGAGGTAGAGGTGCCGGACCGTGCCGGCCATCGCCGTCGACACCTGGGTGTCCATGTCCCACTCGTCGAGGCCTGCTGTGTCGGTGCTCTGCGGCCCGACGTTGACCTGGGTGACCGGGACCGCCGGGAGCCCGTAGGCCGTCTCGGCAGTCTTCAGGTCCTGGTAGACCTGGGTCAGGTCACCCTCGGTGAACAGCGCGATCGAGGTGGCCGAGCCGGTCGGCGTGCCGGCCGCGTCGTAGGTGTTCTGGAAGTCCTTCGGCGGGAGGATGTTGAACAGCGTCGCGCTCCCCGTGGTGGGCTGCGTCTGGCCGGGGTCGGAGTGCTGGGGATTGGGCTTCTTGGGGTGCGGTGCCTTCATCGGGACGTCGTTGAGGCCGATCACTCCCAGCACCGAGCCGGCCAGCGAGCTCGGCACCTTCGCCGCCGAGGTGTTTGCGAAGACGGTCCGTCCGCCGAGGGCGTAGTTCACCAACGTGGTGTGGAAGGCCTTCGCCGCGTCGGCCGCGGTGCCGTTGGCGGTCACCACCAGCCGGTCGGCCTGGGCGTGGACGCCGGTGAACCCCTGGCTGGTCAGGTAGTCCTCAACGGCGCTGACCTCTCCCGTGGTGGGGCCGTAGGCGGCCACCCACTCCTGCGGTGACAGGAAGTGGTGGAAGGTCGCGCTGCCCCTCGTGTACATCGCCTTCAGGGCGGCCTGCTCCCCTGCCTTGTCACGGGTCGGCAGGGACACCGCGATGTGCAGCGGCGTGCTGCCCGGGGTCGCCCCGAGCAGGCTGGCACCGCTCAGCTTCGGTGCCCGGGTCGCAGTACCGACCCACGTCGTGGTGGTGGCCTGGGCCGGTTGGGTCGCGAGCGCCATCGCCGCGGCCGCCCCGGCGGCCACCAGCAACGCTCCCCGCCGCGTGCGCCTGTGTTGCTTGTTCGTCAGCCTCGGCATCTGCCTGGCTCCTTTCCAGGCGGCAGCGGGATCACCGAGCGCCCAGGCGGACCACTCCGAAATCGTGGTCGAGTGCAACCGACAACGAGATCCGGTGGCGTGGGGTTACTCGACCCCCGCGATCAACGCGAGGCGACGAACGCCCGGAGCGCCTCGAGCAGCCGGTCGACATCGGCTGCGTCGCTGTAGGGCGCGAGCCCGACCCGCAGCCCGCCCGCGTCGCCGAGGCCGAGGTGCCGCGACGCCTCGAGGGCGTAGAACGAGCCCGCCGGGGCGTTGACGGCGCGCTCGCCGAGGAAGCGGTGCACCTCGCCCATGTCGGTCCCGTCGATGGTCATCAGCAGTGTCGGGGTGCGCCGCGCGGCCCGGGAGTGGACGGTGGCTCCGGGGAGGACGACGACTGCGTCCTCGATCGTCTGCCGCAGGGCGTCCTCGTGGTCGTGGATCGCCCGCATCGATGCCCGGAGGCGTTCGCGACGGTTCCCGCCGCCGGGCACGGCACCCGCGAGGAAGTCGATCGCCGCGGTGGTGCCCGCCATCAGCTCGTAGGGCAGCGTGCCGAGCTCGAACCGCTCCGGCACCGCATCGGTGGCCGGCATCAGCTTGTCGGGATGGATCGACTCGAGCAGGCCGGGATCGGCGACGACCGCGCCGCAGTGCGGGCCGAGGAACTTGTAGGGCGAGCAGGCGAAGAAGTCGGCGCCGAGCTCGACCATGTCGACCGCGACATGGGCGGTGTAGTGCACGCCGTCGACCCAGGCCAGCGCACCCACCTCGTGGGCGAGGTCGGTGATCGCCCCGACGCCGGGCATCGTGCCGATCAGGTTGGACGCGGCGGTCACCGCGACGATCCGGGTGCGCTCGGTGAGCAGCGCCCCGACGACCTCCGGCTCGAGCTCACCGGTCACCGGGTCGAAGTCGGCCCACTTCACTACCACGCCCGCCTGCTCGGCGGCGATCACCCATGGCCGGATGTTGGCGTCGTGGTCGAGGCGGGTCACCACCACCTCGTCACCGGGGCTCCACTGCTTCGCCAGCGCCCGGGACAGGTCGAAGGTCAGCGCGGTCGCGCTGCGACCCACGACGACGCCTTGCGGGTCACCCCCGACCAGGTCGGCCAGCGCCTCCCGGCATCCGCGGACCGCCTCGTCGGCGTTCCGTTCGGCCTGCGTGACCCGCCCCCGGTTGGCCAGCGGGGCGGTGAGCATGCGCGCCACCGCGTCGGCGACCACGTCAGGTGTCTGGGAGCCGCCCGGGCCGTCGAAGTGGGCCGCCCCGCCGACCAGCGCGGGGAAGTGCTTGCGGAAGGAGGAGACGTCGAAGCCGGTCACCCGGCCGAGGATATGCCGTGCCGGCGGGGACGATCACGCGGTCGTGGAGGTACCACACCCGGTCGCGTCGTCATGCGGCACGCCGCCTTTCCACCAGCGGCCTCCCTATGATGAGCCGGTGATCTTCAAGCGCGTCGGCGACGGCCGGCCCTACCCCGAGCACGGGCTGCGGGCCCGGGACTGGGCCGCGCTGCCGCCACGGCCGGTGCGGCTCGACGAGCTGGTCACCACGAAGGACACCCTGCAGCTGGCCGCGCTGCTCGACGAGGACTCGACCTTCTTCGGCGACCTCTTCGCCCACGTGGTGCAGTGGCGCGACGAGCTCTACCTCGAGGACGGGTTGCACCGGGCCCTCCGGGCGGCGCTGCAGCAGCGCAACGTGCTGCACGCCCGGGTGCACATCGCGGACGGGTCCGGCTCGTGACCCAGCTGTCCCGCCGGCACCTCACCACCGGGGTCACGCTGCTGGTGCTGGTGCTGGTGCTGTGCGGCATGGCCGTCTGGGGTTGGCGGCACGCCACGGCGCCCATCGCGGGCCAGCAGGCGAGCTCCGAGCAGGGCTGCCCACCGGGCGACCTCACCAGGACCCGGTTCCTGCGCCCCACCAGCGTGACGGTCAGCGTGTTCAACGCCGGCAACAACAGTGGCCTCGCCGGCCGCACCATGAACCGGCTGGAGGGCCTCGGCTTCCAGCCGGGGCAGGTCGGGAACGCACGGGCAACGATGCACGTGCACCGGGCCGTCGTGCACACGACCAGGAAGCAGGACCCGGCCGCGAAGCTGGTCGCCCGCAACCTCGGCAAGCACGTGCGGATCGTGGTGACCGGCAACACCGCAGGCCCCGGGGTCGACGTCTTCGTCGGCAACCACTTCCACCACCTGCCCAAGCATCCGCCGAAGAAGGTCCGGCTGGCCAAGCCGGTCCGGCAGTGCGTGCAGGCCCGGTAGCGGAGCTCAGCCGGGGTCGCTGCCCAGCCACTGGGCCAGCCGTCCGCCTCGCGAGACCGCGCGCAGCCGGCGCTCGGTGGCCTCGCGCTGCCGGCGCGGAGTGACCACGAGGACGTCGTCACCGCGCCGCAGCACGGTCCGGCGCTCGGGGACCCGGGTCTCGCCGTCACGGACGATCAGGGCCACCGAGGCGCCCCGCGGCAACCGGAGCTCGCCGACCTCCACGCCGTGCAACCGCGAGTGGGGCGAGATCGTCACCTGGAGCAGGTCGGCGGCGATGCGCTCGAGCGGGGCGGCCTCGACGTCGAGGTCGCGCGGCTCGCTGCGCCGGGCGACCCTCAGCACCCGGGCCACCATCGGCAGCGTCGGGCCGGTGAGCAGCGTGTAGATCACCACCAGGACGAAGACGATGTCGAACAGTCGGTCGGCATGGGCGACGTGCTCCGACAGCGGGATGGTCGCGAGCACGATCGGCACGGCGCCGCGCAGGCCGGCCCAGCTGAGGAAGGCCAGCTCGCGCACGGGCATCGGTTGCACGACCGAGGCGACCAGGACAGACAGCGGGCGGGCCACGAAGGTGAGCACCAGCCCCGCGGCGATCGCGACGCCGACGGCCGACCACGAGATGCGCCCTGGTGAGACGAGCAGGCCGAGCATGACGAAGAGCCCGATCTGGGCGAGCCACGCCACACCCTCGGAGAACGACCGGGTCGCCGCCCGGTGGGGCAGCTTGGCATTGCCGAGGACGAGGGCGGCGACGTAGACCGCCGCAAAGCCCGAGCCGTGCAGGGTCGAGGTTGCGGCGTAGGCCAGCACGCCCAGGCTCAGCACGGCGAGCGGGTAGAGGCCGGACGCCGGCAGCGCGACCCGGCGCAGCAGCCAGGCCCCACCGAAGCCGACCAGGAGGCCACCGGCCGCGCCGAGCAGCAGCTCGCCGACGACGATGCCGAGGAACACCCCGGGGCTGTGGCCACCGCTGGTGCTCACCAGGGTCACCAGCACCACGGTGGGCGCGTCGTTGAGCCCTGACTCCGCCTCCAGAGAGGCGGTCAGCCGGCGCGGCAGCGGCACCCGCCGCAGCACCGAGAAGACGGCGGCTGCGTCGGTCGGTGAGGTGATCGCGCCGAGCAGCACCGACACCTGCCAGGTCAGGCCGAAGACGTAGTGGCCGGCGACTGCCATCACCGCGACACTGGCGGCCACTCCGAGCGTCGCCAGGGAGACGCCCATCGGCATCACCGGCCGCAGCTCTGCCCAGCTCGTGGTCAGGCCGCCCTCGGCCAGGATCAGCATCAGCGCCGCGAACCCGAGGACGTGGGCCAGTGAGGCGTCCGCGAAGCCGATCCCGAGCCCGGACTCGCCGAGCAGCACCCCCATGAGCAGGTAGACCAGCAGGCTCGGCAGTCCGGCCCGGACCGAGGCCCGCACCGCGAGGATGGCCAGCAGCAGCACGCCGGCCCCGACCAGCAGGAACTGGTCGAGCTCGTGCACGTCGAGTGTCATGAGTGGCCTCGGCGGTCGGCGGCGGCGGACCCATCCTACGGCCGAGCTCACTAGAACTCGTTCTCGTCGACTCCCCGCATACGCGCCGAGCTGCCCGCGGTCCTCGGTGCCGCGGTGGTCGACACCGCACCCGGCCCGGCCGATCAGGTCGACGACGTCATCGCGACGACCGGCTCGTCGGGCGGCTACCTGCTCGCCTTCCTCGCGGCGTTCGAGGTCGGCGACCGCGTCGTGATGGCGCGCCCGGGCTACCCCTGCTATCGCAACGTCCTCGCTCCGCTGGGATGTGAGGTGGTGGGGCTCGACTGCGGCCCGGAGACTCGGTTCCAGCCGACGGTCGCGCAGCTCGAGGCGATCGAGGGTCCGGTCGCCGGCTCGTGGTTGCATCCCCGGCGAACCCGACCGGCACGATGCTGCTGGCCGACGAGCTCGCGGCGATCGCGCGGCGGTGCGCGGACAACGGCGTGCGGCTCGTCTCCGACGAGATCTACCACGGCATCGAGTACGCCTCGTCGACGCGACTCGGCCTGGCAGACCTCGCGCGAAGCCGTGATCTTCGGCTGGCTGCTGGCCCCGGGAGGACCTGCGGCGCCCGGTCGACGGGCTCGCCGGCAACTTCACCATCTGCCCGCTGCGCTCCCTCGACTTCGACACCCGCCGCGGCCAGGAGCTCGTCCGGATGTCCTTCGCCGGGGAGCGCCGGGAGCGCCGTGGCGATCAGCACTGCCCTGGAGCGGCTTGGTCGCTGGGTGGGCTGACTCCCGCCGCCGCTCAGCGCAGGTCGCGCCGACGGAACGCCAGCTGCCCGGCGCCGCTGAGCAGCGCCGCGCACACCAGCAGCGCCACGAACGGCCACCGCCGGAAGTCCTCCTCCGGCACCCGCGCCAGCTGGTCGAACGGCGAGAGGTCCCGGACCCACTGCGGGAACCGGAACGCCTCGGCGAAGAGCATCACGACGACGCAGAACGCCAGCGCCAGCCAGGCCAGCGAGGTCAACCGCGGCACCAGCCCGTAGAGCAGCCGCGCCACGGCCGCGAGGACGAGGACGGGGGCGACGTAGGACAGCGACGCAAGCAGCCAGGGGCCCACGTTGCGTGCGTCCCCGGTGACCATCGCAAAACCGAGGCCGAGGCCGAGACCCCCGAGGCCGAGGGCCAGGACCGTGCCGGTGACGGTCACCATGACGTGCGCGAAGAGCCAGCGGCTGCGGTGCAGGCCCGTCGCGAGCAGCGACTCGACGCGGCCGTCGACCTCCTCACCGCGGGGCCGGAGCGCCGAGGACGTCGCGAAGCCGACGCAGAGCAGGGCGACCATCGCCACCGCGGTGGCATAGAAGCCGGCCACCAGGCTGCCGCCGCCCTGCACGAAGAGGTCACGCGTGGACCGCGAGCTCCCGATCAGCGAGCCGACGTCGTGACCCATCGAGCCGTAGGCAAGGCCGATCAGGAGCAGCCCCGCGCTCCAGCCGAGCACCGATCCGCGCTGCAGCCGCCAGGCGAGGTCGAGCGGTCCGTGCAACCGGCCACGGGAGGGGCCTGGCCGCGCCGCGAGGACACCGGCACCGATGTCACGTCGCTCGAAGACGAGGTACGACGTCGTCGTACTCACTGCGGCGCCCGCCAGGAGCAGGACCGCCGGCCACCAGCGCAGGCCGGAGAAGGCGTGCATCGCCTGGTACCACCCGATCGGCGAGAGCCAGGCCAGGGCGCCGTTGCCGACGTCACCGACGGCGCGGAGCACGTAGGCGGCACCGATGACCAACCCGGCGATGCCGTAGGCGGAGCGTGCGCTCGAGGCCAGCTGCACGGCGATGAGTGCGGTGCCGGACAACAGCCACCCGCACAGGGTCAGTCCGACGCCGAGCGCGATCGAGTCGGCTGCCGCGAGGGGCCAGGAGAGCAGGCTGGCGCTGACGCCAACGCCGAGCACGAGGTTGCCGATCATCGCGACGAGCAGCGCGGCGGTCATCGGGGCGTGGCGGCCGACGACTCCGGCGCGGACCAGCTCGTCGCGGCCCTTCTCCTCCTCGACCCGGGTGTGCCGACCGATCAGGAACATGCTCATCAGGCCGGCGAGGATGGCGCCGAACGCGGCCGCCTGCCAGGTGACCTGACCACCGATGGTGTTGAGGGCGCGGGCGGGGCCGGCCATCGCGACGAACGCGGTGTTGTGCCGCATGGTGGCTGCGGCACTGTCGAAGTCGGCCTGGCTCCGGTAGAGGCCGGCGACGCTCACTGCCTGGCTGTAGTAGAGCGCGGTCACGGCGGCCGCCCAGGCGAGCAGCATCCACCTGTCGCGGCGCAGGTGGTGGCGCAGCAGCACGCCGGTCCCGGTCAGGTTCATGCCGGCACCGGCTCACCCTGGGGCGCCTCGTCGCCGTAGTGGCGCAGGAACAGCTCCTCCAGCGTCGGCGGCGCGCAGGTCAGGGCCCGGATGCCGCACCGGCTGAGGGCGGCGATGGCGGCGTCGAGCTCGTCGCTGTCGACCTGGAAGTGCACGCGGCGGCCGTCCTGGTCGAGGTCGTGGACCCCGGCGAGGGAGTCCAGACCGTCCACGGGGCGAACCAGCTCGGCCTCGACCGAGGTGCGGGTCAGGTGCCGCAGGTCGGCCAGGCTGCCCGACTCGACACAGCGGCCGGCGCGGACGATGCTCACCCGGTCGCAGAGCTGCTCCACCTCGGCGAGCACGTGGCTGGACAGCAGCACGGTGCCGCCGGTGTCCCGGAACTGCTCGACGTGGCGCTGGAAGACCGCCTCCATCAGCGGGTCGAGTCCCGACGTCGGCTCGTCGAGCACCAGCAGGTCGACGTCACTGGCGAGCGCGGCCACGAGCGCGACCTTCTGCCGGTTGCCCTTGGAATAGCTGCGGCCCTTCTTGGTCGCATCGAGCTCGAAGTCGGCCACCAACCTGCGTCGGCGGACCTCGTCGAGGCCACCGCGGAGCCGGCCGAGCAGGTCGATGACCTCACCGCCGGTCAGGTTCGGCCAGAGGTTCACGTCGCCGGGCACGTAGGCGAGCCGCCTGTGCAGCGCGGCCGCGTCCCGCCACGGATCCCCGCCGAAGAGGCGGACGACGCCCGCGTCGGCGTGCAGCAGCCCCAGCAGGACCCGGATCGCGGTCGACTTCCCCGCACCGTTGGGGCCCAGGAAGCCGTGCACCTCACCCCTGCGGACGGTCAGGTCCAGCCCGTCGAGGGCCGTGGTGCTGCCGAACCGCTTCACGAGGCCGGCGATGCCGATCACGTTGTCCATGTGCTGGACGGTACTCCAGTTTCAGAAGTTTGCGAAATGATTGAAGGATCACAAGCCGATGAACTAGGGTGGACCCATGCCGGACGCGAAGCGGGTGGAGTTCGTCGAGAACCTCGGCGGCAGCCTGGCCCAGATGGGCTTCCCGCGGATGCCTGCCCGCGTGTTCGCGCTGCTCCTCGCCGCGCCGGAGGACTCTCTCACCGCGAAGGAGCTCGCCGAGCGGCTCGGGGTGAGCGCGGCGGCGATCAGCGGCGCGGTGCGCTACCTGACCCAATTCCGGATGATCACCCGGACCCGCGTCGCCGGCGAGCGACTGGACCGGTTCGGCGTGGGGGTCAACATCTGGGAGCACGCGATCCAGGCCGAGGCCGCCTCCTTCGACGCGCTGCTGACCATGTTCGACCGCGCGCTCGCCGAGGTCGACTTCGGCGGCGCAAAGGACCGCGTTGAGGAGACCCGCGACTTCCTGGCGTTCTACCAGGCCGAGGTGCCGCACCTGCTCGAGCGCTGGCGCACGACCCGCAGGGGCTAGTCGCGGAGGACGTCGTCGCGGAACTCGCCCTCGATCCGCTCGTCGGCCAGCTCCTCCTCGCGGTGCCGCAGCTCGACCCGGCGGATCTTCCCGGAGATCGTCTTCGGCAGCTCGGCGAACTCGATCCGCCGGATCCGCAGGTACGGCGGCAGGTGCTCACGGGCGTAGCGCAGGATGTCGGCCGCGGTCTCCTCGGTCGGTTGGTGGCCCGCGGTGAGGGCGACGTACGCCTTCGGTACCGCCAGCCGCAGCGGGTCGGGCGCCGGCACGATCGCCGCCTCGGCCACCGCCGGGTGCTCGATCAGCACCGACTCCAGCTCGAACGGGCTGACCTTGTAGTCCGAGGCCTTGAACACGTCGTCGGTGCGGCCGATGTAGGTGATGTACCCGTCTTCGTCGCGCGCCGCCACGTCGCCGGTGTGGTAGTAGCCCCCGGCCATGGCTTCGTCGTTGCGGGCCTGGTCGCCCTGGTAGCCGGTCATCAGCGACAGCGGCTTCGCGGACAGGTCCAGGCAGAGCTCACCCTCGCCGGCGCCCTCGACCAGCTCGGCGGTCGCCGGGTCGACGAGCACCACCGGCACGCCCGGCAGCGGCCGGCCCATCGAGCCGGACTTGACCCGCTGGCCGGGCGAGTTCGCGACTGACGCGGTGGTCTCGGTCTGCCCCCAGCCGTCGCGGATGGTCAGTCCCCAGTGCTTCTCGACCTGGCTGATCACCTCGGGGTTGAGCGGCTCACCGGCGGCGAGCGCCTCCCGCAGCTCGCCGCACCCGCCGGAGAGGTCGGCGTTGATCAGCATCCGCCAGACCGTGGGCGGCGCGCAGAAGGTGTGCACGTGCTCGTTGCGCAGCTGCTCGAGCAGCGCGGCCGCGTCGAACCGTGCGTAGTTGTAGAGGAACACGGTCGCCTCGCCCAGCCAGGGGGCGAAGAAGTTCGACCAGGCGTGCTTGGCCCAGCCGGGCGAGGAGATGTTCAGGTGCACGTCTCCGGGCTTCACGCCCAGCCAGTACATCGTGCTCAGGTGGCCCACCGGGTAGGACACATGCGTGTGCTCCACCAGCTTCGGCCGACTCGTCGTGCCCGAGGTGAAGTAGAGCAGCAGCCGATCGGTGCTGGCGTTGCCCGGGTGATCGCGCTTGACGGGCTCGAGGTCGTACGCCGACCCCAGCGCGTGCCATCCCTGCGGGGCGTCGCCGACCACGAACCTCGTGTAGTCACCCGGCACCTCGTCGAACTTGCCGGCGTCCGCAACGTTGCAGATCACCGCCTTCGCGCTGCCGCGCTCGATCCGGTCGACGAGCTCCTTGGGACCCACGGCGGTGGTGGTCGGCATGATCACCGCGCCGAGCTTCATCACGGCGAGCATCGAGTCCCACAGCTCGACCTGGTTGCCGAGCATCACGATCACGCTGTCGCCGCGCTGGACGCCCTGCTGGGCAAGGAGGCTCGCGACCTGGTCGGAGCGGCGGACCATCTCGTCGAAGGTCCACGAGCTGCGTGAGCGGTCCTCTTCGACGATCACCAGCGCCGGCCGGTCGTTGCCGGTGGCGAAGGCGTCGAACCAGTCGTGCGCCCAGTTGAAGCTGGTGCCCACGTCGGGCCACTCAAAGTCGGTGAGCGCCTTCTCGTAGGAGCTGCGCAGGTCGATCAGCTGGTCGCGGGCCTGGCGCAGGGCTTCGGTGGCTGACATGACCCGATCTTCGCGCCGGTGCGGCCGATTGCGCCACCCCCTCAGCGGTGGGCGGAGTAGATCCGCCGGACGACGTCCTCGATGTCCGGCTCCTCCACCGACAGGTCGCGCACCTCGGCGCGCTTCGACACCGCGGACAGCACGCGGGCGGCGGTGGTCTGCTCGGCGTCGAAGGCGAGCCGCTGACGCAGCCCGTTGCCCTCGCTGCCGAGGTGGCGGGTGTCCGGGATGTCGTTGAGGTCCGGGAGGCTCTCGGTGAGGTCGACGACCAGCACCCGTTGCGCGCCGACGGTGCGGCTGAGCCCCGCCAGCGACCCGTCGTACGCGAGCCGGCCGTGGTCGATCACCAGCACCCGCTCGCAGAGCCGCGCGATGTCACCCATGTCGTGGGTGGTCAGCAGCAACGTGGTGCCGTGCCGGCCGCGCTCGGCGACCAGGAACTCGCGCAGCCGCTGCTTGGAGAGCAGGTCGAGCCCAATGGTCGGCTCGTCGAGGATCACCAGCTCCGGCGAGTGCAGCAGCGCGGCCGCGACCTCGGCACGCATCCGCTGTCCGAGCGAGAGCTGACGCACCGGCGTCTCGAGAAATGCGCCCATCTCGAGCTGCTCGACCAGCTCGTCCTGCCGCATGGCCCCGGCCCGGGCGGGCAGCCGGTGGATCGCGGCCAGGATCTCGAAGGACTCCCGCACCGGCAGGTCCCACCACAGCTGCGACCGCTGTCCGAAGACGACACCGACCCGGCTCGCCAACAGCCGCCGTTGGCGCACGGGGTCGAGGCCGCAGGTCCGCACCCGTCCACTGGTGGGCACGAGGATGCCGGTCAGCATCTTGATGGTGGTGGACTTGCCGGCCCCGTTCGCGCCGATGTAGCCCACCGACTCCCCTGGCTCGATCCGCAGGGTCACGTCGTCCACGGCCGTGAGCAGGGAGCGGGACCGACCCGGAGAGCGGCGCAGTCCCCTGCTGCGCCGGACGAACTGCCGCGTCAGTCGCTCGGTCTCGATGATCGTCATCCGCCAGCCCCCTGGTAGTGCCGGACGCCGCAGCGCCAGCACGCGATCGCGAACAGCCACGCCCACACGGCGGCGAGCGGCGCGGCCCATCCGGCCCACTCCGGGAAGGGGTGCGGGCTGGGCAGGTCGACGACGCGGAGCACCGGGAGGTAGCCGGCGAACACCACCGGGAAGACCATCCCGAACACCACCTTGAGCGCCCCCGACCACACGCGCGCAGGCTGCGTTGCGGCGTAGCGGCCGCCGTAGACGAACGCGTTGGTCATCTCGGCCCCGTTGATGAGGAAGAACTGCAGGCCGGCCGCACAGATGAACAAGGCGGAGAAGATGGCGCAGCCGCTGAGGAACGTCACCGCGAGGAGCGCGATCGTCGCTGGGCTCCACTGCACGTCGGCGGCCACCAGCCCGTAGCCGAGCGCGGCCGCCCCGACCGGGCACCGGGCCAGCCGGCGCAGGCTGATGTCGCTCGCGACGAGCTGGGCGAGCAGCGGCTGCGGGCGCAGGTAGAACACGTCGAGCGTGCCGGCGCGCACATAGGTCGGCAGCCGGTCGCAGTGCCCGCACGCGAGGTCGGCCAGGGCGAAGGCCATGTCGGCCAGCCCGAAGACCAGCGCGATCGAGGGGAACGACATCCCGCCGAGGACGGTGACGTTGTGAAACAGGATCCAGACCTCGGCAAGCTCGACCAGCCCGACCAGCAGCGAGCTGCCGAGGTCGAGCGCGAACGACGCGCGGTAGGAGCGCTGGGCGCGGATCCGGGAGGCCAGGACGGCCTTGTACGGCGCCAGCAGGGCGCTCGCTGGGTCAGCCACCCTGGACCTCCAGCTTGCGCAGACCGGCACTGGTGAGCACCCGTCCGAGGAGCAGCACGCCGGCCAGCCAGGCGACCTGGACGAGCACGGAGTGCCACGCGGCGAGCCCCGTGAGCTGGCCGCTGAGCACGTTGATCGGGGTCATCATCACCGACGGGAAGGGCGTGGCGTAGGCGGCGTCGTGCAACCAGGAGGGGAACAGCGGGAGCGGCACGAAGAGCCCGGCGAAGAAGCCCGAGACCACCATGTAGAGCAGCTGCAGGCCGCGAGTCTCAACGAGCCAGAAGCCGAGCACGTGGATGACGTAGACGCAGCCGAACGAGCTGGCGATGCCGAGCACGATGCTCACGCCGCCGAGCAGGTAGGGCTGCGCGGTCGCCGGCATCGTCATCCCGATCGTGAGCGCTCCCACCACGACGCTCGGCAGGCCGCGCGGAAGCAGGGTGAACACCCGGGCGCCCACGAACCGGGCCAGGTAGGAGCCTTGGATGTCGACCGGGCGGGCGAAGTCGACCGCGACGTCACCGGACCGGATCCGCTCGCCGAGCTCGTGGGTGCCGGAGAGGTTGACCATCCCGAGCATCCCTTGGGAGAGCCAGACGTATGCGCTCATCGAACCGACGTCGTAGCCCGCCAGGTGGCCGCCGGAGGCGCGCACGGTGGCGAACAGGATGGCCGCCTTGAGAAAGCCGAAGGTGACGTTGGCGACCAGACCGGCGAAAGCGGCGAGACGGTAGTGGGACTCCTGACGGAAGCCGGAGACGACCAGCTTCCAGTAGGTCCTCACCCCGGCGCGCACAACTGCGAGAACCTACTCCTCTCGCGGCACGCTCGCTACCTCCTGCGGTCGAGGAACGCCTTCATCGCCTCCCGGGCGCCGTCGGAGGCGAAGAGCCGCGCGCTGAGCGTGGTCATCTCCTCGGCGTTCGCCTCGAGGTAGGCCAGCGGCCCACGGGCCAGCAGCGACTTGGTCTCGCGGAGCCCTTGGGGGTGGCCCTTCTGCAGCTCGGCGCAGGTCCGCGCGACCGCGTCGTCGAGCTCGTCCGGCGGCACCACCCTCGTGACGATGCTCATCGTCGCGGCCTCGTGCGCGTCGAAGGTCCGACCGGTGAGGAAGCTGTCGCTGGCACCCCGGCTGGGCAACCGGGGCAGCAGGCTCAGCGAGATGACCGCCGGGGCGAGGGCCAGCCGGACCTCGGTGAGCGCGAAGGTGACGTCATCTGCACAGATCGCGATGTCGCTGGCGCCGACGATGCCCAGGCCGCCCGCACGCACCGGCCCGGCGATCCTGGTGACCACCGGCTTGGCATGCCCGAGGATGCGTCGCTGCAGGTCGACCAGGGCACGGGTGCCCTCGTCCATGCCGCCCTCGGCTGCCTCGGAGAGGTCGGCGCCGCTGCAGAAGACCCGGTCGGCACTGCGGATCACGACGACCTTCGACTCGTCGCCGGCCGCCCGGTCGAGCCGCTCGAGCAGCTCGCGCACCAACTGCCTGCTCAGCGCGTTGCGGTTGTGCGGCGAGTCCAGCGTGATCGTGCCGACCCCGTCGCCGACTTCGTAGTGCACCAGCTCACTCATCGTCGCTCTCCTGTCGACTTGGGGGTTTCGGCCCGTTGAGTTTCGGGTTGTGGCCCGTCGAGTTTCGGTTTTCGACCCGTCGAGTTGCGGGTCGTGGCCGGGTGAGGGCCCGAAGGCCGAAGTGAACGGGCCCGAACCCCCAACTCGACGGGTCAGTAGGACTTCGGCAGGCCGAGGGAGTGCATCCCGACGAAGTTCAGGATCATCTCCCGCGACACCGGGGCGATCCGCCCCGCCCGCGCGGCGACCAGCAGGCCGGCAACGCCGTACTCCTGGGTGATGCCGTTGCCACCGTGGGCCTGCACCGCCCGATCCGCTGCGTCGCAGGCGGCCTCGGCGGCGGCGTACTTGGCCATGTTCGCAGCCTCACCGGCGGCCGCTTCCGCGGCAAGGTCACCGGCGGCTCCGTTGTCATACAGCGCAGCGGCCTTCTGGGTCATCAGGCGGGCGAGCTCGATCTCGATCTTCGACTGGGCCAGCGGATGCGCGAGACCCTGGTGCGCGCCGACCGGCTGCCCCCAGACCTCGCGCTCCTTCACGTAGGCGACCGCCTTGTCCAGGGCGTAGCGCCCCAGTCCGGTCGAGAACGAGGCCGCCATGATCCGCTCCGGGTTGAGGCCGGCGAACAACTGTTGAAGTCCCGCACCTGCGCCTGACTCCGGGTCGCCGACGAGCGCGTCCGCCGGCAGCCGCACGTCGTCGATGAAGACCTGGAACTGCCGCTCCGGGCTGACGATCTCCATCGGGATCGGGGTGAAGCCGAACCCGTCGGCATCAGCGGGTACGACGAACAGGCACGGCTTGAGCTTGCCGGTCCGGGCGTCCTCGGTGCGCGCGACGACGAGCACGTTGGCTGCCTCGTCGACCCCGGAGATGAAGATCTTCTGGCCCTTGAGGACCCAGTCGTCGCCGTCGCGCCGCGCAGTCGTGGTGATGTTGTGCGAGTTGGTGCCAGCGTCGGGCTCGGTGATCGCGAAGGCCATCGTCGCCGTACCGTCACAGATGCCGGGAAGCCACCGCTGCTTCTGTGCCTGCGTGCCGAACCGGGTGATCACCGTCCCGCAGATCGCCGGGCTGACCACCATCATCAGCAGCGGGCACCCCTGCGCAGCGAGCTCCTCGCAGACAGCGGCGATGTCGCCGATGCCGCCACCACCGCCGCCGTACTCCTCGGGGATGTTGATGCCGAGGTAGCCGGCCTTGCCGATCGCCAGCCACAGCTCGGTGGTCTTCTCGCCGTCGCGCGCCTGGCGGGTGAAGTACTCCCGCCCGTAGCTCGACGCCAACTTGGCGACCTGCCGGCGGAGCTCCTGGCGCTCCTCGGACTCGGTGAAGCTCGTCATCCCTCGTCTCCTTCCACCACCACGAGCACAGCCCCGGCGGCCACCTGTCCGCCGGACTCGACATCGATCTCGGTCACGACGCCACTGGTCGGCGCGGTGACCGTGTGCTGCATCTTCATCGCCTCGAGCACCAGCATGGCCTGTCCCTGCTCGACCCTGTCGCCGACCCTCACCGCGACACTGACCACGGTGCCCGGCATCGGTGCGACCAACGTGCCCGCCCGCACCTGCTCGGCCGGGTCGGCGAACCGCGGCCTCTCCTGCAGGCTCGCAGACATCCCCGGCCCGTCGACGTGCACCTCGCGGGTGCCGTCGGGAGCGGCCACGACGACCCCTTCGTACGGCGCACTCACGCCGCCGGTCTCGAGCACGACACGAGCCACGGATGCGTCGAGGACCCGGGTGTCACCGGCCGAGTAGCCCTCCCGGGTCCCGAGCCACTCGACCAGGTGCTCGGTGTCGCCGTCGAGGAGCACCGTGCGCTGCGGCTGCGAGGTGACGTTGCGCCAGCCGACCGGGATGCCCTGCTGCACCCGCCGCTTCCGCCGGTCGTCCTCGGCCAGCAGGATCGTCGCCGCGAGCAGGAGCTGCGGCGAGGGCGACCCCGGTTCGTGCACGACGGGCCGCCGGTCGAAGAAGTCGGTGCCGACCTCACCGGCCAGGAACGCCGGGTCCCGCAGTGTCGCCACCAGCAGGTCGCGGTTCGTGGTCACGCCGTGGATGCGGGCACGTGAGAGCGCACCGGCCAGCCTCCGGGCCGCCTCGTGCCTGGTCGGCGCCCACGCGATCACCTTGGCGAGCATCGCGTCGTAGTGGGTGGACACCTCACTGCCCGACGCGACACCGGCGTCGACCCGAACCGAGCCAGGTTCGAACGACGCGTCGTGCGGGATGTCGAACGTGACCAGCCGGCCGCTCTGCGGTTGCCAGTCGCGCACCGGGTCCTCGGCGTAGAGCCGAACCTCGATCGCGTGCCCGCGGGGGCTTCCGGGAGGCTCGACCACCGAGCCGAGCGCGCGTCCCTCGGCGACGGCGAGCTGCAGCTCCACCAGGTCGATGTCGAAAACCGCCTCGGTCACCGGGTGCTCGACCTGCAGGCGGGTGTTCATCTCCAGGAAGGAGAACCGCTCCCTCGCAGGGTCGTAGAGGAACTCGACCGTGCCGGCGCCGACATAGCCGATGGCGGCGGCCGCCGCCCGAGCCGCCTCCTGCATCGCAGCCACGACCGCGCCGTCGATGTCCGGCGCCGGCGCCTCCTCGACGACCTTCTGGTGACGTCGCTGGATGGAACAGTCCCGCTCGCCCAGAACGAGCACGTCGCCATGGTGGTCTCCGACGACCTGGACCTCGACATGCCGGCCGTGCTCGACGTACGGCTCCACGAAGACGGTTCCGTCTCCGAAAGCCGAGGCCGCCTCGGCCGACGCGGTCTCGATCTCGCCGGGCAGGTCCACCAGAGAACGCACGATCCGCATCCCCCGGCCACCGCCGCCGGCGGATGCCTTGACCAGCAACGGCAGATCGCCCTCGCTCGGGTCGGCCGGGGCGGTGAGCACCGGCACCCCAGCGGCCACCATCAGCCTCTTGGCTCCGACCTTCGACCCCATCGCCGCGATGGACTCCGGAGACGGCCCCACCCAGGTGCGTCCGGCGTCGATCACCGCGCGGGCGAAGGCCGCACTCTCGGAGAGGAACCCGTAGCCCGGGTGCACGGCGTCCGCGCCGGTCCGGCGAGCGGCCTCGACGACGAGGTCACCACGCAGGTAGGTGTCGGCCGGCGCGCTGCCCGGTAGGCGGAAGGCGACGTCCGCTTCGTGCACGAACGGCAGGCCGGCGTCCGCGTCCGAGAACACCGCCACGGTCTCGATGCCGAGCCGCCGGCAGGTGGCGAACACCCGCCGGGCGATCTCGCCGCGGTTGGCGACCAGCAGTCGTCGGATCACAGCCGGAACACCCCATATCCCTTCGCGCCCTCGACCGGGCGGTTGGCGATCACGGACAGGCAGATGCCGAGCACGGTGCGGGTGTCCCGTGGGTCGATGACGCCGTCGTCGTACAACATTCCCGAGAGGAAGAACGGCAGGCTCTGCTCCTCGACCTGGGCCTCCACGAAGTCGCGCATCTGCCGGTCGGAGGTTTCGTCGTACTCCCTGCCCTTCGCCTCCGCCGCCGCTCGCGCCACCAGGGAGAGCACGCCGGCCAGCTGGGCCGGGCCCATCACCGCGGACTTCGCGCTCGGCCAGGTGAAGAGGAAGCGGGGGTCGTAGGCGCGGCCGTTCATGCCGTAGTTGCCGGCGCCGTAGGACGCGCCCATGATCACGCTCAGGTGCGGCACCGTGCTGTTGGACACGGCGTTGATCATCTGGGCGCCGTGCTTGATGATGCCCCCCTGCTCGTACTCCGCGCCGACCATGTAGCCGGTCGTGTTGTGCAGGAAGAGCAGCGGGGTGTCGGCCTGGTTGGCCAGCTGGATGAACTGCGCGGCCTTCTGCGCCTCCTCGCTGAACAACACCCCCTGCGCGTTGGCGAGGATGCCGATCTGGTGGCCGTGCAGCCGCGCCCAGCCGGTGACCAGCGACGGTCCGTAGAGCGGCTTGAACTCGTCGAAGGCGACCTCGGTGCCCCGGCCGTCGCCCCCTCTCCCGTCGACCAGCCGCACGATCACCTCGCGGGGGTCGAACGGCTCCTTGAGGTCGGCGGGGATCAGCTCCAGCAGGCCCTCGGGATCCTCGTCGGGCTCGGCATAATCGTCGACTTGGGTGTCATGGCCCGTCGAGTTCCGGGTTTCGGCCCGTTGAATTCCGGGTTTCGTACGCCGGTTGAGCCGCGCCACGATCCGCCGCCCGATCCGGATCGCGTCGCGCTCGTCGACGGCCAGGTAGTCGGCCAGTCCGGAGACTCGTGCGTGCATCTCCGCACCGCCGAGGGACTCGTCGTCGGACTCCTCGCCGGTGGCCATCTTGACCAGCGGCGGGCCGCCGAGAAACACCTTGGCCTGCTCCTTGACCATCACGGTGTAGTCGCTCATCCCCGGCACGTAGGCGCCACCCGCCGTGGAGTTGCCGAACACCAGCGCGATCGTCGGCTGCTTGCGGGCACTCGCCCGGGTCAGGTCGCGGAAAAGCCTGCCGCCCGGGATGAAGATCTCCTTCTGGGTCGGCAGGTCGGCACCACCGGACTCGACGAGGCTGATCGTCGGAAGATCGTTCTCCTCGGCGATCTGGGCGGCGCGGAAGACCTTCTTCACCGTCCAGGGATTGCTCGCGCCGCCCTTCACCGTCGGGTCGTTGGCAGTGATCAGGCACTCGACGCCCTCCACGACACCGATGCCCGTGACCACCGAGGCGCCCACGGTGAAGTCGGAGCCCCAGCCGGCAAGCGGTGACAGCTCGAGGAAGGCCGAGCCGGGGTCGACGAGCAGCTCGATCCGCTCGCGCGGCAGCAGCTTGCCGCGCGCGTGGTGGCGCTCGACGTACTTCTCACCGCCGCCGGCCACCGCCCTCGCGTGCTCGGCCTCCAGATCGGCCAGTTTCTCGATCATCGCCTCGCGGTTGGCGCTCATGACCCCACCCCCCGTCGAGTTCGGGGTTTCGGCCCGTCGAGTTGGGAGTTCGGGTCCTGCTCGACGGCCACAACCCGAAACTCACCGGGCCCGGATCCCCAACTGAAAGGGCCGCGAGGCCCAAATGAACGGGCCGCGAGACGGAAGTCAACGGGCCGCGAGACGGAAGTCAACATGTGTATCCCAGGAGTCGGGCCGACAGGTCGGTGAGCACCTCGGTGGCGCCGCCACCGATGGGCAGGATGCGGTGGTCGCGATAGTGCCGCTCCACCTCGGTGCCGCGCAGGTAGCCCGCCCCGCCGTGCAGCTGGACGGCCTGGTCGACGACGTACGCGCAGGCCTCGACAGCGGTCTGCTTGGCCAGGCACGCCTCGGCGATCGTCGACTCCCCGGCGTCATGGCGGGCAGCGACCGACCGAGCGTAGGTGCGCGCGACGTCGACCTGGCGGTGCATCTCGACCAGCCTGTGGCGGACGACCTGGTTGGCCATCAGCGGCTTGCCGAAGGTCGCCCGGTCACGGCAGTACGACGCCGTCAGGGCGAGCGACCGCGCTGCGATGCCGTAGGCGTGCACGGCCAGTGCGATCCGCTCGACCACGAACTGCTCGGCGATCTGCACGAATCCCGAGTCCACCGCCCCGACGAGGTTGGCGGCCGGCACGTGCGCATCCACGAACGACAGCGCCGCGGTGTCCGAGCAGTGCCAGCCCATCTTGGCCAGCTGCCGGTCGACGGTGAAGCCGGGCGTGCCCTTCTCGATCACGAGCAGGGAGATGCCGGAGTGGCCGGCCCCGCCGGTGCGCGCGGCAACAACCACGAAGTCCGCCCGCACACCGGAGGTGATGAACGCCTTCGACCCGTTGACCACCAAGTCGTCCCCGTCGCGCACGGCGGTCGTGCGGATCGCGGCCACGTCGGAGCCACCGGACGGCTCGGTGATCGCGAGCGCGCCGATCTTCTCCCCGGCCAGCGTCGGCCGCACGAACCGGTCGATCAGCTCGGCGGAGCCGTGCGCGGCGATGTGGGGCAGCGCGATACCCCCGGTGAACAGGCCCGCAGCGAGCCCGGATGAGCCACCTGCCGCGAAGAAGGCCTCCTGCAGCGCGACCGTGTCCAGAAGGGACCCGCCCTGGCCGCCGACCGACTCCGGGAAGCCGACCCCGAGCAGTCCGGCCCGGGCAGCGGAGACATGCAAGGCGCGCGGGATCTCGCCGACGTCCTCCCACTGCTGCAGGTGCGGCAGCACCTCCCGCTCGACGAAGCGCGTCGTGGTCGCGCGCAGGGCGACCTGCTCGTCAGTCCAGGTCACAGCAGCTCCGAAGGGATCTCGACGTGTCGCGAGCGCAGCCACTCGCCCAGCGCCTTCGCCTGCGGGTCGAAGCGCGTGGACGCCGCGACGCCCTCGCCGAGCAGGCCGTGCAGCACGACATTG